>CADAMO010000051.1 GCA_902788995.1 Oscillospiraceae bacterium
TCACGACGGACACCCTTGCCTTTGGCTAACAGTTCCTACTGCCAAGTCTGTAGCGGACTTTCACCGCCAAGTCGTTGCCCATGCCGGGCGCACCAACAAGGATCTCTGAACGCGAAGCTGACGTTCAGGGATCCTTTTTTCGGCTCATCACGAAAAATTGTGGGATAGCAGCAAACAGGGATTGGTCGGGCTGTATGATGGAAGCGCGGCGCCGATAGTATCCCTACAAATCCCCTTTTTCCGCGGGCTTACAGAATAATATCCTCCAGCCGCCGTTTGGGGACGTAGTGCACGTCGTTTTCGTCACGGTAGTAATTGAGATCATCGCCGGGTGCGGCGTCCGTCAGGACGATGGTTTCATCCGGCTTGCCGAAGGCAACGATCAGCATGGGAACCAGATGGGAGGGCAGCTCCAACGCGGCAGAGATCTTCTCGGGGCTGAAATTGCCGATCATGATGCCGCCGAGGCCCTTTTCCGCCGCCGCCAGCAGCATGGTCTGGGCGACGATACCCACGTCCTTCTGAAAGCGGGCGAGGTTCTCCTGCCAATCGGTCTCCTGGCAGATCACGATAAACGCCGTAGGCCGGTGGCCCGGATAGGGCAGATGCTTTTCCGGCAGCGCCCGGGCCCAGCCCGTCAGGGGCTGAATGATCTCCAGCTGCGCCTTTTCGCAGGCAAGGTAATAGCGGAAAGGCTGCATATTCACGCTGGATGGCGCCAGCCGGGCGCAATCCACCAGTTCCGCCAGCTCCTCCCGGGTAATCGTTCTGCTTTCGTCATAGCCGCGATAACTGCGGCTTTGTCTGACAAGGTCTTTTATCATATCCTTGATCCCCTTTGTTTTTTTCCAGTGTAGCAGATTGCATAAAAAAAAGCAAGCGCCTGAAAAGACGGATGCGTCACCACCGCAGTCCGCGCCGTCTTCCATAGGGAAGGCTTTCCGCGTTCCGACGGAACCGTTTTTCAGAGAGTGCCGGAAAGGGATTCCGCCACGGCGGCCATCCGGTCGAAGGCATAGCCGAAGAAACGGGTATAGGCTTCGCAGTAACGGTTTTCCGTCAGGCCGTTAATCCGGTCCCTCCGGCAGCCGCCCCGGCAGAGCGGATAATAGCGGCAGCTTCGGCAGCGCTCATGAATGAGATACGACTGTTCGATGAACGCCCGGTGCTTTTCCCCGACAGCAAACGGGGTTGCGTCAAAGACCGTGCCCACGCGGTATTCCTCTTTACAGTAGAAGTCGCAGGGGTAAAGGTCCCCGTTGGCCTCCGCCACAAAGTAGCTGCCGCACACGCCGCACATGGCGCAGTTTTCCGGCGGGCGGCCCATCAGGATGCCGACGTAATTGTCGATATGGCGGACGGAAATATAGTCGCCCTTCCGCCAGTCGTCGTACCACAGGTCGAAGGACTGTTTCAGGAAGGCTTCGTAGCGCTGTGGGGACAGGGAAACGCCGCTCCCCTCCTCCAGACAGGGGATAAACTGCAAAAAACGAAAGCCGCTTTCTTTGAAGAACCGCCACGTCCGTTCGATATCCCCGGCGTTTTCGCCGTCGATCACGGAGAGGATATTGAACTCCACCCCGCGCCTTTCCAGCGTCCCGGCGGCGTTCATCACCCGGTCAAAAACGCTTTCGCCCCGATGATCCCGACGGTAACGGTCGTTGGTCGCCCGGTCTCCGTCCAGCGAGAGGCCGATCAGAAAACCGTGTTCCCGGAACAGATCTGCCCATTCGTCGTCGATCAGCAGGCCGTTGGTCTGCAGCCCGAAGGACGTCGGCGCGGGGACCGCCGCCCTGACCCCGGCGATGAAATACCGGTAAAAATCCGTCCCCGCCAGCGTGGGCTCGCCGCCCTGAAACAGCACGGTGAGCGAAGACGGGCGGTATTCCCGGACCTTCCGGAGGAGCGCGTCGACGGTGCGCCGGGACATGACGCCGTTATCCCGCCCCTCGCAGGCGGACCGGTAGAAGCAGTAGCGGCAGTTCATATTGCACAGCCCCGCGGCGGGCTTGATCAGCAGCGTTAGCGGTCTCATAGGCGGCCCCCTTCCTCGGATCGGTCTGCCGCGCCCTGTTGGCGCGGGCGTCAGGACCAGTATAAACAATCCGGGGGATATTTGCAACGGTTTCCTGCGGAAAGGCCGCGCCGCGGGACCGTTCCGGCAAAAAAACCGAAAAATCACCTCCCGGCGGGTGGCAATTCCGGCAGAACTGTGATAGAATGGGAACAGCATCAAAAGAACCGAGGAAAAACAGATGGCTGTGGTAAAAATCGACCTGACCTGCCCCAAGTGCGGCGGAAACATGGAACGCGACGCCGAGCACAAAATGCTGCGCTGCCCCTATTGCGGGCACGGCGTGTTTCTGCAGACCACGGACCCGGGCAGCATTGAGGCCAACGCCTACGCCCGCCAGAAGGGCATTCTGCACGCCAACGCCGAGGCGCGCAGGGCGCGGAAACGGAACCTGCTGAAGGCGGCGGCCGTTATCGTGGGCGTGCTGATCGCCCTGATGATCGCCGTATGCGCCGTTGTGAAGCTGCAGCCGAAGGTGGACCCCTTCGCCTATATCACCGTTTCCTTTTCCGGCAACACGGGGGACGGGACGGCGGAGGTATGACGGGCTATAGGAGCCTGAAGGACGTCAAGGCGGATATCCTTGCCCACCAGACGAAAGCGATCACGCTGCAGGAGCGGGATTGCCGTCCGTAAGCCGACGCGTCAACGCCTTGTTTCTTGACACAGATGTAAAAAAAATGGTATAATGACGGTATCAATATTTCTGCTTTTCTTTAAGGAAACGGAAGGAGGAACAACATGAAAAAATCCTTATCTGTCTTTCTGGCCCTGCTGTTCACCCTCGCCATGCTGCTGCCGGCCTTCTCCGCCGGCGCCTTCGCGGCGAACCGTGTGCCGGTGATCAACATTGTGGGCGAGCGCGAGGTAGAGGTCTGGAAAGAGGACGGCACCCACTATGCCCCCACGGAGGCCATGGCGGACGAGGTGGTGGACAAGGCCATTGAAGAACTGACGCCGGTATTCGTCAAGGCGTTTCTCACCAACAACTACGACGAGTGGAGCCGTCTGGCTTTGGAAAAACTGACGCCCATCTACGATGAGATCCGGCCAGCCCCCGACGGAACGCTGCCGGAAAACACCAGCCCCTATCTGTGGGCGGATATGCCGCAGACGCTGCCCGAGCCAGGCGCCGTCAACTACTATTACGGCTACTGCTGGGATTTCAGGAATTCCCCCCTGGACGAGGCGGATGCGCTGCATGAATTTATCCAGTCGGTGAAAGAAAAGACCGGGTCCGACAAGGTGATCCTGTCCTCCCGCTGCGGCAGCACGTCGCTGAGCGCCTGTTATCTCTATAAATACGGCGCCGGCGATATCGCCAAGATCATTTTCAGCGCTTCCACCCTGCTTGGCACGCCCCATGCGGACGCGCTTCTCAGCGGCAACCTCAAGGTGAAGGGCAACGCGCTGTATTACTATCTGATGGAGAACGACACCCTCAGCTCCATGGACGCGAGCCTTGTGAAGTTCATCAACGCCATGCTCTTCGCCCTGAACCTGAACGGCAGCGCCGACGACACCATCAGCCTGCTGCTGCGGATCTATGACAAGATCAAGGACAGCTTTCTGGCCCCCTTCCTGCGCAGCTATTACGGCATCTGCGGCAACTATATCGCCTCCGTCAGCGACCATTTTGACGAATATGTCAACTATATTTTCCCCACCGCGGAGCTGAAAGCGGAATACGCGCCCATTCTGACCAAGGCCGCCGAATACCACAACAACGTGCAGAATCATCTGGAAGACCTGCTGACCGGCGTAAGGGACGCGGGCGTGCCCGTGTACTTCCTCGCCTTCTACGGCGAGCCCAGCGGTTTCCCTGTCAGCGAGAGAAGCGCGATGGTTGGCGACGAGCTGGTGGACGCCAACTGGCAGTCCTTCGGCGCCACGGTGGCAAACTTCCCGGAGAAGCTGGCGGATTCCTACCTCGCCGGGCGGCAGCAGGCGGGCTTTGGCCGCTACCTTTCCCCCGACGGGCAGATCGACGCTTCCACCTGCCTGTTCCCGGAGACCACTTGGTTCATTAAGAACATGCGGCACGCGTTCCATGCAAACGACCTGCACAACTTCATTCGCCTGATCGCCTGGTCGGACGACATGACGGTCACCTCGAACCCCGCCTATCCCCAGTTCCTGACGGTGGTGGGCAATCACAAGAGTCTGGCCCCGGCGCAGGCGGTCAATGAGAACGACCTTGACGTCTCCGCCTGGCAACAGGATATAAAGGGAACAACGGGCTTCTTCGCCAAGGTCGTCGCCTTCTTCGCCAAAATCATCGCCTTCTTCGCGAGGCTGTTCAAAATCATCAAATAATGCCGGACGGTCCGTCCGCAAACAAGGCTCCCTGAACGTTTTCGTTCGGGGAGCCTTGACTTGTTTATGCCGCTTTGCGGATCAGCAGGACGTAATCCGTATCGTCGGGACGGACGCCCGCAAACCAGGTGCCGATGACGGAGGCGGTGAAGTCGCCGCTCTCGCCGTATTCGCCGGTGATGGGGTTGAACCACTGATAGGTGTATTTGCCGCAGGGAGCGAGGCTGCCCACGGTGCCCGTCAGAACGCCGCCGTTCTTTTCGGTGTTGAGGCGTTCCGCAACGGACTCATCGGTGTAGGAGTAGAAGTACAGCACCATTTCCGTATTGTTCCGGTTGCTGGCGCAGTAGGCGTAGACGTTGGAGGCGGGCACGAAGTAGGCCCAGTTGTTGAAGCGCGGGATCAGGTTGTACCATTCCAGCTCTTCCATAAAGGAACGCATATATCCCATCTGATAGGAGGAGGGATATTCCAGCGCGTCCTGCCAGGTGGCCGCCTGCTTTTCTTCGGGGGTGATCAGGTCCACGCCGTCGTCGGAGGGGATATCCTTCTGGAAGCCGTTCTGATACGCCCACGTGGGCTGACCGCCCCAGGAGCAGCCGTAAAGGCCCGTGAGATAGGAGGCCCAGGCCTGCGCCCGCGCGCCGAAGTTCTTGGTCCAGAGATAGCAATACAGGCCCTCAAAATTGACGACCGGCTTGCCCTGACCGTTGTACCAATAGTCCCGGGCGGACATATAGTCGTCGCGCTTGGTCAGGTGCGGATGCCACTGGGAGGCGTACATGGTGTGCGCCTTGACGCTTCTGAAGGCGGAGGGCTGCGCGCCGGGATACCAGATCATGTTCACTTCGCCGGTGCCCAGACCGTTGCCGTAGGCCACGGTGTCGCCGGTGCTCTCCTGATGGGCGGTGACGGGATGATCGTAGGGATCGTATTTGTTCAGGTATTCCGCCAGATACTTATAGGGATTGTTGACGGCGTTCCATTCGGAATTTTCGTTCTGATACGGGTCGTTGTCGCATTCCTGGCCCAGCGTCCAGATGGTGGGATAGGCGCTGTAACGGGCGATCCAATAGCGGGCGAGCTTTTCCAGATAGGCTTTTGCTTCATCTGAAAGGTCGGGCATGGTGACCAGCTTGGTGCCCAGCATGCCCTTGAGCTTCGGTTCGGTCCAGCCGCCGTGGGCGTTGATCAGCGGCGACATGCCGGACAGCGGCCAGAAATATTCGGTGTTGGCGTGGGTCAGACCGGATTCGGCAATGATCTTGAAATGCGTGTCAATGTGCTGGAAGCCTTCCATGTCGGCGTCGTCCACGCCGTCGATGATGTTGGCCTTGTAGGAACCGGGCTGGCTCTGGAAGACGGTGAAGCCCTGCGACACGCGCTTGTCGCAGATCGTCTGCACCATATCATAGGATTCGTCGCCCAACTGCCAGTGGGTGTCGCCGAGATAATAGAAGGGCGTGCCGTCGTCGTAGGTCAGGTATTTTTCACCGTAGCGGGTGGTGACAAAGCCGTGCTGATAGACGGCCAGGTCGCCGCTGTATTCGGCGCAGTCCACCTGGGCCGTTCTGCCGTGCAGGGCCGCGTTGGTTTCATCGGAGCAGACGGTTTTGCACTGCCACTCGCCTGCCGCAGGGCAGACGAAGCGCGCCCGCCAGGTGTTGCCGCCGTCCCAGAAGCAGGGAATGGTGTAAAGCCGGCCGTTGCCGTACAGCTGCAGATCCAGCGTCACGTCGTTGAAGGGATCGGCGTAGGTCTTGTCGCTTTCAAAGGACAGCTCCACCGCCCGCCAGGTCTCGGCGGTCAGGGACTGCTCCGCCTCGCCGTCAAACAGCGCCGCGGCGCTTGCCTTGCCTGCCGCGTCGCGGGCCTTGGCATGGTGGATGCGGGATTCATCGGTAAAGGTGATGAGCTTCAGCAGCCGCCCCAGCAGATTGCCGAAGGCGCCGCCCAACCGTTCAAGGCTGACCGCCGCGGCGGAGGGCTCGTCGGCCGCGCAGGCGGAAGACGCCGAGGCAAAGGGCGCGGCAGCGCCCAACAGGAGCACGGCGCTCAGTAGCAGCGCGATCACACGTTTCAGTTTCATCATTTCGTTTCTCCCTTTTCGGACAGTTCATCCGGTGTCGTTTTCCGGATCAGCAGCGCCAGATCCGTGTCCCGGGGCCGGGGGCCGATGGCCCACGTTCCCTCCGGGGAAGCGGTAAAGGTTCCCTCCGCGATGTACGCCCCGGCAATGGGGTCGAACCAGCGGAAAACGTACCGTTCCAGCGGGGAAAGCCGCCCCACCGTGCCCGTGGCAATGCCGCCCTGCCCCTTCGCGTTGGGGCGTTCGGCCACCGCGGGATCGCTGAAAGAGTAAAAATACAGAACGATCACGGCGTTGTCCCGGCTGCCCGCGCAGCAGGCGAACACGTCCGGGGCGGGCGTGAAATACGCCCGGTTGTCAAAGCGGGGCTTCAGGTCATACCAATCGGCGTCTTCCAGAAACCGCCGCATCGCCCCCATCTGCTCGCCGCAGGGGGACGTCAGCGCGTCGCGCCAGGTGGCGGCGGTCTTTCGGGCGGCGGTGATCGTCTCCACTCCGTCGTCCGTGTCTATATTCTCGTCGTAAGGATTCCGGTAACTCCAGGTATCCTGCGCGCCCCAGCCGTAGCCGAACATGCCGCTGAGGTAGGAGACCCACCCCTGCATGCGGGAGCCGAATTCCCCGGTCCAGAGGCCGCAGTAGCGTCCCTCGTAATTGATCACCGGCTTGCCCTGCCCGTTGTGCCAGAAATCCCGCTCGGTCCTCCGGTCGCTTGCGGCCGTCAGCGAAGGGCTCCACTGTGCGGCGTAAAACGTATGGGCAGGCACGTCCCGGAAGGCGGAGGGCAGCGTGGCTGCGTAGACCCGCCGTTTTTCGGTCAGCCCCGCGCCGCTGCCGTAAGCGCCCACCAGCGCCGCGTTTTCCTGATGCGCCGTGAGGGGATGGCGATACGCGTCGTATTGCGCGACGCAGGCGGCCACCCATCGGTACGGGTTGTTGACCGCGTTCCACGGCTGGGAGGAGGAGTCGTTCCAGTAGAAATCGTCGTCCACCTCCTGCCCCAGCGTCCAGAGCACCGGGAAGGCGCCGTAGCGGGCGACCCAGTAGCGGGACAGCCGCCGCAGAAATGCTTTCGCCGCATCCGACGGTTCCTTCGCTTCGACTGGCTTGCCGCCGACGGTCCCGCAAAGGGTCTTTTCGCTCCAGCCGCCGTTCTTTTCGATCGCCGACGCCATGGAGGAGGGGAAAAAGAACTGGGCGTTGGCGTGGACGAGACCGGCCTCGGCGATCAGGCGGAATTTTTCATCGAAGTCCCGCAGGCCTTCGATATCCGCCTGCGACACGCCGGTCGTCAGGTCGAATTTCGCTCCGATGGGCTCGCTCTGCCAGACGGTAAAGCCCTGCGCGGCGCGCTTTCCGCAGATCTCCCGCACCATCTCCGGCGTCTCGTCCCCGAGGCTCCAGTGGGTGTCGCCGAGATAAAAAAACGGCGTTCCGTCGTCGTAAGTCAGGTATCGTTTGCGGTACCGCGCGGTGACGAAGCCCCGGCGGTAGATCGCCTGCGGGCCGGTGTAGGGCAGACAGCTCACTTCGCCGGTTCTGCCGTGCAGCGAACCGTTGCTTTCGTCGGAACACACGGTGCGCCAGCGCCACCGCCCCGCCGCGGGAAGGGAGAAGCGCACCCGGAAGGTATCGCCCCCGTCCCAGAAGCCCGGAACCGTCAGGGTCCGTTCCCCGCAAGTCAGCACCAGATCCAGCGCCACGTCGGCGAAGGAGTCGGCATAGTGTTTATCGCTTTCAAAGGTCAGCTCCGCCGCCCGCCATGTCTGCAGGGCGAGGGGCGGTTCCGTCTCCGCCGACGGCGTTCTGCCGCGGCGGTCGGGATCGTCAGTCGTCAGTTTCATCTATTCGTTTCTCTTACACGCCTCGCGTACATTTGACCGTGATGATCTGGAAGGGGCGGAAGGTCAGGCGAAGCGCGCCGTCTTCCGCCGTCAGCGTCTCCTGAACGTCCTCCAGGAAATCGGTCCGTTCCACGGAAGCCACCGGTACGCCGAAGCGGACCGCGGCGGCGGTTTTCGTACCCTCGCTCTCATAGAGGCGCAGCACGAAGGCGTCGCTGCCGTCTTCCGCGGGCTTGACCGCCTCCGCGATCACGTTGGGCGCGTCGATCACGGCAATGGGGGCGATTTCCGCCCTGCCCGCCGCCGCAAACGCCGGCACGTTCAGCTCATAGGCGGGCTGCACCACCGAGGCCGCCCGGAAGCCGCCCTGATGCGGCAGCAGCGAATAGGTCATTTCATGGTCGCCCGCGTCGCCGGTGTAATCCGGATGAGTTCCGCCCCGGTGCAGGGAGAGCCGCAGATCGCAGCCCAGCACCGTGATGCCGTATTTGCAGTCGTTGAGGACCGCCGCGCCGAAGCCGGGCTCGCTCACGTCGGTAAAGTTGCGGTTGCAGACCTCGTATTTGGCCAGCTCAAGGCTGCTGTTGGCCGTGGTGGGCCGTTGGATGGAGCCGAACTGGATCTCGCTGCGGGCCGTGGCGGCGCAGATATCCAGGTCGAACCCGGCCTTCAGCAGGCGGTGGGGGCTGTTCCAATGCACCAGCGTGTGGAAATCCACCCGGGGAGAATCCGCATAGCAGACCAGGTCCTGGGTGACCGTGGTGCCGTTTTCGATCTCATACACGCTGCGCAGGCGGATCTCCGCCGCGCCGTCGGTGACAAGGGCGCGGCCCCGGAACCCGGCCACCGGGGCCAGGTTTTCCACCACGTCGTGGTCGATATCCCAGTTGTCGTAGGTCAGGGGGACGTCCTCGCCGAAGAGCAGAACGTTCAGCGGCGCACCGCCGGGCTTGCGCAGCTCCCTGCCGGCAGCAAGGTCGAAAAAGGAGGCGATATAGCCGTTTTCGTCAAAGGCGATCTCGGCAAAAGGGGTGGTCAGCTTCTGCCCGTCGTAGCGGAAGACCGACGGCGCAGCCAGAGGCGTATCGCCCAGCGCCACGAAGGCGGAGCCGAAGCCCGGCAGCTTCACGCCGCCCACGGCCAGCACCTCCCTGCCGCACACGTCCACGTACCGCTGGGAGGGATAGTCCTTCGCGTAGCCCTGCGCTTCGATCACCGCCACGTCGGACCGGGGGAAGGACAGGGTGTTGAACAGGGTCACGCCGTCGGCGGGGGCCGTCAGGTCCGCCGCAAAGCGCTTCGCCTGGGTCTGATAATTGGCCAGCACCTCGTCCATCTCCCGGTGGAACACGTCGTACACCGGCTTGATGGAGGTACCGGGGAGAATATCGTGGAACTGGTTCTTCAGCTGGGTCTTCAGCCATTTGTCCGCTTCGGGCAGGGCGGGCTTGCCCGCCAGCACGTTGAAATATTCCATATCCCGCAGGGCGTATTCCGCCTTGCGGTTTTTGCGCTTGACCTCATGCATCTGGGTCAGGGTGCCCCGGTGGAGCTCCAGATACAGCTCGTCGTGATAGACGGGCAGACGGTCGCGCTGGGTCTCCAGCTCCTGCATGAACTGACCGGCGGTCATGGGGACCACCTCCGGCATGCCCTCCATGGCGGAGGAGCGCAGGGAGGTCTCGATCATGCCCGGGGTGGGGCCGCCGCCCCCGTCGCCGAAGCCGTAGGCCACAAAGCGCAGGTCGGCGGCGTCCTTCTGCTGCAGGTCGCGCACCGCCGCCGCGCAGTCGTTCACGTCGGGCCAGCAGTGGGTGCGGTTGAAGTGGGTGAGCACCTCGCTGCCGTCGATGCCGCGCCAGACAAAGCTTTCGAAGGGGAAGCGGTTCAGCTCGTTCCAGCCGATTTTGGTGGTAAAGAAATACTTCACGCCGCTCTGGCGCATGATCTGGGGGATGTTGGCGTTATAGCCGAAGGTATCCGGCAGCCAAAAGCTGTCGGAGGTATAGTTGAAGTTTTCGCGGGTGAACTGCTGCCCTTTCAGGAACTGCCGCGCCATCAGCTCGCCGGAGGTGATGTTGCAGTCGCATTCCACGTACACGCCGCCGTTGGGCTCGTAACGGCCCTCCGCCACCCGCCGCTTCATCTCTTCAAAGATGGCGGGATAGTATTCCTTCATCCACTCGCCGTGAAGGGCGGAGGACTGGATGAAGGTGTAGGAGGGGTACTGTTCCATCAGATGCATGGCGTTGGCGTAGGTACGGGCGCACTTGCGCACCGTTTCCGCCACAGGCCACAGCCAGGCCGTATCCATGTGGGAGTGGCCGGTGATCCCCACCCGGCCGAACACCCGGGAGTTGCCGCCGGAGAAGAAGGGACGGGAGATGGCCAGCGCCTTGCGCACGCCCTCCGCCACGGCCTCGTCGGAGGCGTCCTTCGGGAACAGGGGCAGCACCCGGTTGATCTCCATCAGGGCGTTGCGCGCCTTTGAAACGACGAAGCGATCCTCCGGCAGGCGTCTTGCCGCGTTCAGCAGCTCGCGGAGATCAAAGATGAGGGTGAAGATCTCCTCGTTGCGGGTGCAGATCTCCACGCCGTTATAAGTATGGATAAAGCCCTGGGTGGGGTCGGGGCAGAAATAATCGTCGTAGGGGTCGGTGTTGGGGTCGTAGTGACCGGCGTAGCACTCGAAGGCCAGCTGCAGCGTCTCACCGGCTTTCGCCTTGCCGAGATACTGGCAGGCGTGGCTGCCGCCGATGAAATCACGGTTTTTGCTGTTGATAATGCCCTTGGGCACGCCGTTCAGGAAGAACAGCTGCTCCGCGCCGCCGCAGCCGGAGACCGCGTACAGGTCTTTGCCGTCCAGCTCCGCCGGAACCGTAAATTCACCCCGCAGCCACATATTCTGCCACTCGCCGCCCCAGCTTTCGCCGGGGGCGATGGGGGTAAAGCCGGTTTCCGGCACGGCCCGCAGATGCTCCGCCGTGCGGTACGCCTCTGTGTTTGTCAGCTCGCCGACCTTTTCATAGATCATCTTTTCATAGATCTTCATGGCCGCTTGCAGCTTGTTGAAGACCCTGTTTTTCAGATTTTCGTTATACATGGCCGTTTCCCTTCCTCCCGTTTGATGTTATCCGTTTTCCGGCGGCGCGCCGACGGCTGCCGGCTGCGCCGCGGCGCCATCCTGAGAGAGCCCCGCTTCGCCTGTCTCTTCCGCCAGTTCGTTTTTCAGCTTGTCCGCCCGTTCCTGCAGCACCTTCATCACTTCCCGGTGCTTTTCATCCGTGTAGTCCCAGAAGAAGAGGTACGGGATCATGATGAGCAGATAGCCGAAGAAATCGAAGAACAGTCCGATGAGCATACACTTGATGCGCACGTCGTCCATATACAGCACGTCCCAGTCGGAGGTGAAGCCCGCGCCCACGAACATGATGGGGATGATGAGGCTGACCAGCGACGAGATGGGGCCGGTGAACCAGCCGATGATGCCCTGATAGCCCTCGAACCGTTCGCCGGAAATGTACATCTGATAGTCGGAGACCCGCACGCCCATGTCGCTCTGGGCGATCTCCACGGCGGATTTCAGGCCGTCGGAGATAAAGTAGGCGATGAAGATCACGAGGCCGCCGAGGAAGTGGACCTTGCCCAGGAAGAGGAAGGCCATCGCGTAGATGGCGGTGCGGGCGGCGAGGATGATCTGCTTGAAGACCATCAGCGTTTTGTACTGGAAGCGCTTGCGGATCCACGGGGCCAGCAGCTGGCCCGGCGTGCCCGCGAATTTCAACAGGATCTCCGCCAGCGAGAAGAACAGGCCCTTTTCACGCCAGGTGTAGATCAGCAGCACGGTTTTCATGTTCAGCATGCCGTTGCCGAGGGAGTCCAGCAGCCCGGCGATGTTGTTGATCCACAGATATTTGTTCTTGAAAATGCCGCCGATGCAGGTCCAGAAGTCGTAATACTGTTTCTTTTCAATGGGCGGCGCAGGGATGCGCTCGTGGATCTTGCCGAGGTTGAAGGCCATGATGCCCGCGCAGAGCACGTAGAAGATCGGGATCAGGTATTTGAAGGTATTCAGGTCCGTGATGCCGTCCACGTACAGCGCGCCCGCGATGGTGGGCATGAGGAAGTTGATGAGGTTCTGCATCAGGTGGCTCAGCTTCACGGGGAAGGAGCGCACCAGCAGCCGTTCTTCCTGATTGGGGCTGATGTTGTCGGCGATGGCCTGAGGGGACCCCACGATGCCGAACATGCCGTAGAAAGAGAACAGCAGGTACAGCTTCCACACGCGCTCGGTCATGGGCAGCTTATACAGGGGCAGCCAGCAGATCAGCAGCACGAACACCAGGCACTGCACGATGTTGGCGTAGAAAAACAGCTTGTACCGTCCGAATTTTTTCAGCAGCAGCCGGCGGATCACGATGCCGCGGAAGCCGCCCCAGCCGTTGCAGAAGAAATACACGCCGAAGATTTTGAAGATATTGTAGGCGTTGAGCCCCGCCCAGCGGGTATCGAGGAACCGCTGCCACTCCTCCGGTAAAAACTGCGAGAAGTTGAAGATCATCAGCAGCAATCCCAGCGCCGCGAAGCTCAGATAGACCGCGAAGTATTTTGCCTGGGTCTTTTTCGGCAGGAATCCCAGATTCGCGTCCACGCCCATGCCGAGAATGCTCCACAGGTACCCGGTGGCCATGAAGAAGGTGCCGATGGCGGAGAAGGTCAGAATGGGGATCTGATAGTAGAACGCCACCAGATAGCAGCCGGTGCCGAAACCGAGGAAGCCGGACACGTAGCTGAGGGCGTAGTTGCCGCCCACCGCGCCGAAAATGGAAAGATACTCTTTATAAGGCACATATCTGCCGGGGGCGGGGGTGCTCCAGTGTTCTTTGAAGTCCGCGAAAAACGCTTTGACTTTTCCTTTTTCCTTAGCCATTCTTCTGCGCCTCCTCTCTGAATCCGTTCAGCTTCTCCTCCCGGAAGGCTTCGATCAGCTCTTCGCTCTCCGCCCGGGTCTTGCCGTACTGGGGCTTTGGCGCTTTCTGGACCGCGCCTTTCCGTATGCTCTTCGGCAGCCACGCTTCCCCGAGGGAGATCCCCTCGCCGTCCGCCGCGCCGAGAAGGACGTCCTTCATGCCGCCGCAGGAGAAAAACGCGTGATGGCCGATCTCTTTGACCGAAGCGGGGAGATACAGCAGGGGCGAGATGTTGCCGCACTTGCTGAAGGCGTCGGAGCCGATCTTCTCGATCCCGTCCGGCAGGGTGAAGCCGGTGCCGAGCAACGTATCTGTCCCGGCGTCGTAGTCGTAAGAGCCCAGTCGCCAGCAGTCGAAGAAGGTCATGTCGCCGATCTCTTTGAGGGTGGAGGGCAGGGTCAGGTCCCGCAGGTGGCCGTTTTTCAGGAAGGCGAAGGTGGCGATGCGCTCCACGCCCTCCGGCACGGCGTAGGCCTCGGGATACGTAAACTCTTCAGGGGTTTCCGTGGGCTGCTGACCGTAGCAGACGGGATAGAGCAGCAGCGTTTTGCCGTCCTTGGTGAACAGCACGCCGTCCACATCTTTATACCATTCGTTGGCAGGGTCCACGGTGACCCGCTGTAATTTTTTCGCGTTGTAAAAAGCTGTCTCTTCAATGTACCGCACGGATGCGCCGATATGCAGCTCCTCGGCGTTCTCGTCCGCGTTCACCGCGTACTGCCGCACGCCCAGCACCGGCAGCGACTCGTCGGGGTTGTTGCCGTCCCGGTCCCGGACGAAGTCGATGTTCAGGGTCTTCGTACCCGCGTTGCCGTTGAAGCCGTAGAAGATCCACCCGTTGAGGCTCTCGTCCCCGCCGATGGCGGTCTCTTCTTTGTACTTATACGGCGCGCGGGAGACCGAGATCAGCGAGATGGTGATGGAAGTGGAAACAAAGATAATCAGAACGATGATAAACACCGCTTTTTGCCAGGTTTTCAATTCAGATGCGCCTTCTTTCCGCGTTGCTTTTGATAGGGAGCAAAACCAAAGGCCGCGCCGCACTTTCACAGGGGCGCGGCCGCCGCGGTTATTCCGTCTTGCCGTAGGTCAGCCAGTGGGTATAGGCCTCCGCGTAGTTGGTTTTGAAGCCCTCGACGCCCAGGGTCTGCAGGGCCTTCCACCATTCGGGATAGTCGCCCAGATTGGAGAAGACCTTGACGCCCATGCCGCGCAGCATGTCCACGTCCTCTTTGGTAAACCACTTGTCGTTGAGGCCGACCTCATAGAGGCCCGCTTCTTTGGCAAAGGCGACGCTTTTTTCATCCAGCCGCCGGAAGTTCGCGCCGAGGCGCAGCCCCTCGGGCAGGCCGTTCGCGGTCAGTACCTCCCGCATCTCCTCAAGGATCTCCCAATGGCCGGAGAACACGATATAGCGGCCGCAGTTGGCGGAGCGCCGCAGAATGGGATAGATGGCCCGGAAGGTGCCCGGCGCGCAGAGCTCGATCTCGATGACGATATCGGAATCCACCCCGGCGAACCACTCGTCGAACTGTTCAAAGGTGGACAGGTGCGTGACGCGGGTATCGGTCTCTCTGAAATAGGCGATCTGCTCCGGCGTGAAGGTCCGGGCGGAACCCTCGCCCTCCGAATAGGGCACGGGCGGGTGGAAGGGCAGCAGATGCCCCGCGTAGGGGATTTCGGCGGCGCAGATCTCCTTCGCCGTCAGGTCGCAGATTTCCGCCGTGTTCTTGCCGTCCGTCATGCGGGTCATGCTGCCGTCGTGCACGACGATGGCCACGCCGTCTTTGGACAGGCGCACGTCCAGCTCGATTCCTTCGCAGCCGTATTCCACCGCCGCCTGAAAGGCGTCAATGGTGTTTTCCGGGGCGTGCTGCACCAGCCCTCTGTGGGCAAAACGCATCGGCAGTTTACGGGTCGTATGTTTCATGAGACTTTTCCTCCGTTATCATCTGAATTTGATTATGCGCCGTCCGCGGGGCAGGGCCAAAGGCCCCTCCCGCGCCGGTTGACCGTATTATAACATAGATTATCTTATTTTGGTACTGCTGTTTTTCATTTTTTTTGCAAAGCGCCTTGACAAAATAGTCTACATATTGTAGACTATTGTTGCACTACAAGATGTAGACAGGAGGGCATGAGATGTCTGAATTGCAGATGGGGGCCATTGAATCCCGGTTTGCGGAGATGATCTGGAGCAGCGAGCCCGTCAGCGGGGCGGAGCTGGTCAAGCGGGCGGAGGCGGCCTTCGGATGGAAGCGCACCACCACCTACACCGTGCTCAAACGCCTGTGTGAAAAAGGGATTTTTCAGAACGACGGCGGCACGGTCAAACGCAACGCGGTCACCACCGCCATCCACTGCAACGGCGGCGACGACAATCCGGACAAAATCGATTCCAAACGGATCGGCGCGTTCCGGGGGAACGATATCTACAACACATTCAATACCTACGGTCTGGAATGGACGGAGGATGAATATATCTTCTATATCAACGGCGTGGAGACCGCGAGAAGCGCGTTTTCCAAGGGCGTTTCCACCGCGTTCGAGGAAGTGATCGTCTCGCTGGAGATCCCGGTGACCGTTTCACACGGCAAGGATTTCACCACCTCCATGCTGGTGGATTACGTGAAAATCTGGCAGAAGCCGTAAGCTGAGATCTTAATCCCCATAGATAAAACCGCCGGGCTTCCCTGAGAACGGAAAACCCGGCGGCATTATTCTTTTCAGATACAAAATGC
>CADAMO010000052.1 GCA_902788995.1 Oscillospiraceae bacterium
AGAATTGTTTAAATATTCCTTATTATTATCATTTTGATGTTGTAAAAAAATGTAAAATGAGGTAAAATAACAGCAGGCGTCTCACCGACGCGGAAACAGAGGTACGATGAAATGAATAAACTTCGCTTTTCCGACCGCCTTCCGGTGGCGGTCGATAACGACAAAGTCCAGAAGCGGTTTTCCCTGCTGATCAACGTGGCCTACTACGCGCTGATCATCTCCATCTTTTATCTGATCTTCAAAACGTTCTTCGGCATGCTGGTGCCCTTCATCGTCGCGTTTATCTTCGCGGCCCTTTTCCAGAAGCCCGTCAAATTTCTGGAGCGTAAAACGCCCATCAAGCGGTCCGTCTCCAGCACGATCTGCGTACTGCTGGTGGTGGGCCTCATCGCCCTGCTGTTCTCCTTCCTTGGCATGGGCGTGGCGGACAAGATCAAAAGCTTTTACGATTACATTGTGGCCCGTATGCAGAACCTGCCGGAGCTGCTGGGCGATATCAAGGTGTGGCTGCTGAATCTGGCGGGCCACCTGCCCGGCGCGATCAGCGAGCGGATTTCCGGCAACATTACGGAGTTCTTTGACGATATCATCAAAAACGGCTTCGGCAATTTCTCCATCGGCTCCATCGGGGTGGACTGGTCCTCCCTGATCTCCAAGGGCGGCGGCTTCCTGAAGAATACCGTCACCAGCATTCCCTCCGTCGCCATCGGCTGCGTGGTGTCCATCATCGCCTGCGCCTTTATGACGGCGGACTACGACCGGATCCGGGTCTTCCTGCTGCGCCAGCTCTCCGAGCACAACTCCAAGCGGCTGACGGACGGCTACCGGCTGGCCACCTCTACCCTCAAAAAGATGCTCAAGGCCTACAGCCTTATCATTCTGATCACTACCTGCGAGCTGATGCTGGGGTTCTATATCCTGAAGCTGATCGGGATCTTCGATTCCTCCTATATCCCGCTGATCTCCCTTGTGATCGCGCTGATCGACATCATCCCGGTGCTGGGCACCGGCACCGTGCTGATCCCCTGGGCGGTCTATTCTCTGATTACCGGCAGCGTGCCCATGGGCATCGGTCTGCTGATCATCTACGTCGTCATCCTGGTGATCCGTCAAATCCTCGAACCCCGGCTGGTGGCGGGGCAGGTGGGTTTGCCCCCCATCGTCACCATCATCGCCATGTATATCGGCACCAAGACGCTGGGCGTGCTGGGTTTCTTCATCCTGCCCTTCGGCGTGATCCTCATCAAAGAGCTGAACGAGCACGGCATCATCCATCTGTTCAGAAATTCCGACGACGCCCCGGCGGCAGAGGAATCAGCGGCGACAGAAGCGCCGGACGCGCCGGAAGAGCAGACGGCCGATGCTGAGTCGTAAGCCGTGAGTCGTAAGTCGCTCAACTTTCCCACTTGATGAATTTTGCAAATCGGCAGGGTGTCAGGATGTTTTCCTTTGTGCAAAAACCTTGCCCATCCGGTAGGGCGGCTGTGGGCAGCCGCGCTACCCTCGTGGGGCAGATTTTCGTGAAGCAGGGTAACAGTCCGAGAAATCCATCTTTATTGAAGTGAGAAAATTGAGCAAGTCGCAAGTCGTGAGCGGAGCGGTCCGGCAAGAGGGGACTTCCGACTGATGACTTCCGACTGGATTTGCCCCGCAAATCCCAATATATAATGTTAAAATATTTATAGAAATCCGAACGGGAAAAGCCGCAACGAAAAAAAGTCAGATTTTACAAAAAAAATCTGAAAAAGTTGTTGACTTTTCCCGTTTGCATATGGTATACTACACGAGCGTTCGCATGGATAGGTGAATTATGTCCATCCAGCGCGGACTGATATGCGATGATGCGGGAGGTGACCGTGCGCTGACACGGATAATTCCCGCGGAGTATGTCCGATTTCAAACCGGGCGATGAAAAAACCGCTGCAAGAGGAGCGATCCGAACCTTAACCGGGCGTTCCGCAGATTGCCGCGGCCGAAAATTTCTGAAACTCTGTCCGGAATAGCTTGCGTATATTCCGGATAAAAAAAGCGGAGGCGGGAATCACCCGGCCGCGTGTGGAAATTTTCAATCGAACAGCCCGCCCAATTTTAAGGAGGCAAAACAAAATGGCAGTTAAGGAAAAAATGAGAATCAGACTCAAAGGTTACGACCACAACCTCGTGGACAAAGCGGCCGAAAGAATCGTTGAGACGGCCAAGCGCACCGGCGTTCAGGTGTCCGGTCCCGTACCGCTTCCCACCGAGAAGGAAATCGTAACGATCCTGCGTGCGGTTCACAAGTACAAGGACTCCCGTGAGCAGTTCGAACAGAGAACCCACAAAAGGCTCATCGATATCATCCGCCCGTCCGCTAAGACGGCCGAAGCTCTGACCAACCTCGAGCTTCCCGCAGGCGTGGATATCGAGATCAAAATGATGTAATTGATTCCGGTCAGTCCGTATTGACCCGTACGGACGCCGCAGGTCAAGTCGGCGAGAGCCGACCAATAATCTGAAGGAGGAAAAATCAAAATGCAAAAAGGTCTTATCGGAAAGAAGATCGGCATGACCCAGTTCTTCGACGAGAAGGGTAACGTGATCCCTGTCACCGTCCTCGAAGTCGGTCCCTGCGCGGTCGTCCAGAAGAAGACGGCCGAAAAGGACGGCTACAACGCCCTCCAGCTCGGCTACGGCGACGTTAAGCTTGCCAGAGTGAACAAGCCCATGAAGGGCCACTTCGCCAAGGCGGACGTTGCTCCCAAGAAAGTCCTGAAAGAGTTCCGGCTCGACGACACGGACGCTCACAACGTCGGCGACATCATCAAGGCTGACGTTTTCGCCGCCGGCGAAAAGGTGGACGTGTGCGGCACAGGCAAAGGTAAAGGTTACGCCGGCGCCATCAAGAGATGGAACTTCGGCAGACTGAAAGAAACGCACGGTTCCGGTCCCGTTGTCAGACATCAGGGTTCCATGGGCGCCTGCTCCGACCCCTCGAGAGTCTTCAAGGGCAAGAAAATGGCCGGCCATCTCGGCAGCGAGAGAGTCACGATCCAGAATCTGGACGTCGTCAAGGTTGACGCTGAGAACAACCTGATCGCCGTGAAGGGCGCCGTTCCCGGCGCAAGAGGCGGCATCGTTGTGATCACGGACGCCGTCAAGAAAGCCTAAGGAGGGAATAAGAGATGCCTAAAATTGATGTTTTGAATATGGCAGGCGAGAAGGTCTCTGAGCTGGAGCTCAGCGAAGCCGTCTTCGCGGTCGAACCCAACACCTCGGCTATGCACATCGCGGTTGTCAACTATCTCGCCAATCAGCGTCAGGGTACTCAGTCCACCCTTACACGCTCCGAAGTCAGCGGCGGCGGCAAAAAGCCCTGGAGACAGAAGGGCACCGGCCGCGCCAGACAGGGCTCCACCAGATCTCCCCAGTGGTATCACGGCGGTATCGCTCACGGCCCCAAGCCCCGCAGCTATCGCTTCGCCATCAACAAGAAGGTCAAGAGACTGGCTCTGAAATCCGCGTTCTCCGCGAAGGTCGCCGACAACGAGATGATCGTGATCGACGAGATCAAGCTGGACGCGATCAAGACCAAGGATATGGTCAAAGCGCTGGCCGCCGTCAAGGCCGCCAAGAAGGCGCTGATCGTTCTGCCCGAGAAGGACGACGTGATCTACCGCAGCGCCCGCAACATTGAAGGCGTGAAGGTGGCTCCCGTCAACGCGATCAGCGTGTACGACATCCTCAACTGCGATTCCCTCGTGGTTGCCAAGGATGCGGTAGCAAAGATTGAGGAGGTTTACGCATAATGAGTAAGTTTGCACAGGATATCATCCTCAAGCCGGTGGTTACCGAAGAGAGCATGCTCGGCACCGCGATGAAGAAATACACCTTCGTCGTCGCCAAGGACGCCAACAAGATCGAGATCGCGAAGGCGGTGGAAGAGCTGTTCGGTGTGGAAGTCGCTTCCGTCAACACCATGAACGTAAAAGGCCATCTTCGCCGTTACGGCCGCTTCGAAGGCTACAAGCCCTCCTGGAAAAAGGCCGTCGTGACCCTCACCGAAGGTTCCAAGACAATCGAGTTCTTTGACGGTATGTTTTAATCTGACGCTGAGCGCAGCGTAGATTTCCGACCAACCGGACAGTGACGTATGGTTTTAGCCGGCCGCTAAACTATCCGGTAAAGAACACAAACTTCAATAATATGAAAGGTATGTGACGCATAATGGCTATCAAAGTCTATAAGCCGACAACGAACGGACGCCGTAACATGTCGACTACGGATTATTCCAAACTGTCAAAGGTCGCTCCCGAAAGAAGCCTTCTTGAGCCCCTCAAGAAGACCGCAGGCAGAAACTCCTACGGCAGAATCACCGTCCGCCATCACGGCGGCGGCAACCGTCAGAAATATCGTATCATCGATTTCAAGAGATCGAAGTTCGATATGCCCGCTGAGGTCAAGACCCTTGAATACGATCCCAATCGTTCCGCATTCATCGCGCTGATCCAGTACGAAGACGGCACCAAGAACTACATCATCGCTCCCGCAGGTCTTGCGGTCGGCGATACCATCATCGCGGGCCCCACGGCGGATATCAAAGTGGGCAACGCGCTTCCCCTTTCCAACATCCCCACCGGTACGTTCGTTCACAACGTGGAGCTGTATCCCGGCAGAGGCGGCCAGTTGGCCAGAGCGGCGGGCAACGCGGCTCAGCTGATGGCGAAAGAAGGCAAATACGCCCTTCTCCGTCTTCCCTCCGGCGAGCTTCGCAACGTGCCTGCCGAGTGCATGGCGACCATCGGCGTGGTCAGCAACGAAGACCACATCAACGTGAAGATCGGTAAGGCCGGCCGTACCCGTCACATGGGTATCCGTCCCACCGTCCGCGGTTCCGTCATGAACCCCTGCGACCACCCCCACGGCGGCGGCGAAGGCAAATCCCCCATCGGCCGTCCCGGCCCTGTTACCCCCTGGGGTAAGCCCGCTCTCGGTTATAAGACCCGCGCCAAGCATAAGCGTTCCGATAAGCTGATCGTCAAGCGCGCGAACGATAAATAAACGGAAAGGAGCAATAAATAATGGGCAGAAGTGTTAAAAAAGGACCCTTCGTACAGCAGAAGCTCTACGACAGAGTCGTCAAGATGAATGAAAAGGGCGAAAAGATCGTCCTCAAGACCTGGAGCCGCGCCTCCACGATCTTCCCTGAGTTTGTTGGCCATACCTTTGCCGTTCACGACGGTCGCAAGCATGTTCCGGTGTACGTCACCGAGGATATGGTCGGTCACAAGCTGGGCGAGTTCGCCCCCACCCGGACCTTCAGAGGTCACGCCGGTTCCAAAACGTCGAACAACGGCAAATAAGCTGAAAGGAGTGTAAACAATGGAAGCAAGAGCAAAAGCGACGTTTGAGCGCATCGCTCCGCGTAAGGTCCAGATCGTTCTCGACCTTATCAGAAACAAGCCCGCCGACGAGGCTATGGCCATCCTGAAGTTCACCCCTAAGGCTGCGTGTGAACCGGTTGCCAAGCTTCTGAAATCCGCCATGGCTAACGCGGAAAACAATTTCGATATGGACGTTGAAAGACTCTACGTCGCCGAGTGCACCGTCTCTCAGGGCCCCACGCTCAAGAGAATCCGCCCCAGGGCCCACGGCAGAGCCTTCCGCATCAACAAGAAGACGTCTCACATCAACCTTGTTCTCAAGGAAATGGAATAATCGGGGAGGAGGAAATCAACTATGGGACAGAAAATCAATCCTACCGGTTTGAGAATCGGTGTCATCAAAGACTGGGAATCCCGCTGGTATGCCGATAAGGCGACCTTCGGCGACACGCTTGTGGCCGACTACAAGGTCCGCGAATATCTTCTCAAGGCGCTGGCTTCCGCCGGTGTGCCCAAGATCGAGATCGAGCGTGACTCCAAGCGGATCCGCATCAACATCCACTGCGCCAAGCCCGGCATGGTCATCGGCAAAGGCGGCGCGGAGATCGAGAAGATCAAGTCCACCTGCAAGAAGATGCTGGGCAGCGACAAAGCCGTCTTTATCAACATCATCGAGATCAAGCAGCCCGACCTGAATGCTCAGCTCGTGGCAGAGAAGATCGCGCAGCAGCTGGAAAAGAGAATCTCCTTCCGTCGTGCGGTCAAGCAGGCCATCGGCGCCACCATGCGCTTCGGCGCCAGCGGCATCAAGATTCAGTGCGGCGGCCGTCTGGGCGGCGCTGAAATCGCCCGTTCCGAGACCTATAAGGAAGGCACGATCCCGCTTCAGACCATCAGAGCCGACATCGACTACGGCTTTGCCGAGGCTGCCACCACCTACGGCCGCATCGGTATCAAGGTGTGGATCTACAAAGGCGAAGTGCTTCACGAAGCCTCCTCTTCCAGACCGAGAAGAGACAGAGACAACCGTGACAGAAGAGACAGAGATAACAGAGATAGGAGGGCTTAATCAATGTTATTGCCTAAGCGCGTTAAATACCGCAGACAGCAGAGAGGCCGCCTGAAGGGCGCCGCGCATCGCGGTACAAAAGTTGCATACGGTGATTACGGCCTTGTCGCTCTTGAGCCCGCCTGGATCACCTCTAATCAGATTGAAGCCGCCCGTATCGCCATGACGCGTTACATCAAGCGCGGCGGTCAGGTCTGGATCGATATTTTCCCCGATAAGCCGATCACGGAAAAACCCGCCGAGACCCGCATGGGCTCCGGTAAAGGTTCCCCGGAATATTGGGTGGCCGTCGTCAAGCCCGGCAGAGTGCTCTTCGAGATCGCCGGCGTCGACGCCGCAACTGCACGTGAAGCTATGCGCCTTGCGGCCAACAAGCTTCCCATCAAGTGCAAGTTCGTTACTAAGGAAGAACAGGGTGGTGAGCAAGAATGAAAGCCAGTGAAATCAGAAAAATGTCCGCCGCGGAGTTGGATGCTAAGCTCCTGGAACTGAAGGACGAGCTTTTCAAGCTGCGCTTCCAGCAGGCCATCAACCAGCTCGATAACCCCATGCGTATCAGCGCCGTCAAGAAAGACATCGCCCGCGTGCTTACCGTGAAGCGCGACGTCGAACTCCACGGCAACGACGCCTGATCTAAGGGAGGACAAGCGAAATGGAAAGAAATTTGAGAAAGACCCGTGTCGGCATTGTCACGAGCGACAAGATGGATAAAACCGTCGTCGTATCCGTTAAGGATAAAGTAAAACATCCTCTCTATAAGAAGATCGTGAACCACACCATCAAGCTGAAGGCTCACGACGAGAACAACGAGTGCGGCATCGGCGACCGTGTGCTCCTGATGGAGACCCGTCCGCTTTCCAAGGATAAGAGATGGCGCGTGGTTGAGATCATAGAGAAAGCGAAATAATTAAAGGAGGCACATAGTTATGATTCAGCAACAGACTTTACTGAAAGTCGCCGATAACACCGGTGCGAAAGAATTGATGTGCATCCGTGTGCTGGGCGGAACCGGCAGAAAGTACGCCAACATCGGCGACGTGGTCGTCGCTTCCGTTAAAAAGGCAACGCCCGGCGGCGTTGTGAAAAAGGGCGAAGTCGTGAAAGCGGTCATCGTCCGTTCCGCCAAGGGCGTCCGCCGTGACGACGGCACCTACATCCGCTTCGATGAGAACGCGGCCGTTATCATCAAGGAAGACAAGAACCCCAAGGGTACCCGTATCTTTGGACCGGTAGCAAGAGAGCTTCGCGATAAGGATTATTCCAAGATCCTCAGCCTCGCTCCCGAAGTACTTTGATGGAGGGACGAAGAATGAGTAAAAAAGTTCATGTGAAAACCGGCGATACCGTCATGGTCATCAACGGCAAAGACAGAGGCAAGACCGGTAAGGTCATGCAGGTGAGCCCCTCCGAGGGCAAGGTGATCGTTGAGAAGATCAACCTCGTCACCAAGCACGTCAAGCCCCGTCAGATGGGCGAGCCCGGCGGCCTCATCACCGCGGAAAGCGCTCTCTACGCCGATAAGGTGCAGCTGATCTGCCCCAAGTGCGGCAAGCCCACCCGCGTCGGTCACGTCATCGACGGCGACAAGAAGCTCCGCGTGTGCAAAAAGTGCGGCGCTCACTTTGAATAATTGAGGGAGGACAATCGAAATGGCAAGACTGAAAGACATGTACAAAAACGACGTCGCTCCCGCTCTTATGAAAAAGTTCGGCTACAAGAGCGTCATGCAGCTTCCCAAGATCGACAAGGTCGTCATCAACGTGGGCTGCGGCGAAGCGCGTGAAAACCCCAAGGCGGTGGACGCGATCTGCGGCGATATCGCTCAGATCACCGGTCAGAAGCCCGTTGTGTGCCTGGCCAAGAAATCCGTCGCAAACTTCAAACTGCGTGAAGGCATGCCCAACGGCGTGAAGGTTACCCTGCGCGGTGACAGAATGTATGAATTCGTCGACAGACTCTTCAATCTGGCGCTCCCCAGAGTCCGTGACTTCCGCGGCATCAATCCCAACTCTTTCGACGGCAGAGGCAACTATTCCCTCGGTGTGAAAGAACAGCTGATCTTCCCCGAGATCGAATACGACAAAGTTGACAAGGTCCGCGGTATGGATATCTGTATCGTTACCACCGCCAACACCGACGAAGAAGCCAGAGAGCTCCTGTCCCTGATGGGCGCTCCGTTCGCAAAACAGTAAGGAGGGGTAACAATGGCAAAGACTTCTATGAAGGTAAAGCAGGCCCGGCCCGCTAAGTATTCCACCAGAGCTTATAACAGATGCAAGATTTGCGGAAGACCCCACGCGTATTTGCGGAAGTACGGCGTTTGCCGTATCTGCTTCAGAGAGCTGGCTCATGCGGGCCAGATCCCCGGCGTCAAGAAAGCAAGTTGGTAATGAAGGCTTAAAAGCAAAAGGAGGTTTACGGCATGCAGATTACCGATCCCATCGCTGATATGCTTACCAGAATCAGAAACGCGAATTCTGCGAAGCATGACACCGTATCCGTGCCCGCTTCTAACATGAAGAAGGCGATCGCACAGATCCTTGTCGACGAGGGTTATATCAAGAGTTTTAAGGTAATTGAGGACGGCAAGCAGGGCGTGATCGAGATCGCTCTGAAGTACGGCCCCAATAAGAGCCAGGTGCTGCTTGGCTTGCGCAGAGTTTCCAAGCCCGGCCTGCGTATTTATTCCGACTGCGAGAACATGCCCAAGGTCATGAAAGGCCTCGGCATCGCGATTCTCTCCACGTCGAAGGGCATTATGACGGATAAGGACGCCCGCAAAGCCAACGTCGGCGGCGAGGTCCTGGCGTTTATCTGGTAAGGAGGAACAGTACGATGTCACGTATAGGCAGATTACCCATCGTCGTTCCGGCAGGCGTTGACGTCAAGATCGACGGCAGCACCGTTACCGTAAAGGGCCCCAAGGGCACCCTTACCGGAACGTACAACAGCAAAATGGCGATCGAGATGAACGACGGTCACATCACCGTGACCCGTCCGGACGACACCAAGGAGAACAGAGCGCTCCACGGTCTCACCAGAACCCTTATCGCCAACATGGTGACCGGCGTTCATACCGGTTACAAGAAGGAGCTTGAGATCGTCGGTATCGGTTACAGAGCGGCGCTTCAGGGAAAAGACCTCGTTCTCAACGTAGGTTATTCCCATCAGGTGACCATGACTCCTCCCGAGGGCATCACGATCGAGGTTCCCGGCCCCAATAAAATCGTTATTAACGGCTATGACAAACAGCTTGTCGGTCAGTTCGCATCCGAAGTCAGAGGCGTCCGTCCTCCCGAGCCTTACAAGGGCAAGGGCATCAAGTATGCTGACGAAGTGATCCGCCGCAAGGAAGGTAAAGCCGGTAAGGGCGGCAAATAAGGATAGGAGGATACGATTATGGTTAAAAGACCTAATACAGCAAAGGCAAGACAGGCCCGTCATAAGAGAGTCCGCGGCAAGATCCACGGTACTGCGCAGTGTCCCCGCCTGAACGTTTTCCGCTCGCTCAAGCACATCTACGCTCAGCTGATTGACGACGACAAGGGCGTGACCCTTGCGGCGGCTTCCACGGTTGAGAAGGACTTTGCCGAATACGGCGGCAACATCGACGCCGCGAAGAAGGTCGGCAAACTGTTAGCAGAAAGAGCCGCGAAGGCCGGCGTCACCGAGTGTGTGTTCGACCGCGGCGGTTACATCTATCACGGCCGTGTCCAGGGCTTGGCCGAAGGCGCTCGCGAGGGCGGCCTCAAGTTCTAAGAGAAGGAGGAATTACTTTTGGCTAGGTTTGAAGCACAGAAAAAAGAAAACGACGAGTTTCAGGAGAAGGTAGTCGCTATCAACCGTGTATCCAAGACCGTCAAGGGCGGCCGTATCTATAAGTTCGCGGCGCTCGTAGTGGTCGGCGACGGCAAAGGCACCATCGGCTTCGGTCTCGGTAAATCCGGCGAAGTGCCCGACGCGATCCGCAAGGGCATCGAGGACGCCAAAAAGAACATGATGCACGTTGCGCTCAAGGGCACCACGATTCCTCATGAGATCATCGGCAAGTTCGGCGCAGGCGTGGTCCTGATGAAGCCCGCTGCCCCCGGTACCGGCGTGATCGCCGGCGGCCCCGTCCGTGCGGTGGTCGAAACGGTCGGCATCAAGGATATCAGAACCAAGGCGCTCCGTTCCAACAACCCCTGCAACGTGGTCAGAGCGACCCTCAACGGTCTCTCCCTCCTCAGAAACGTCGAGGAAGTGGCCGCCACCAGAGGCAAGACGGTCGAAGAGATTTTAGGATAAGGAGTGATTGACATGGCAGAAGTAAAAGTGAAACTTGTGAAAAGCCTGATCGGCTGCAAGAAAGACCAGATCGCCACGGCTAAATCACTCGGTCTTCGTAAAATCGGCGACGTCACGGTTCAGCCGGACAACGCGCAGACCAAGGGCAAGATCAACAAGATCGGGTTCCTTCTTGAAGTAACGGAAGCTTAAGAGCAGAAAGGATCACTTATTATGAAACTTCACGAGTTATCGCCTGCTCCCGGTTCCAACAAGCCGGTCAAGCGTATAGGCAGAGGACCCGCCTCCGGTCAGGGCAAAACCGCCGGTAAGGGTCACAAAGGTCAGAAGGCCCGTGCAGGCCGCGGCATGCGTCCCGGCTTTGAAGGCGGCCAGATGCCCTTGCAGAGAAGACTCCCCAAGAGAGGCTTCAACAACATCTTTGCCAAGGAGATTGCGATCGTTAACGTGGCTGCTCTTGAGAACGCGTTCGACGACGGCGCCGTGATCGACGCGGCCGCCCTGATCGAAAAAGGCCTTGTCAAGAAAGAGCTCGACGGCATCAAGATCCTTGCGCACGGTGAGCTCACCAAGAAATTCACCGTTAAGGCTCACGCCTTTTCCAAAGAAGCGAAAGCGAAGATCGAAGCTTGCGGCGGCACCGCCGAAGTGGTGGAATAATTCATTTCAAATCTGACAGCGAATAACTTCAAAGGAAAAGGAAGGAGAGTGTCCAACAGTGATTAAAACATTAGTCAATGCCTGGAAGATCGCAGATCTTCGTAAAAAGATTCTTTTTACCGTTTTTATCCTCTTCCTGTTCCGTCTGGGCTGCGCTATCCCCGTTCCGTTCATTGATATCACGGGCGAGGGCATCGCGGGCGGCCAGCAGGGAACCTTCCTGAACTACCTTTCCATGATGACCGGCGACGCGTTCAACTACGGTCGTGTTTTTGCACTGGGTATCACCCCGTACATCAACTCCTCCATTATCCTGCAGCTGCTTGCTGTGGCGATCCCGGCACTGGAAAAGCTTTCTCACGATGAGGAAGGCCGTAAAAAGATGGCAACCATCACCCGTTACGTGACCGTCGGCCTTGCCGTTCTTCAGGGTATCGCGTATTACGTGTACATCTGGAGCCAGGGCGATATGCTCACCAAGAACAAGGACGGCGTCGCCTACACAGGCTTCGGGGCCGTGTTCCAGGGCATCGTCATCGTGTCCGTGCTGACCGCCGGTTCCGCGCTGGTCATGTGGCTGGGTGAACAGATCAACGACAAGGGTATCGGCAACGGTATTTCGTTGATCCTGTTTGCGGGCATCGTTTCCAGAATCCCCACGATCCTGACGAACCTTGCCATGCTTCCGTACTATCAGGGCAGCTGGTACTTCCTGGTGGCTCCGCTCGCGCTGATCTCGCTCCTTGCGATGATCGTGTTCATCTGCTGGATGGACGCTGCAGAGCGCCGGATCCCCGTGCAGTACGCCAAGAGAGTGGTCGGCCGTAAAATGTACGGCGGTCAGAGCTCGAACATTCCGATCAAGGTCAATATGTCCGGCGTTCTCCCCGTCATTTTCGCCAGCTCCATCCTCTCCATTCCGCCCACCATTGAGATGTTCCTCGGCAGCAAGATCCAGGAAGGCTCCTTCTGGGATAAGTTCTTCGGTATTTTCCAGTCTTCCCACTGGGTATACGGGATCATCTATTTCCTGCTGATCATCTTCTTTGCGTATTTCTACGCTTCCATTCAGTACAACCCCCTCGAGATGGCCAACAACCTTTCCAAGAACAGCGGTATGATCCCCGGCATCCGTTCCGGACGTCCCACGGCTGACTATATCGCCAAGGTCATCTCCAAGATCGTTCTCCTCGGCGCGCTGCTTCTGAGCGTTGTCGCGCTGTATCCGATCCTGTTCACGCAGATCACCACGGCTGTCGGCTATGCGGTGAACGTGGCGATCGGCGGTACGTCCATCATCATTCTCGTCGGCGTCGCGCTTGAAACGGTGCAGCAGATCGAGAGCCAGATGATGATGCGTCACTACAAGGGCTTCCTTGATTAAGGAGCTGCCGATGAAGATTATTTTTCTCGGCGCCCCCGGCGCAGGTAAGGGTACGCAGGCGGAAATCGTGAGCAAAAAGCTCGCGATTCCCACCGTATCCACCGGCAACATCATCCGTGCCGCCCTGAAAAACGGCACGCCCATGGGCCTGCAGGCCAAGGCCTTTATCGAGGCCGGCAAGCTGGTTCCCGATGAGGTTGTGATCGGTATCATCAAGGACAGACTCGCAGAGGACGACTGCAAAAACGGTTTTATACTCGACGGATTCCCCAGAACGATCCCGCAGGCGCAGGCGCTTGACGAGATGGGGATCGTGATCGACAAGGTGATCGACATCGAGGTCGCGGACGAAAAGATCGCGAAGCGCATGTCCGGCCGCCGGGTCTGCAAGTCCTGCGGCAACTCCTATCACCTGGAGTATAAAAAGCCAGCCGTCGAAGGCGTGTGCGACGCCTGCGGCGGGGAGCTCGTTCAGCGTAAGGACGACGCTCCTGAGACGGTTCTGGAACGCCTCAAAGTGTATCACGATGAGACGGAACCTCTCAAAAACTACTATGACAAGCAGGGTAAGCTGGTCATAGTAGAGGGTCAGGAAGAGGTGGCCGATACCACCGCGCTGACCCTGAAAGCATTGGAGGACAATGCATGATAGTGCTGAAAACACGCCGCGAAATCGAACTCATGCGTGAGGCGGGACGAATTTCCGCCGGAGCACTGAAGGTAGCGGGCGAAGCCGTTGAGCCCGGTGTTTCAACGGCGGAGATCGACCGGATCGCGTACAACTATATCAAGAGTCAGGGCGCTGAACCGAACTTTCTCCATTACAACGGCTTCCCGGCCACCGCTTGCATTTCCGTCAATAACGAGGTCATTCATGGGATCCCCGATAAAAAGCATATCCTCCGTGAAGGCGATATCGTCAGCATCGACCTGGGCGCCGTGATCAACGGCTACCACGGCGACAACGCGTATACCTTCCGGTGCGGAAAGGTCTCTGAGGCTGCTGAGCGGCTGTGCCGCACGACTGAAGAATCCCTTTATATAGGGCTTAAGCAGGCCGTTGCGGGCAACAGGCTCGGAGATATCGGTTCCGCGATCTGCGAATACTGCGTGGGAAAGGGCTACGGAGTGGTGCGCGAATACACGGGCCACGGCGTAGGGACCCATCTCCATGAAGATCCTTCGGTTCCGAATTACGGAAAGCCGGGTAAAGGCGCAAGGCTGGTGCCCGGTATGACGATTGCCATTGAACCGATGATCAATGAAGGTACTCAGGATATCAGAGTGCTGCGCAACGAATGGACGGTCGTGACCGCCGACGGAAAGCTCTCCGCCCACTTCGAGCATACCGTGGCCATCACCGACGGGGAATGTATGATCCTCACGAAGGTGTAAGGTGCGCGTATGACGGAAAAGGGACGGGTCTTCCGGTCGGAGGCCGGCAGAGACAAAGGGCGTCTGATGGCCCTTGTCAGCGCCGACGGCGCGTATGTCTGCGTGTGTGACGGAAAGGAGAGACCGCTTTCCAACCCGAAGCGGAAGAACCCCCGCCACCTGAAGGCGTACGATCTATACCTGACGGACAGTCAGATGCGGTCTGACCGTGCTTTGAGAAAAGCGTTGGCTGTGATTGAGGCCGACATGAGAACAGAGAGGTAAATGAAATGTCAAAATCAGATAATATCGAAATCGAGGGGACCGTCGTTGAAGCGCTGCCCAACGCGGCGTTCAAGGTAGAACTCGGCAACGGCAAAGTGATCCTGGCGCACATCTCCGGCAAGCTGCGCATGAACTACATCCGCATCCTGCCCGGCGACAAGGTCACCGTCGAATTATCACCGTACGATCTTACAAAGGGACGCATCACCTGGCGTTCCAAATAAAGCAATCATTTAAGGAGGTATTCACAATGAAAGTCAGACCTTCTGTAAAGAAAATTTGCGAGAAGTGCAAAATCATTAAGCGCAAGGGCAAAATCATGGTAATCTGTGAGAACCCGAAGCACAAGCAGCGTCAGGGCTGATGACCCCGACCATAACCTATCAATGGAGGTGCAACTGACAAATGGCGCGTATATCTGGCGTAGACCTTCCCAGAGACAAGAGAATTGAGATCGCTCTCACCTATATCTTTGGCATAGGCCGCAAAACCGCAAGCGACATTATTAAAGCAACTGGCGTGAACCCTGACATCCGTGTCAAGGACCTCACCGAGGACGACGTTTCCAAGCTTCGTGAGTATATCGACCACAACGTGAAGGTGGAGGGCGATCTCAGAAGAGAAACGGCGTTCGACATCAAACGACTGATCGAAATCGGCTGCTATCGCGGCGTGCGTCACCGCAAGGGCCTTCCCGTAAGAGGACAGCGCTCCAAGACCAACGCCCGCACGCGGAAGGGTCCGAAGAAGACCATCGCGAACAAGAAGAAGTAAGGAGGGGTAACAGTATATGGCTACTAAAGCTACGGCAAAAAAAGGCGTGACCCGTAAACGCCGTGAACGTAAAAACATCGAACGTGGCGCGGTTCATATTCAGTCCACCTTCAACAACACGATCGTAACGATCTCCGATACGCAGGGCAACGCCGTTTCATGGGCTTCCGCCGGTGAAATGGGCTTCAGAGGCTCCAGAAAATCCACTCCCTTCGCCGCGCAGACGGCCGCCGAGACGGCTGCCAAGGCCGCGATGGAGCATGGTATGAAAACCGTTGAGGTGTTCGTCAAGGGCCCCGGCCAGGGAAGAGAGGCCGCTATCCGCGCGCTTCAGACCGCCGGTCTTGAGGTTACGCTGATCAAAGACGTAACGCCGATCCCCCACAACGGCTGCCGTCCTCCCAAGAGAAGACGCGTCTGATTTTTACAAGGAGGAATAGTTTTTATGGCTAAAAACGCACAGCCGGTAGCAAAACGCTGCAAGGCACTTAACGTATCTCCCGCGGCCATGGGTTACAACAAGAAGACCACCAACCGTAACCCCAAGGGCGGCATGAGAAGAAAGCAGTCCGAGTACGGATTGCAGCTTGCGGAGAAGCAGAAGGTCAAATTCGTTTACGGCATGCTGGAAAAGCAGTTCCGCTCCTACTATGAGAGAGCTGCCAAAATGTCCGGTAAAGCGGGCGAAAACCTCCTGATCCTCTGCGAAAGACGTCTGGATAACGTCGTTTTCCGTCTTGGTTTCGCGCAGACCCGCCGTCAGGCCCGTCAGCTCGTCTCCCAGCTGACCGGTGAAGACGCTGCCTTCGTGACCGTTCCCGAGTGGCTCTCTCTTGAAAAGAACGAGCTCAAGGGCACCGTGACGAGAATGCCGGAGCGCGCGGATGTGGACTTCCCCGTGGAAGAGCACCTCATCGTCGAGTATTACTCGAAATAATAGCGTTCCGAATACAGGCGCTTGCCTGACCAATGAAATAAGGAGGGTTTTGAATGATAGGTATTGAGAAGCCCAGCATTACTTCTGCTGATATGAGTGAAGACGGTTCTCACGGCAGATTTGTCCTGGAACCGCTTGAAAGAGGCTACGGCACCACGCTCGGCAACAGCCTGCGCCGCGTGCTCCTGTCTTCACTTACGGGCTATGCCATTACATCCGTAAAGATTGATGGGGTACTTCATGAGTTCTCGACCATTGAAGGCGTGAAAGAGGATGTTACGGAAATCGTCCTTAACCTGAAGAACGTGATCCTGAAGATTCACGGCAACGGTCCCAAGACCATGTATCTCGACGTGACCAACGCCACCGAGATCACCGCCGGGGATATTCAGACGGATTCGGAGGTTGAGATTCTCAATCCCGATCTCCACATAGCCACCCTCAGCCCCGAAGCCCACGTCGTGATGGAACTGACGGCAGGCAACGGCAGAGGTTACGTTTCGGCAGAGCGTAATAAGGCGATGCTCAATCCGCCGATCGGCGTGATTGCGATCGATTCCATTTACACCCCTGTCAACAAGGTAAACTATACCGTAGAGAATACCCGTGTAGGCGACATCACCGATTTTGATAAGCTTACGCTGGAGGTATGGACCAACGGAACGCTGACCGCCAAGGACGCCGTTTCGCTGGCAGCCAAGATTCTCACCGAACATCTCAACCTTTTCGTTGATCTCTCTGAAGAAGCGAGCAACGTGGAGGTCATGGTCGTAAAGGATACCGACGGTAACAAGCAGACCCTTGAGATGACCGTTGAGGAGCTTGACCTTTCGGTTCGCTCGTTCAACTGTCTGAAGAGAGCGAATATTCACAAGGTTGGCGATCTGATCGAAAAGTCAGAGGACGATATGATGAAGGTGCGTAACCTCGGCAAAAAGTCCCTTGACGAAGTTGTGGCCAAGTTGGCGCAGTTCGGTCTTACCCTTCGCCAGGAGGATGAATGATCCTCCCAGAATCTAACCTATTCAGGTATTAAGGAGTGATTTTAGATGCCCGGAACCAGAAAGCTCGGCAGATCCACCGATCATCGCAGAGCGATGATGAGAGCAATGGTAACTTACCTTTTGGAAAACGGCAGAATTGAAACCACCGTGACGAGAGCCAAGGAAGTTCGCGCCATGACAGAGAAAATGATTACTCTGGCGAAGGTCGATTCCCTTGCCCATAAAAGACAGGCGCTGGCCTATATCACCAAAGAAGCTGTCGTCAAGAAGCTGTTTGATGAGATCGCGCCCAAGTACGCCGACGTCAACGGTGGCTATTGCCGCATCACGAAGACAGGTCCCCGCCGCGGTGACGCTGCCGAAATGTGCATCATTGAACTGAAGTGATTTGAGCACAATCCGTATTTTTCACCCGGGAAGCCCTCCCGGGTGTTTTTTTATTGTCTTCATTGTTGTATTTTTGGACCGAAGTGCTATAATAGTGTTATTGGGAATGAAACTGCTTCAATTATTCTGCCAATACAGACTGACAAAAATCCCGGCAGGGAGGTGACCGCCTTGGATGAAAATACGTTCCGCGCGCCGGAACCGGAGGACCATGATCTGTCGCACAACGACGAACCGCAGGAGGCCATCGGCGCGGATGATCGCTTCCGGGAGGATCACGATCTGCCCGGGGCGGATTATATCAGCCACGCCTCCGCGATCTTCAACTTTACCGAAGAACCGGAGCCGGAAAAAGGGAAGGCGGCGGAGGCGGAGTTGGTGGAGCCGCAGACGCGGGTGGTGACCTCCGCGCCCTATTCCCGTGAAGATCCTCTTTTGAAGCGGGATACGGCGCCGCGCCCCGTTGCTGTAAATAATGCGGAACGCTACGCGCCGACGGAACCGCCTGCGCGCGAAACGACGTTTTTCCCGGAGGAAGGGCCTATACCGCCGTTCCTCGCTCAAAAACCATCCGTGAGCCCCCATGCGTCGCCCGTTGCCCCGGCGCCGGTCGCAGCGCAGTCAAAGTTCGACCGGTCCGCTGCCGCGGTCCCGGACGCGTCGCTGATGCCGGAGATAACAGAAAAGGCCGCGCAGCGTTCTCCGTCAAAGGGGTTTTTCGTGCTGCTGGCCGTCTGTCTGTCGCTGGTGGCAGTCGCCGCAGGCGCGGTGCTGTTCTTTCTGCTGCACGGCAATCCTTTCGCGAAAGAGACGGCGCGCATCAACGTGCCTTCCGCCATGCCCGAAACGGCGGAAGAGATCGTCGATTTCTATCGCATCGCCGCCAATGCGGTGGCGCAGAACGGTATGGCGGGCTTTCGCAAAAAGCGGTGGCAGACGGTCTCCGATCTGGAATTGACCGGTATTGAACTGGTGGACGGCATTGTCAATGGGATCCTACGTCAGTACGTCACACCGGCGGAGAGGGCGCGGTCGGAGACCTTTACAAAGGAGACGGCGGAGGCCAAAGCGGCCTTCCCCGCATTCACGCTGAAGGATCTTTCCTACGTCAAGTCCGCTGCGTGCACCCGGGTGGGGGAGAACTATCAGCTTACTATCGTCTTTCAGCATGAGGATACGCCCCGGTCGAAGGACAGCTTCCTCGGACAGGCCACCAATGCGGTTGTCTTCTGGGATACGCAGATCGAGCCGGTCCTGGAAGAGATCTCACAGCTGCGGGCGTATGAGGACGTGCACGTGGATTTTCACGACGTGACCATCGCAGCGGAAGTCACCTCCGATGGGCAGTTTTTGTCGCTGCGGCATACCGCGCCTGCCGATATCACCATCGGCTCTGCCCGGTTCAGTATTTTTACTTTTACGGATAAGTCGCTGCAGTTGGAAAGCACGGTTGAGTACACCGATTTTCGTTATTATTAATGCGGCGATTAAACAATTGTAAATAAAGGATGTTATTTTGCCGCATTAATAATACGATCATAACGCCGTTTTTGCCGTTTTACGGCAAAAAACATGGCGAGATATTACTTCGGCAATAAGAAAGTCGTCGTTCATTTTTTCAAATGATTTAATTGCCGAAGTAATAAAAGGAGGATTTCTGATGTTATCACGCGTTATCAGCTTTTTTCTGTCTTTGGTGACGGCGTTTGCCGCCATGTTCCCGGCGGTCTTCGGCAGCCCGAACCGGAACCCGGCGAAAAAGTCCGATATCCGCCCCGATACGTGGGCGGCGGTGGACGGGCTCGGCCGTACGCTCCCCGTCAAAGGGGAGGTGCGGGAGAAGAACGACCGCAAATTCGTCGGCATGTTCTACTGGATCTGGCACACGAATTTCGCGCAGTCGCTTTCGGCCCGGAACGCAACGGAGATCCTCGCGGAACACCCGGACATTCTGCACGACTTTGATTCTCCTCTGTGGGAGAACACTTACAGCGGTTATCCCTATTACTGGAACAAGCCGCTGTTCGGCTATTACCGCGATACGGACGCCTACGTGCTGCGCAAACACGCGGAGCTGCTGGCGGATGCGGGGGTGGACGTGATCGTCTTTGACTGCACCAACGGCACCGCCACGTGGGATGAGAGCTATGAAGCGCTGTTCGAGGTGTTCGAGTCCGCGAAGGAGGACGGCGTCAACGTGCCGCAGGTGGCTTTCATGCTGCCCTTCAATGACAGCGCGGATACGACTACCTCGCTGAAAAACCTGTATGAGCGCATTTATTCCAAGGACAGATACCGCGACCTGTGGTTTTTCTGGGACGGGAAGCCGCTGATCATGGCGCATTCTTCCGGGCTCGACAGAAAGGACGCGACGGAAAAGGCCATTCTGGACTTCTTCACCTTCCGGCAGAACGATCCGGGGTATTTCTCCGACGATACGCCGTATTTCAAAAAGACATGGGGTTGGTGCAGTACTTACCCGCAGGCGCGCTACGGCATATCGGCCAACGGCCGCGTGGAGCAGATGTGCGTTTCCGTGGCGCAGAACGCCGCGGATGGACAGCTGGTCGCCATGAACGCGGAGGGCAACGTCCATGGCAGAGGCTTCTCCGAGGGCGACTACGCCTACTCTTATGAGACGGCAGGGAAGACCGTGACGGTCACTTCCGATACGGAAAACGCCCTGCTGTACGGCGTCAACTTCCAGCAGCAGTGGGACAACGCCATTGCCGCCGACCCGGATTTCATCTTCGTCACCGGCTGGAACGAGTGGATCGCCGGGCGCTGGCAGGAATGGCAGGGCACCCCCAATGCCTTCCCCGATCAGTTCAGCGATGAATTCAGCCGTGACATCGAGCCGGCGGATGGGATTTTGAAGGACCATTTTTATTATCAGCTGGTGGCCAATATCCGCCGTTATAAGGGCGTCTCCGCCGAACCGGTGCAGGCGGCGGGGGTGAAAACCTACTTCCACTACGCGAACAGCACGCTGCCTCGTGACAGCGACGGCTGGCAGGGCGACCATTACACGTCGGACACCATGCGCAACGACTTCGTCAAGGTGGCAGTGCGCGACGACGGGCGCTATATTGATATGACGGTCTATACCAAGGACGATATCACACCGTACACCGATCCCGCGTGGATGCGGATCTTCATTGATACCGACCCCACCGGCGTTTCCCCCAATTGGGAAGGCTTTGAATGCGTGATCAACCGTGAAAATGCCACGGAGGGCGAGGTGAATGTGGAGCGCTCCCTCGGCGGCTGGGCGTTTGAGCAGACCGGCACGGCCGCCTATACCGTCAATGGCAACCGCATGACGCTGAAAATCCCCGCCGCGGCGCTGGGGCTGACGGATGGGCGAATCCATTTCCGCTTCAAGCTGTCTGACAATATGCAGACCGACGGCGATATCATGGATTTCTACAAAAACGGCGACGTGGCCCCCGGCGGCAGATTCACGTTTGTATATTGATTCTCTGATAAGTACAGAAAAATCCGGTTGGTCGACGCCAGCCGGATTTTTGTGATTGTCAAAATTAGATGAGGAATTGGCGTATTTAAAAAATAACATATAGTTATTTCTTTTTTTTATTCGTTGATGATGTAGGCAGGATTTATGTCAATATAAGTTTGTATTTCTGATGTTCCCATGAACTGAAATTCTGATTCGCCATAATCAGAAACAATTCCGGCAACACAGACCTTAGCGTTTACTTCTAATTTTGATAATTCGTCTTTTGATAAAAATGCGCGGATATAGAAAGTGCTTCCATTGCTTTTGCCACCTAAAATACAATGGTCGAGCTCAATACTGTCAACCCAACAATCGTCTCCGCCGGGGATAATGATGGCTGTACCAACGTAGTTTTCCGCTTTTATCTTATTTCCTTCTATTTCTTTTCCTAAGTCAAGCAGCCCTATCTCTTTGGCCTCAGATAAGATTTCTTCTTTTGTTTGTATAACAGATTCTATTTCTGTATCAGTTGATTTGGATGGGAGCTCTTCATTTGAATTATTGTTTGTACAAGAACAAAGCAATGAAACAAAAATCAAAACTAATATGAGTAAAATATTTTTTTTCATTTTGGTACATATCCTTTCCAATTGATTGCACTTTCGTTTTAGAAAAAAATACATCCTCCCTCCGCGCAAAACAAAAAAGTGCGGCAACCGAAGCTGCCGCACTGAAAAACACACAGCTCCGATTGTCGCTACACAAACTTTCCACTAAACACAAGCATGAAAAGAAGAGCCTGTATTTTTACCAAGATGATAAAAATACACACCTGTGTTAAGGGAAAATATTATGTTTGTGTAGCGCTTTCAGCATACCACACAAACTTAATTATTGCAAGTATTATCTTTTAATCAATCAAAAAACATATCTTTTAATCAATCAAAAAACATATCTTTTAATCAATCAAAAAACTCAATCCTCATAATGTCCGCGGCAGGAGAGGATCATGATGTCATGCTCGCCGGAAATATAATAGACCAATCTGTTTTTCTGGTCGATCCGTCTGCTCCAGCAATCGGCTTTGTAGCGCAGCGGTTCAGGATTGCCGATACCGTCAAAGCTGCTGCGTTGGATATCCCGCAGCAATTGATTGATCCGGCGCAGCGTCTTCTTGTCCTGCGACTGCCAGTAGAGATATTCGTCCCAGGCAACGGGTGAAAAAGAGAGATTATTCATCTGCCATCGCCTCTAATTCGTCCATCGTTTTGACGATCCCTTTTCCCGATGAAAGCTCCGCATAGGCGCGGTCAAGTTTTCCGAGATATTCGGCGTTGCGGACGATACGTTGCAGCTCGTTCCATTCTTCTAAACTGATCAGCACTACGTTTTTTTCATCCTTGCGGGTCACGATCACGGTTTCATTGTCATCTGTTACCCGGTCGCAGTAGGATTTCAGATTCTCTCTGATGGTGGAATAGTTTACCGCCAGCATTTCTTACACCTCCACATGATAATATTGTACAATTTATTGTACCACTTTATTGTATGTATGTCAATTCCTTTTATGTAACGTTTTGATTTAACAAAAAATACCGAGGCAAAAATGCCCCGGTACACTGTTCGTTATGAGATCGCTTATTTGAACATGATCAGCAGGAAACCCGCGGCCACTGCGGAGCCGATCACGCCGGCCACGTTGGGGCCCATGGCGTGCATCAGCAAAAAGTTGGTGGGGTTGTATTTCCGTCCCTCGTTCTGCGCCACGCGGGCGGCCATGGGAACGGCGGAAACGCCCGCCGCGCCGATCAGGGGGTTGATCTTGCCCTTTGTCACGATATACAGCACCTTGCCGATCAGCACGCCGCCGGCGGTGGAGAACATGAACGCCACCAGGCCCAGCACCACGATCTTGATGGTCTTCCACTGGATGAAATCCATGCCGTTGGCCGTCGCGCCGACGCAAACCCCCAGCATGATGGTCACAATGTTCATCAGTGCGTTCTGCGCCGTGTCGGAGAGGCGGTCCACCACGCCGGATTCCCGGAACAGGTTGCCCAGCATCAGCATGCCCAGCAGCGGTACCACGGAGGGCAGCAGGAAGGCCACCAGCACCAGCACCACCACCGGGAAGATGATCTTTTCCGTTTTTGAGACCTTCCTGAGCTGGGTCATTTTGACCTCGCGCTCTTTTTTGGTGGTCAGCAGCTTCATGATGGGCGGCTGGATGATGGGGATCAGCGCCATGTAGGAGTAGGCGGCCAGCGCGATGGGGGCCAGCAGATGCGCCGCCAGCTTGGAGGCGGTGAAAATGGCCGTGGGGCCGTCCGCGCCGCCGATGATGGCGATGGAGGCCGCTTCCGACGGGGTGAAGCCCAGCAGGATGGCGATGATGAACGCCACGTAGATGCCCAGCTGCGCCGCCGCGCCGAGGATCAGGGAGATGGGGTTGGAGAGCAGCGGGCCGAAGTCGGTCATGGCGCCCACGCCCATAAAGATCAGACAGGGGAAGATACTGGATTTGACGCCCACGTAAAGGATCCGCAGTACGCCGGATTCATACCAGTGGGCCCCGGGCACCGCCAGCGCGCCGGACAGGTCGCCCAGCTCGCCGCCGGTCACGTCCTTCATGATGTCCGCGCCGGGCATATTGGCCAGCAGAATGCCGAAGGCGATGGGCAGCAGCAGCAGCGGTTCAAATTTGAATTTGACCGCCAGCACCATGAAGGCGAAGGCCACGCCGATCATGACGAGGTTGCGCCAGTCCAGCAGCGCGAAGCCGGAGCTTTCCCAGATGCCCCTTAAAACTTCTGTGATCAGAGTCATGCGTGTTCCCCCTTACATCACGGCCAGCACTTCGTCGGTGTTGACGGTGGCGCCCTTGCTTACCAGCACCTGTTTGACGACGCCGTCATGGGGCGCGACGATCTCGTTTTCCATCTTCATGGCCTCGAGAATGAACAACACCTCGCCCGCTTTGACGGCTTTCCCCTCCGTCGCGCTGACGGAGAGAATGGTGCCGGGCATGGGACAGGTGATCTTTTCCCCGTTGATCGCCGTCTGGGCGGGGGAGGGGGCCGCAGCTGCCGCAGGCGTCGCAGGCGTTGTCGCAGCGATTGGCGCGGCGGGCGCCGCCTGTGAGACGGAGGTGATCACCGCGTCGGTCTCCGTCACGTCCACTTCGTATATTTTTCCGTTTAACGTTACCTGATATTTCATGATTTGTCCTTTCCGTCTTCCGACACCGCTTTGATGGAGTTGAATTGCAGCCGGTTCAGCGGTATGCCGCTGCGGTGGCTGACCACCGCCATAATGACCGCCGCCTCTTCTTCCGTTACGTCGATCAGCTTCAGCGTGCCCGCGGAGGTATCTGCGGGCAGGGGCGTGCCGGAGGGCTGTGGGGCCGGGGCCGTGGTCGGGGCGGGACGAGGCGCGGCGGCCGCCATCTTTTTGCGGCGCGTTTCGTGCAGCCGGTCGAAGCCGAACCCCATGATCTTGACGAAGACGGCCAGAATACCCAGGATCAGGAACACGATCAGAATGCCGACCACGGAGATCAGCGCCGCCCGGGAGAGCGTCATTTCGGCGCCCGCGCCGTAGATCTCTTCAAAGACGCCCAAAGTCTGCAATACCGTCATGGCTTATCCTCCCCGATCTCACGGATCGTATAGGCGAAGGTCTTCGTCCTGCGTTCCTCACGGGCGGCGAAGAATTTCTCCGCCAGCTGCGGGAACGCGATATAGGAGAGCACGTCCTCGTCGGAGGTTGCCCTGTCGCCCAGCTCACTGCGGGCCTTTTCCACGGCGGGCTCCAGCAGGTCGGCGTAACGGCAGGTGATGGGTTCCTCGCCGTTCAGGCAAAGCTGCTTGAGCTCTTCGCTGATCTCGCCCGGGGCGCGGCCGTATTCGCCTTTGACGTACGCTTTGATCTCTTTTGAAATGTTTTTATAGCGGCCCGTCAGCACGTTGGAGGTGGCCTGCACGCCCACCATCTGGCTCATGGGCGTCACCAGCGGGGGATAGCCCATGTCCCTGCGCACGTTGGGCACCTCCGCCAGCACCTCGTCCAGCTTGTCAAGCTTGCCCTGCGCGGTGAGCTGCGCCACCAGATTGGAGAGCATGCCGCCGGGGATCTGATAGGTCAGCGCGTCGGTGGCGGTGCCCATGACCACGGGGTTCAGCAGGCCGCTGTCCAGGCACTGCGCCCGGTAGGACTTGAAAAAGTCGTTGATTTCCTTCAGCTTTTTCGTGTCAAGCCCCGTCTCGTAACCGTATTCCCGCAGCACGTAGTCCATTGTCTCCGTGGCGGGCTGCGCCGTGCCGCCGGAGAAGCAGGAGATGGCGGTGTCGATCACGTCCGCGCCGGCTTCCACCGCCTTCAGCAGCGTCATAAAGCCGAGACCCGTGGTGGAATGGGTGTGCAGCACCACGGGAAGACCCACTGCCTCCTTGACGGCTTTGACGGTATCGTAAGCCTGTTTGGGGCTCAGAATGCCCGCCATATCCTTGATGCAGACGGACTGCACCCCCATGGCTTTCAGCCCTTCGGCGGTCCTGACGTAGCTTTCAAGGTCGTGGATGGGACTGATGGTGTAGCAGATGGTGCCCTGCACCTGCGCGCCGGCCTGCAGCGCGGTATCCACGGCGGTTTCAATGTTTCGCAGGTCGTTCAGCGCGTCGAAAATGCGGATCACGTCGATGCCGTTCTCCACGCTTTTTTTGACGAACAGCTTTACCGCGTCGTCGGGGTAGTGCTTATAGCCCAGCAGGTTCTGTCCTCTGAGCAGCATCTGCAGTTTCGTGTCGGGACAGGCCTTTCTGATCTTACGCAGCCGCTCCCAAGGGTCCTCGTCCAGATACCTCAGGCAGGAGTCGAACGTCGCCCCGCCCCAGCATTCCAGCGAGTAATACCCCGCCTGATCCAGCGTTTTCAGAATCGGCGCAAAGGCCTCAAACGGCATACGGGTCGCGATCAGCGACTGGTTCGCGTCGCGCAGCACCGTCTCCGTAAATTGTATTTTCATACAGATTTTCTCCTTTCGGAAGGAATGATATTTCAAATTTCCACCAGTATATATCCTATCACAAATCAGAGGATTTTGCAAGAGGAAAAAGGGGATTTGTAGGAAGATTACCGGTAGCGCGGCACCTCAGTGCCGCTGTAAACAAATGTTATTTTTAGAGCGGATTTTTGGGATGGTTTACCGTTTGTGTTTAAAAAGTAACCGATCCGATTGAAAAAAACGCATGAAATGTTGATTGTGCCGATAGCGGCACTGAGGTGCCG
>CADAMO010000053.1 GCA_902788995.1 Oscillospiraceae bacterium
AGCAACGTGCTGCTGCTGGGCCCCACCGGCGTGGGCAAAACCTTTTTGGCGCAGAACCTGGCCAAGACGCTGGACGTGCCCTTCGCCATTGCCGACGCCACCACGCTGACCGAGGCCGGTTACGTGGGCGAGGACGTGGAGAACATTCTGCTGCGGCTGATCCAGGCGGCGGATTTCGACGTGGAAAAGGCCGAGCGGGGCATCATCTATATCGACGAGATCGACAAGATCGCCCGCAAGTCCGAAAACACCTCCATCACCCGCGACGTGAGCGGCGAGGGCGTGCAGCAGGCGCTGCTGAAAATTCTGGAGGGCACCGTGGCCAACGTCCCGCCCCAGGGCGGCCGCAAGCACCCCCAGCAGGAGTTCATCCAGATCGACACCAGCAACATTCTGTTCATCTGCGGCGGCGCCTTCGACGGCATCGAGCGGATCGTGGAAAAGCGGCTGGGCAATTCGGTGCTGGGCTTCGGGAGCGAATTGATTGTGAAATCGGAGCTGGACCACGACACCATCATGCAGAAGGTCATTCCGCAGGATCTGATCAAGTTCGGCCTGATCCCGGAGCTGGTGGGCCGTATGCCCGTGCTCACGGCGCTGCGCAACCTGGATGAGGACGCGCTGGTGCGCATCCTGAAAGAGCCGAAGAACGCTCTGTTCAAGCAGTACAAGGCGCTGTTCGAGATCGACAAGGTGGAGCTGGAATTCACCGACGACGCTTTCCGGGCCATCGCCCGCAGCGCGCTGGAAAAGAACACCGGCGCGCGGGGACTTCGCGCCATCATGGAAAAGGTGCTGCAGCCGGTGATGTATGAGATCCCGTCGGATCCCTCCGTCACCCGCGTCACCGTCACCGCGGCCTGCGTCAACGGCGAAGGCAATCCCGCCATCGAACGGGATCCCACCCGTCTTGCCCCGCCGAAAGAAAACAACCTGAAACCCACCATCGCTTGATGGGATAACCAAACCGGCGCACACACTGCACCGGTTTTTTCTGTTTGAAAGGAGACCGCTTTATGAAACGCAGATCCATCCTGCTGCTGGCCGCCGCCCTGCTGGCGCTGGCGCTGCTGACCGTCACTGCCTCCGCCGCCAGATACCTGAAGGGCGACGTCAACAACGACGGCGAAATTACCGCCGCCGACGCGCGGCTGTCCCTGCGGGCGTCAGTCCGGCTGGAGCCCTATACGGACGACAGCCCTGAATTCGCCGCCGCCGACGCGGACGGCGACCATGAGCTCACCCCCGGCGACGCGCGGATGATCCTGCGCGCCTCCGTCCATCTGGAAGAGCTTGCCGATACCGGCATGCTGGTCAAGAAAACCAATGACTACAGCATTGAACTGCTGGACTGGGACTGGGACCTGGACGAAATGAACAATCCCTACGTGTCTGTCTATTTTTTGGTAGAAAACACCTCAGACAAGGATGAGGACTTCTTTTTCTCCCCATGGGCGGTCAACGGCTACATGACGCCCCTCTCTTTCTGCACCGACGGTCAGACGATCCTGCCACCCGGCAGAAGGAAAATACTCACCAGCATCGTCACCGGGGACGAAACCTCCCCCGACTATTCGCTGACGCCTGCGGTGCTGCTGGAATTTGAGGCAAACGTCGCGACCGTCGCCAACGACGGGGAGGATTATCATATCATCGGCACGGATCACTTCACGGCCGGCATCCCGGTGACCGACGGGCCGATCCGCTATGAAGCGCCCTATGCCGACCGCGCGTTCACCGTTGCCAACAACAGCTTCCGGTATTTCCAGCTGGACAGCACGCTGCGGAACTGGTACGGGCAGAACGAGGAGCTGGACGTGACCTTCCTGTACCAGAATCTCTCCGCCGAAACGCAGATGGTGGAAGTTGAAATCACCGCCGTCAACGGCATTTCCACGCTGGATGAATACGGTATGGGCATTCGCAGCAGCTTCCCTGTGTTTGCCGGGTGTTACGCACAGCCGCTGGCGATGCTCTACTACGACTTTATGGAACCGGAAAGGTCTCTCGCCCCGCTGAACGTCGTCGGCGTGACGCCGGAACAGGTTCAGAACGTTTCTTATATCTTTCGGGTCATTGACAAAGCGAACGGCGAGGAAATCTATCACTCCGATGAAACCCTGCTGAAGATCAAATAACAAAACTGATACCGCGACGGCTGCCGCCCCGACAGCCCCGCCATCCGGATCCCTGGACGAACTGCCGTTCAGGGATCCTTTTTCGGTTCATCACGGCATTTTGCGGGATCAGAAAAAGGCGTCTTCAAATTGGGAGTTTGTCGCGCTGATCGCGCGACAAACAGACGCCAATCGCCATAGGCGGCGCTTTGCGCCGCTGTCGCGAGAAAAGTAATGTCACGTAGCACGGCGCCTCGCGCCGTTAATCGGAACTGCGTTGCAACGGCGCAAGGCGCCGTGCTACGACTTTATCTCGACGAATCCCCCTTTGTGTTACCCGCAATAATCAGTGAAGGCAAAAAATAATTCCGGCAAGGCAAATATTATTACAAATTTGTTAAAGTATTTGTAATTTATTATCATATATGTTATACTTACACAGTTAATAATGCCATATTTCCAATGCGGCAGATTGACGTCTGACCAGCGCGCCGCAAACCGGCACGAACCGGGGTACGACCAATGAAAACCAGCAAGCGATGGAGTTACCTGAACGACTATAAGAAGACCGCCGGGGGCGAATACGTCTATACCGGCAGCGTCTACGTCCTTGCCGGCGACGGCAAGCGCTTCCGCAGGCTTCTCGCGGCGCTGAGTTTTTCCGCGGCCGCCGCGGTGGTGGGGTCCGGCTGCGTCAACGCGGCGGGCCTGAGCAACACCTTTTACGTGATCCTGCCCTATATCGGGGAGGTCGCCGGGGCCTTTGTGCTGTGCTACAACGTCGTGCGGCTGCTGGCCGCCGGACAGCAGGTCAAAGCCTACGTGCGGACGGCGCTGGAAAAATACCTTCCCCCCGCCGCGCTGGCGATGATGATTTTTCCTGCCCTCAGCCTGATCGGCTCCGCCGTGTTCATGATCCTGAACGGCACGGAGGGCAAGCCGTTCCTCTGCGCGGTCTATCTGGCCGCCAAAGCGGCGATCCTGATCCTCGCCATTTTCACCCGCCGCCACGTCAAAACGCTGGCGTGGGAAGAAAACCGGTAACGCGGCGTTCAAACCAAAATCAAACAGGGATATCCCTGTTTTCAGGATACGCAGTATCCTGACGGGGGCGGAAATTCAGAAGCCCAACAAAAAAACGGCTTAATGCGCCGCGCCCCCCCTATTGCCTACTGCCTATTGCCTATTCCCTATTGCCTATTCCCTATTGCCTATTGCCTAAACAGTCATTTCTTGGCGCATGCCAAAACCATAAAACGAAATTTTAAGAAAGGAAGCAAAAAGAAATGAAAAAAGTACTCGCACTCATGCTGGCGCTTGTCATGGTGCTGACCGTTTTCGCGGCCTGCAGCAAGAAGCCCGGCGACGCCACCGGCACCGATGCCACCAGCACCGACGTTGTCAGTGACGGCAGCAAACCGCTGGTCGTTGGTTATTCCAACTTCTCCAGCAAATTCTCCCCCTTCTTCTCCGAAACGGCCTATGACCAGGACGTGTGGAAGATGACCTCCGTTGACCTGCTGGGCACCGACCGTCTCGGCGCCATCGTGGAGAAGGGCATCAACGTGGAGCCCATCCCCTACAACGGCACGAACTACACCTATCCCGGCATGTCCGACCTGACCATCACCACCAATGACGACGGCTCCGTCGATTACGACTTCGTCCTGCGCGACGGCGTCACCTTCTCCGACGGTGAGCCCCTGACCGTGGACGACGTGATCTTCTCCATGTACGTCCTCTCCGACCCGACCTATGACGGCAATTCCACCTTCTTCTCCCTGCCCATCGAAGGCATGAAAGAGTACAGAAGCGGTATGGACACGCTGGCCAACCTGATCTTCAAGGCGGGCCGCGACAACACCGACTTCAGCCTCTTCACCGAAGAGCAGCAGAAGGAATACTGGGAAAAGTATGACGCTTCCGTGGCTGCCCTGATCAAGGACATCGTGGACTACTGCGCCGCGAACGGCCTTGGCGAGGATATCGCCTCCGCCGCTCCCAACTGGGGCTTTGACGGCGCGACCGACGAGGCGTCCTTCGCCGCCATGCTGGAAGAAGCCTACGGCGCTGACGTGGCGACCATGGTCAACAAAGAGGCCGCTTCCATCTCCATCGACGACTACTTCCCGAACTTCGGCGATTTCTCCGGCACCGGTATCAAGACCGGCGACTCCGCCGCCAACATCTCCGGTATCACCAAGACCGGCGACAACTCCCTGCGTGTGCACCTGACCGAGGTCTCCGCTCCCGCTATCTATCAGCTGGCCGTCACCATCGCTCCCATGCACTACTACGGCAACCCCGACCTGTACGATTACGACAACAACAGCTTCGGCTTCCCGAAGGGCGACCTGTCCAGCGTTCGCGCCAAGACCACGCAGCCTCTGGGCGCCGGCCCCTATGTGTTCCAGAAGTTTGAAAACGGCGTGGTTTCCTTCACCGCCAACGAGAACTACTTCCTCGGCGCTCCCAAGACCAAGAACGTTCAGTTCCTGGAGACCAGCGACACCGATAAGCTCAACGGCGTTGTGACCGGCACCATCGACATCACCGATCCTTCCTTCTCCAAGGATACCGCCAAGGCCATCTCCGAAGCCAACTCCAACGGCGAAATCACCGGCGACAAGATCACCACCGATACCGTTGACAACCTTGGCTACGGCTACCTGGGCATCAGCGCCAAGGCCGTGAACGTGGGCGGCGACATCGCTTCCGACGCTTCCAAGAACCTGCGTAAGGCGTTTGCCACCGTGTTCTCCGTATATCGTGACGTGACGGTTGACTCCTACTACGGCGAGGCTGCCAGCGTCATCAACTATCCCATCTCCAACACCTCCTGGGCTGCTCCTCAGAAGACCGACGCCGACTATGCCGTCGCCTTCTCCAAGGACGTGAACGGCAACGAGATCTACACCTCTGATATGGACGCTGACGCCAAGGCGGCTGCCGCCCTTCAGGCTGCTCTCGGTTACTTCGAGGCTGCCGGTTACACCGTCGCTGACGGCAAAGTGACCGCCGCTCCCGAAGGCGCCAAGATGGAATACGAAGTGTGGATCCCCGCCGACGGCGCAGGCGACCATCCTTCCTTCATGATGCTCAACCTTGCTTCCGACGCGCTTGCCACCATCGGCATCACGCTGAACGTCAAGGACCTGGCCAACTCCTCCGACCTGTGGACCGGCATCGAAGCCGATCAGGTTCCCATGTGGTGCGCGGCCTGGGGCGCGACGCCCGACCCGGATATGTATCAGGTGTACTATTCCGGCGTGGAGACCGGCGCGGAGCCCGGCGGCAGCAACTATATGTATGACATCGCCGACAAGGATCTCGACAAGCTGATCGTCGACGCCCGTGCGTCCCTTGACCAGCCCTACCGCAAGCAGCTCTACAAAGCCGCTCTCGACATCATCGTCGACTGGGCCGTTGAGGTTCCCGTCTATCAGCGTCAGAACGCCATCATCTTCTCCACCGAGCGTGTGAAGATGGACACCGTGACGCCTGACATCACGACGTACTATCCCTGGCTGAGCGAGATCCAGAACATCGAACTCAACTGAGCGTTTCAAAACGTCTGATTGATTCAGTCATGACCCAAGGGGCAGATAGGAGATTCTTATCTGCCCCTTTTGGGATAAATTATACGCGGTTTTCCAAGTGGGAAGTCATCAGTCGGAAGTCGGAAGTCAAAAAGTTGTTTGTAACTGCCTGACGCTGACGTGATCACCGGCCCATGGAAAAGAAAGGTTCGGAACTGTTTTCCGCTTTCCGGCGGAAAGATTTTTTGACTTCCGACTTCCGACTTCCAACTTCCGACTGCAACGGTTCCGCGATTTGCTTAGATAGGGGACTTCTGAAAAAAATGAGAAAGTATATCATCAAGCGGCTGTTGATCTCCGTCGTGATCCTTTTCTTCGTGGCGTTTATCATCTACGCGCTGATGCGCTGCCTGCCCACCTCCTACGTTGAGAACATGGCGCGTCAGAAATCCATGCAGCCCGGCTCAAAGAGCTTTGAGGAATGGATGGAACAGCTCACGGCCGCTTATAATATGGACAAGGGCATCATTCTGGGCTTCTTCGGCTGGATCGGCAACATGCTGAAAGGTAACTTCGGCGACAGCTGGCGCTGGACCGTGCCGGTGGTGGAAAAATTCCACGATACCGTGTGGCTCTCCTTCGTCATGGGCGCCATCTCCTTCGTGCTGGAGCTGCTCATCGCCATCCCTCTCGGCGTCATCGCCGCCACCAAGCAGTACAGCAAGGCGGATTATACCATCTCCGTTATTGCGCTGGCGGGCATCTCATTGCCCACATTCTTCTTCGCCTCGCTGTTGAAGCTGGTCTTTTCCGTCAAGCTGGGCTGGTTCGACCTTTACGGCCTCGTGGGGCGGAATTATAACCAGCTGGACGCCTTCGGGCAGCTGCTGGATAAGGCCCATCATCTGGTCCTGCCCATCATCACGCTGGTGGTGGTCAGCATGGGCTCCCTCATGCGCTACACCCGCACCAATATGCTGGAGGTGCTCAACGCCGATTACATCCGCACCGCCCGCGCCAAGGGCCTGCCGGAGAAAAAGGTCATCTACCATCACGCCTTCCGCAACACCCTGATCCCGCTGGTCACCATCATCGGCGGCTCGCTGCCGGGACTGTTCTCCGGCGCGCTGATCACCGAAACCCTCTACTCCATCCCCGGCATCGGCTTTGCCTCTTATGAGTCGATGATCGCCGGCGATATCCCGTTCTCCATGTTCTACATGGTCTTCTGCGCCATCCTGACCCTGCTGGGCAACCTCTTGTCCGATATCCTCTACGCCGTGGTCGATCCCCGCGTCCGGATCGCTTAATGGAGGGAAACGACATGAAAAAAGAAAATACCGCTCCCTCCGAGAACAATAAAGTCAACTATTCCCTGAACGACGACCGCCGCGTCAAGGTGCTCTCCCCCGGCGCGCTGGTTGCCAAACGGTTTTTCCGTAACCGGCTGGCGGTGACGGGCCTTGCGGTGCTGATCGCCATGTTCGCCTTCTCCTTCATCGGCGGCATGGTCAGCCCCTATAAGCAAGACCAGAAGTTCTACCGCGTGGACCAGCAGTCCAAGGCCTACGCCGGCGTGGTGCGCAACGAGGAATGGCGCTACACCGTCAACGACGCCGAGAAGTTCACCGGCATCGTACAGGCCCAGACCTTCCTGGCCATCACCAAGAACGCGGCAGACTTCAGCTACAGCGGCACGGATTATACGCTGGAAAAGCTGGCCGACGACATTTACGCCGTCCGCACCGGCGGCGCCCTCATCGGCATCGCCACGAAAGAAGTGGTCAGCTCCTCCACCTCCAACGACAAGCTCTCCTTTGATTTTACCTACGGCGCCTTGCTTGCCAAGTCCACCGGCGAGACGTCCTTCACCGCCGAAGGACAGACCTACACCGTCGATAAGGACGGCGTGGTCTTCGCCGCCGACGGCGCGGAGGTCGCCTATATCAGCGAGTATATCGTGCGGGCCGTCATGGGCGACGTGTTCCTGACCCGCGACTTCAAGACGAAGCTGATCGACGCGCTGGAAGCGGGCCGGACCGAGTTCGCCTACACCGACGAGAACGGCGAGGAATGCGAATACGTGCTGACCTACAACGCCGGCACCAAGTCCTGGGACGTGATGAAGGAGACCGACACCACCGTGTTCGACACCTACGCCGCCCCCACCAAAGAACACTGGCTGGGCACCGACCGCAACGGCATGGATATGCTCACCCGCCTGATGTACGGCGGCCGCGTGTCCCTCATCATCGGCTTCATCGTCGTGTTCATCGAGTCCATCATCGGCGTCATCATGGGCGGCATCTCCGGCTACTTCGGCGGCTGGGTGGATAACCTCATCATGCGTATCGTGGACGTGTTCTACTGCATCCCCTCCATGCCCGTCATCATCATCCTCGGCGCTGCCATGGACGCGGCCAACGTGGAATCCTCCGTCCGTATGCTCTACCTGATGCTCATCCTCGGCTTCTTCGGCTGGGCGGGCACCGCGCGGCTGGTCCGCGGCCAGATCCTCTCTCTGCGTGAGCAGGAGTTCATGACCGCCACTGAGGCTTGCGGCATCAGCGTCCGCCGCCGGATCTTCAAGCACCTGATCCCCAACGTCATCCCGCAGCTGATCGTGGTCATGACCATGGGGCTGGGCGGCACCATCATCACCGAAGCTACCCTCTCCTTCCTGGGTCTCGGCGTGCGCTTCCCCTTCGCCTCCTGGGGCAATATCATCAACGACGTCAACAACGTGTTCGTGCTGACCCACTACTGGAACATCTGGATCCCCGCGGGCGTGCTGCTGCTGATGACGGTTCTAGCGTTCAACATCGTAGGCGACGGCCTGCGCGACGCCTTTGACCCGAAGATGAAGCGCTGAGAAGGAGGGAACGACATGGCTAAGAAAAAGAACGAAGGCTATCTCTCCGCAAAGGAATCCCGCCGGATCTCCAAAGCGAACCGCAAGATAACCAATGAATTTGAAAAACAGCACAAGCGGAAGAACGTGCCGGAAAGCGAATACCGCACCACCATGCACAACCCCGCCAACACCCTGGAGATCGACGACCTGCACGCCTATTTCTATACGGACGTGGGCACCGTCAAGGCGGTGGACGGCGTCAGCTTCGAGGTGCCCATCGGCAAGACCGTGGGCGTGGTGGGCGAATCCGGCTGCGGCAAATCCGTCACCAGCCTTTCCATCATGCAGCTGCTGCAGCGCCCCCAGGGGCAGATCGTCAGCGGCGAGATCCGCATGAACCTGGGCGACAAGGCGGTGGATATCGCCAAGACCCCCATTGAGGCCATGCAGCACATCCGCGGCAATCAGATCTCCATGATCTTCCAGGAGCCCATGACCAGCCTCAACCCGGTGTTCCGCATCGGCGCGCAGGTGGACGAGGTGCTGGCGCTTCACAACGAAGAGCACCGCACCAAGGAGCAGATCAAGGCCCGCACCATCGAACTGCTGGAGATGGTCGGCATCGCCAACAGCGAGGGCGTTTACAACATGTTCCCCCACGAGCTGTCCGGCGGTATGCGCCAGCGCGTCGTCATCGCCATGGCGCTGGCCTGCAACCCCAGGCTGATCATTGCGGACGAGCCCACCACGGCGCTGGACGTGACCATTCAGGCGCAGATCCTCGACCTGCTGCGCCAGCTGAAGGATAAGATCAACTCCTCCATCATGCTCATCACCCACGACCTTGGCGTCATCGCCGAAATGGCGGATTACGTGGTGGTCATGTACGCGGGCCGCGTGGTGGAAAAGGGCACCGCGCAGGAGATTTTCAGCAACCCCTGCCACCCCTACACCATCGGCCTCATGGCCAGCAAGCCTGTGGTCGGCAAAAAGGTGGATATGCTCTATTCCATCCCCGGCAAGGTGCCGAACCCCGTCAACATGCCGGACTACTGCTATTTCAAGGACCGCTGCGAAAAGTGCGTGGCGGCGTGCGACGGCGAATACCCGCACGAGATCAGCATCTCGCCCACCCACAAGGTGACCTGCTATCGCTATTATGACGTCAAGGAGGGGAAGGACAATGGCTGACCGTAAGAAAGACCAAAGCACGTTTACGCCGGTGCAGGTGGACGATCAATACCTGCTGCAGGTCAACGCGCTGAAAAAGTATTTCCCCATCAAGGACGGTATGCGGGTGGTGGGCCAGGTGAAGGCCGTTGACGGCGTCACCTTCAACCTGAAAAAGGGTTCCACCATGGGCCTCGTGGGCGAATCCGGCTGCGGCAAGACCACCACCGGACGGACGATCCTGCGCCTTTATAAAGACAAGACCGACGGACAGGTGCTGTTCGAGGGCAAGGAGGTCTTCGACCTCAGCAACAAGGAGCTGCGCGCCATGCGCACCCAGATGCAGATCATCTTTCAGGATCCCTTCTCCTCCCTCTCCCCGAGGCTTCCCATCAGCGAGATCATCGGCGAGGCCGTGCGGGAGCACAAGATCGTGCCCAAGGCCGAGTTTGACGACTATATCGACCAGGTGATGGACAACTGCGGCCTGCAGCCCTTCCACAAGGACCGCTATCCCCACGAGTTTTCCGGCGGCCAGCGGCAGCGCATCTGCATCGCAAGAGCGCTGGCCCTGAACCCCAAGTTCATCGTCTGCGACGAGCCGGTCTCCGCCCTGGACGTATCCATTCAGGCGCAGATCATCAACCTCTTGCGGGACCTGCAGGAGAAATACGGCCTGACCTACCTGTTCATTTCCCACGACCTCTCCGTGGTGGAGCACATCTCCGACACGGTGGGCGTCATGTACCTGGGCAGCTTGGTGGAATACGGCGCCACGAAGGATATCTTCGACAACCCCCTGCACCCCTACACGAAGGCGCTGTTCTCCGCCATCCCGATCCCGGATCCCACGATCAAGATGAACCGCATCGTGCTGGAGGGCTCCATTCCCTCCCCTGCCAAGCCGCCGGAGGGCTGCAAATTCCACACCCGCTGCGCCAACTGCATGGAGCGCTGCAAGACGGAAGCCCCGGTGCAGAGAGAGATCGAGCCCGGGCACTACGTGGTGTGTCATTTGTACGACAAATAAGTTAGGCGCGACTGCGTCGCCTAACCTCCATCAGGAGAAACAGTATGAAAAACCGCACCTATGATGATGACGACGGCAGAGTGATCGCCGATATGAGCGCCCTGCAGCGGCAGCCCATGCTGCTGCCCCGCCTGCCGAAACGAAAACAAGAAAGCGGCGAGCCCGACGCCTCGGCGTCGCCGCAGCCGGAGCTGGAGCTGACGAAGGAGGAACGCCGTTCCTACGTGCGCGGCGCCATCGGCGCCACCATGCTGATCGCCGGCATTTTCGTGGCGGCCGCCGCCATTGTCATCACCCTGCTGCTCCTCCTGTGGCATTGACCCCGTGATAAAACAACACGTCCCCCCGCGGATTGAACCCGCAGGGGGATGATTTTTTTGGTGGGGCAGAACAATGGGAAGTTTATCGAGCAAAGCTCGACAGTCGTCAGTAGTCAGTCGTCAGTAGTCAGTCGTCAGAAAGAATCATCCGTCAAATCATCTGCACTGATCGGCGTTTTGCCTTGTTTGAAAAGGGTCTTAGCGTTTGCAGTACTTTTTTTCTATTATTGTTTATTTCTGACGACTGACTACTGACGACTGGGCAACGCCCCGACAAATCCCCATTTCACTTCCTGACAAACTGATTTCTTCCCTCGTCATAGACGTACCCGACGGACGCCAGCTTTGCTTCCAGCGCGGCGCGGTTCTCGTTCAGGTCGTCGCACAGGGCCTCAAGGGAAGGATAAAAATCCCGCAGCTTTGTGTTCACCACGCTCATGAGCAGCAGCGGGTCGTTGGGCAACGCCATACGATGCGCCTCCCGTCAGTCCAGCGTGACGGAAGACACCGTCGCGGGCAGGCCCTTCTTTGCCAACAGGCCGTTGCCCATCTCGCAGAGCTTGTCCTGATAGGCCGCCAGAACCGCTTTGGCCAGCGCCAGCTTTTCCGCGTCGTTAAGGGCCGCGGCCCCCGCCAGAATCATATCGGCCACGTCAGTCTTTCCGGCAACGGCCTCCTTTACCTTTGCAAAGGCTTCGTTATCCGGCAAATCCAGCTTTTCCATGGCGTCGGTCACGTCCTGCGCCGTGGGGGCCCGGTGCAGAAAACGCTCCGCCAGCGGCAGCGCCGCCACGCCCACCTGCGCGTAATTGACCCGCGCTACGTCCACGGAAACGCTGGTGACGGCGGCGTTTTCCGCATTGACCGTGATGCCGGTCAGGTCCATATCAAAGCCCTTGTCCTTGATGATCTTCTTCGCCAGCGGCAGGGCGAAATCCCCCAGTTTTTTGGGGTGCTTCAGCATGGTTTTGCCCAACAGCCCAAAGCCGGGGATCTTTTTGCCGAAGCGGTCCAGCAGCGCCGCCGTATCAAACGTAGAGAAAAATACTTCCGCTCTCATAAGGATCGTCCTTTCCGTTTTTCGCCGGATCCCGGCGATTTCTGTCGAAACAGATTGTAGCATGTTTCCGCCCCTTTGTCAAACCGACGCCGCCGATCTTTGTCCCCTCCGCGTCACAATGTGCGCCCCAAGCGTCACAATGTGCGCCCCAAGCGTCACAATGTGCGCCTTTCACGTCACAATGTGACGTAGAGAAGAGAAGAGAAGCCCGGAGCAGAGAAGAGAAAAAGAAAAAAATTCCCCCAAAAAAAGAAAAGAGGCGCGGGGGGAAGAAAACCGCATAATGCGTTTTCTTCCTGCCCGCCCCCGCAGCACACAGCCTCAGTTGCGTCAGCCGGCGCATAACAACCTCTTTGCGGCACGCAGCCTCACGCGTCCCTTGGTGAAAACAACTTCCGCAGCGCGGCGTTCTGCCCTGCGATTCACAATCTTGCTTACGCTGTATGACGCGGCTGAGGCTGCGTGCTGCGCAAAAAAACGACGGCCGATCGCTCAGCCGCCGCGTTCTGTGACGTTGTCGGTTATCTCCCCAGCTCCTGCGCCATCTGCGCAAAGCCGTTCATAAGGCAGGAGGCGGTCTTCTCGCCGAGGGAGAGCAGCTCCTGATAGTGGTCAAACACCAGCCCCATGGAATAGTCGTTATCCGGCACGATGTAGCCCACCGCGTCGTTGGCCAGGCCGAAGACCGTCACGTCGCCGAAGATCTCCGACAGCACCGGCGCGTCAAAATCCTTGCCGCTGAAGGAATACGCCGCCTTGGTGGAGGTGCCGCCCTTGATCAGGTCCGCGCACATCTCGCCGGGCACCATGCAGACCTTCAGCTGATGGCCGAATTCCAGATAGCCGATCTCCACGCAGACCTTATAATAGGTCACGCCGCTGGTCAGCACGGTATAGTTGGCCAGATTCAGCTTGCCCGCCAGCTTGATGAGGTTGTTGGTGACGGGCACCTTGACCGTCGCCAGGCGGATGTTGAAGAAGGGCTCCACCTCGGTCTCGGTCACGGGCTCCCAGTTCTCACACCAGAGGGTATAACCGCCGCCGTTGGCCTCCGCCATGGCCATCTCTTTGTCGATCAGCGCCTGGTCATAGAGGTCGGGATCGGCCTTGATCTCCTCCTCCGTCTTGGTCATGGCCAGCGTCATTTTGGCGATCTCATAGCCGTAACGGCGGCTCTGCTCCCAGCGGTAGGTCATATCCTGATTGTCGTTGGTGAGGCCCCTGCCGAAGTAAATACCACAGATGGCGCCGTTGAAGAACATGAAGTCATAGCCGCAGTTGTTGAGGTATTCGCCGATATAATACACATAGTCGCCGGAAACCGTTCTGCCCTTGTTGATACCGTCGTCCAGCGGGAGCCCTGCCACGTCCGGATGGGCGCCGAGGTTGACGATCACGGTGGGGCGGGAACCGTCCGCGGGGGTGAACATCAGCCGGGTGAGGCGGGTGTCGATATCCGACGCCTGACTCCGGTTCTTATTGGAGAAATACTCCTCGCCGATATCCTTCACCGCGTAGGTCATGGTTCCGGGCTTCATATCCAGATAGGCCTCTTCCATGGCCCCGGCCACCTTCTTGTAAAGGGCGTCCATAAACGCCTTGTCGGTGCCCTGCTCCATGGGCAGGCCGAAGGGACGCAGGCACAGGTTCTTGACGGCCTTCACCAGCGTATTCGTCCACAGGCCCTCGGTGTCGATGCCGCTGTGGGTGTGGGTGGAGAACACGTTGACGGAGGCGATGGGCGTATCGGGATACTTTTCCGCAAAGGTCCCGGCCACCAGCTTGCGGATCTCCTTGATATCGTTGTTGGTGATGCCGATGCAGTCGATGGTGGCAAAGAGCGAAACGCCCCGGCCGGAGTTGTCGTCAATGGCGATGACGCGGGCGCGCATATCGTCGGCCACGTCCTCCACCTTGTTGGTGAAGCCGTTTTCGATCATGATGAACCCGCCGAGATAGTAGTTCTTGGTCTTGTAATCGTCCGGCAGCAGGCTGACCCAGGAAGAGCCCAGCATCCACTCGTTGCCGTCGGCGGCGCTGTCAACGAAATCGCCGTTGCCGGAGTAGAAGTTTTCGTTGACGAAGTCGTCCTCCCGCACGAAAGCGGGATTGTTCAGCACGGGCAGGTTCACCGCCCCCAGCAGGCCGTTGATGATGACGGCAAAGGCCTTGGTGACGCTTCTGCTGAAGGACTGGGTGATCTCCGTCTTCAGGTCCGGGTCCGCCGCGAAGGACGTCACCGACGTGACGGAGCACAGCAGCACGAAGGACAGAAGCACGCACAAACACTTTTTGAATCGTTTCATGGTTATTCCCCTTTTTTTGTTTCTGTATTTATACTATACCAAAGCCGCGCCGGCATTTCAAGCATAAAATCGGCGCAGCCGACCGGTCCTTGCGCAGAAAAAACGTTTTACGCCAGATGGGGCAGCGCGCAGCCCTCTTTGACGATATCGTGGACGATCCAATCCTCCTCCGCGGCCATATAAAACGCGGAATGGCGCGGGTTGCGGCCGGAATCGATCACCGTGTACTGCCCGTCCACAATGGCGACGGCGATATCGTTATCAATGCCGATGGCGTCGTATTCCTGCAATTTGACGTTCTCCAGAAATTCCGGCCAGTCCTCAAAGTGGGGACACAGCACGTAGGGAATAAAGCCCAGCGCGTCAAGGAACATGAAGCGGCCGTCCTTGCCGCAGTTATCGTAGCCGTGGGCGCACCAGCACATGGCGCCGCTGCTCTGCCCGGCGATCACCGTGCCGTTGTCATAGGCCTGCCGCAGGTATTTGTCCGCGCCGCGCCGCCGCCAGGTCTTTAGCAGGAATTTCAGGTTGCCGCCCCCGGCGTAGATCACGCCCGCCGACAAAATGGTGTCGCGGATATATTCGTCCGTCAAAGAATCGTCCGACAGGTACAGCGACACGCAGGAAACGAAGCCGTGACGCATACAGTAATCCCGCACGATTTCCTCGTCCTCATGGGTGTCGTGGCCCGCCGTAGGCAGATAGACCATACGGCGCTCGTGCTCCTCGCCGATCAGTGAAAAAATATGGTCGAGAATGGGGTCGGATTCGTTCTCAAAAAAGATGCCGCCGCTCCCCAGAACCAGCTTGTGCATTGTAAGCCCTCCGTTTTTCGTATTATTACTTCGGCAATTATTACTTCGGCAATTAAATAATTTGAACGATAAACGATGGCTTTATGATTGCCGAAGTAATATTTCGCCATGTTTTTTGCCGTAAAACGGCAAAAAACGGCGTTATGATTGATTTATTAATGCGGCAGATTACGTTCCTTTTCAGAAATATTTAATTGCCGCATTAATAAAATCTGTTTTTATTGTACTCCCCCGCCCGCCGGATTGCAACAATTGTTTTGCGGAACACGGCGGAAAACCGCGGGAGCCGACGTACGTCCAAGCCTGCCCGGGGCGCAGAAAAACGACTGCCGGCCAGGCCATCAAACCGCCCGCGCCGCCGCGGCGGCCTTCGCCGGAATTTTCTCTCCGTTTTCAAAAAAAAGCTTGACAGGCAGCGGAAAATATGATATAGTGTCTCTTGCATTCAAGAGATGCGCCGGTATCAAACGGCATGTTACGGTGTAAATGCTGGTGTAGCTCAGTTGGTAGAGCAGCTGATTTGTAATCAGCAGGTCGGGGGTTCGAGTCCGTCCACCAGCTCCACCAACAACAATTGAATATGGGAGAATTCCCGAGCGGCCAAAGGGGGCAGACTGTAAATCTGTTGTCACTGACTTCGGTGGTTCGAATCCACCTTCTCCCACCAAGTGTTACGGTCTTAAAA
>CADAMO010000054.1 GCA_902788995.1 Oscillospiraceae bacterium
GTAGCGATTCCGGGGACCGTCCCGGCGTTCAGAAACCCCTCGGCGTATTCCGGGGGGAGTTTTTCATAGTCCATCCCCAGCGCCTCGCACAGGGCGTCGTTGACACCGCCGGGGGCTTTGTCGAGATTGGTGTGGGCGCAGACCGCCGCGACGCCGAGCCGCGCCGCCTGATAGCAGACGGAGCCCGCCAAAAATGCCTTCTGCGCGTGGAAGATCACGGGATGGTGGGCGACCACCAGCTGCGCGCCGACGCGGTGCGCCTGTGCCAGTTCCTCCTCTGTCACGTCCAGCGCCACCACGGCCCTCGTCACGGCGGCGTTTTCGTCGCCGATCAGAAGGCCGGGATTATCCCAATCCGCCCCGGTATCAAAGGGGGCGAAGCGGTTGATCTCGTTATAGACGTCTTTTACGGTAATTGTCATAGTGTTGTTCATAGTAAGTCAGCACCTGCCGCAGCAGGGCCTGTTCTTCGGGGTAACGGTAGGCTTCGGCGAGGGCATCGGCCCGGGTCTTCACCCGGTCGTACGTCTTTCGGATCATCGCACGCTCTTCCGCCGTTTCCCCGGAAAGTGAGCCGAAATACCAGTAGCCCGGCTCGTCCTTCCGCGGGTCGTCGCCACGGGCGGCCACCATGCAGCAGTAGACCCGCCCCGCGTCGGCGACGCAGACTTCCCTGCCGATGGCAAAGCCGTGGCCGCAGAGCCACATGCGCACGTCTTCCGCGTGGGTCATGGGCTGTAGAATCAGCCGGACGTCCGCCGGGAGATCCGCCTTTTCGAGGATCTGAGCGATCAGCGTACCGCCCATGCCGCAGATCGTCGCCGCGTTATATTCCTCCGGCGAAACCTTTTCCAGCCCGTCGGAGACCCGCAGGTCGATTTTCCCGTCAAGGTGATAGATCTTCACCGTTTCGGCGGCGTTTTGCAGAGGCTTTTCACCGATATCGCAGGCAATGGCCCGGGGGCAGACGCCGTTCAGCAGCAAGTAAGCAGGCAGATAGGCGTGGTCCGTGCCGATATCGGCCACGGTGCTGCCCGGGGGCACCATTGCCGCGGCCGCTTTCAGCCGGGGATGCAATTCCTGCATTTACTGGGCCGCCAGGAAGGTGTTGATTTCTTCCACCAGATCGTCCGGGTCAACGCCGTGCACCATGCAGGCCTGTTCGATGGTCTCCATGCGGGCGGAGGGACAGCCGAGGCAATGCATGCCCATGTTCAGGAAAAAGGGAGCGACCTCGATCGAAGCGTCCAGGATATCGCCGATTTTCGTTTCTTTTGTGACTACCATAGTATTATTCTCCTTCCAAAGTGAAATGATTGACGTTGGTATTGGTTTTTGCGATGATATATTTCGGCCGGTTGACGACCTCCGTATAGGTCCGGGCGAGATACTCGCCGAGGATGCCGATACTGCAGAGAATGACCGCGCCGGTGAAGAACACGGCGGCGAGGGTCAGCGGCAGGTTGGGCGCGTACCCCTCCACCGCAATATTTTTTATCAGCGCGTAGAGCAGCCCGACCACGGAAAACAGGCACAGCAGCCCCGCAGAGAAGAAGGTCAGCTTCAGAGGCGCGAAGGTAAAACCGAGAATGCCGTCGATGGCGTATTTCAGCAGGCCTTTCAGGGACCACTTGGTCTCCCCGGCCGCCCGTTCGCGGTTCTCGTGGCTGATCCACTTGACGTTGAAGCCCACCCAGCTGAAAATACCCTTGGAGAAGCGGTTGTGCTCCGGCATGGAGAGGATGGCCTTGACCACGTCTCGCTTCATCACGCGGAAATCCTGAGCGGAATCGCTGATCTTGGTCTCGCTGATCTTATTGATGACTTTATAGAAGCTGCCGGAGAGGAAGCTCTTGAATTTCGCCTCCCCTTCCCGGTCTGCCCGGCGGGAGGCCGCCACGTCGAAGCCCTGATTTTCCACGTAATCCAGCATCTGGGGGATGATGGAGGGGGAATGCTGCAGATCCGCGTCGATGATGCAGATATAATCGTGCTTCACCGCGTATTCCATGCCCGCCAGCATGGCCGCTTCTTTGCCGAAGTTGCGGGAGAAGGAGATATACTTCACCCGGGCGTCGGTCATGGACAGCTCCGTGATGCGTTTCAGCGTTTCGTCCCGGCTGCCGTCGTCCACGAAGATGAACTCCGTCTGATAGCGGTCCGCAAGCGCATCCATGACCGCCGTGGTCTCTTTGTAGAACAGGGGCAGCACCGCCGCCTCGTTGTAACAGGGTACGATGATTCCGATAGATTTCATGGTTTGTTGCCTTTCCGAAAGAGTATTGGAAGATGAAAGGTGAGTGCCTTTCTTACAGCGTGTCAGGTGTGAGGTGTGAGGTTTGAGGTGTGAGGTGTGAGGTGTGAGGTGTGAGGTGTGAGGTGTGAGGTGTAAGGTTTGAGGTGAGAGAGAGGGGTAGCATTTTATTGTGAGAATGCAAAAAACTTAGGTCTGATAGCAAATCGTTTTTCATGGTGAATGCCGGTAAACAGATAGACTCTCACACCTATTACCTCAAACCTCACACCTACGATTTATGACCAACGGTCATAAATCGTCCAGTTCATCCGCCAACACCGTTTCGGCGCATTTGACGCCGTCCACGGCGGCGGAGACGATGCCGCCCGCGTACCCCGCGCCCTCCCCGCAGGGATAAACGCCCTTGACGCTGCACTGGCGGAACTCGTCCCGCAGAATGCGTACCGGGGAGGAGCTGCGGCTTTCCGGCGCGGTGAGGACCGCGTCCGGCAGCGCGAAGCCGGGGAGTTTTTTATCAAAAGCCGTGATGGCCAGCGCGATGTTGTCTGTGACCGTCTCCGGCAGCACCTGACGGACATCGCCGAACTTCACCCCCGTGGGGCAAGTGGGCGTCACGCCGCCCTGCTTTTGGGAGGGGACCCGTTTCAGGAAATCCCCCACCAGCTGGGCCGGGGCCGTATAGCCGCCGCCCCCGGCGAGGAAGGCAGCGCTTTCGATCTGCCGCTGGAGGGCGATGCCGGACAGCGGATGGTCGTCCGAGAACCAGTCCGGCTCGATCCCCACTAAAATGGCCGAGTTGGCGTTTTCCCCGTCCCGGGCAAATTCGCTCATGCCGTTGACCACCACCCGGTTCTCTTCGGAGGAGGCGCACACCACCGTGCCGCCGGGGCACATGCAGAAGGTGTAGCCGCCCCGCCCGTGGGGGGGATGGTTGGCCAGTTTATAGTTTGCCGCGCCCAGCCGCGGGTCATTCGCCCACTTGCCGTAAAGCGCTTTGTTGATCAGTTTTTGAGGGTGCTCGATGCGCACGCCCACGGAAAAGGCCTTCTGTTCCATCTTCACGCCCCGGCGGTAGAGCATCTCCACCGTGTCCCGGGCGGAATGGCCGATGCACAGCAGCACGCAGTCCGTTTCCAGATCCACCGTCGCACCGGTGGGGTCGGTATAGGAGACGCCCTGCACGTAGCCGTTGGCCTCATAGAAATCCGTCAGGGTGCAGCCGAAGCGGACTTCGCCGCCAAGACGGATCACCTCCTGCCGGAGGTTCTTTACCACGCCCTTGAGCTTGTCCGTGCCGATGTGGGGATGGGAGGACCAGAGGATCTGTTCCGGCGCGCCGAATTCGTGAAAGGTATTCAGCACGAAGCGGCAGCGGCTGTCCTTGATGCCGGTGGTCAGCTTGCCGTCGGAAAAGGTGCCCGCGCCGCCCTCGCCGAACTGCACGTTGGAGGAGGTGTTCAGCACCCGCGTCTTCCAAAAACCGTACACGTCGGCGGTGCGGGTATCCACGTCGTTGCCCCGTTCCAGCACGATGGGGGAAAGACCGGAGCGAGCGAGGATCAGCGCGGCGAACATACCGGCGGGGCCGAAGCCCACGATCACCGGGCGGAATTTTGACCTGCGGCGGTTTTCCGGCAGCGCGTATGCGTACCGCTCGCAAAGGCTGACCTTGTTTTGCGGGAACCGCGCCGCGACGGATTCTTCGTCTCCGTCAAGCTCCACGTTGACGGAGTAGATCATTCTGATACTGTTTTTCTGCCGGGAATCCACGGACTCACGGACGATTTCAAAATGGGTGATATCTTTCAGCGGAACGCCGATCTGTCTGGCCGCGGCGGTTTTGATCTCTTCCCCGCCCGCCCCCAGGGGCGTGTGTATCTCGTTGATGCGAAGCACTGTTTATTTCTCCCGCCACCGCGCCGCCGGGTGTGACCCGCAGCCCGCCGCCTCAGCAGCGTTCACAGCGCGATTTCGATTTGTATTGCAGGCAATAACGGAGCTGAGGCTCCGTGCTACAGGTTGGTCAGCGAACGGACCGCGCTCCGGCCGGCGACCGCCCCGCTGGAAAATGCCCATTGCAGGTTATAGCCGCCGCAGTCGCCGTCCACGTCCACGATCTCGCCGCAGACGAACAGTCCCCTGACGTTTTTCAGTTCCATGGCGGCGCCGTCGATCGCTTCCGCCGCCACGCCGCCGGCCGTGACCTGGGCGTCGGCGAAGCCCCTGACGGACCGCACCTTATATTTTGTCCGCTTGACGGCGGAAACGATCTTTCCGACGGCGTTATCATGCAGCCCGCCGATCTCTTTTGCGGGAGACAGGGAACAGGACGCGATCAGCGTTGTCCCCAGGCGCTTCGGCATCAGCCCGGCAAGCATGGCTTCCGCCGTCATGGAGGGGCGACGCTTTTTTATCGCCAGCAGCCGGTCCGTCAGCTCCGCCGGGGTAAAATCCGGCGCGCTGTCTACAAAGGCCAGCACCTCGCCGCCCTCGGCAAGTTTGGCTGCAGCAAAGCGGGACACCTGCATGGCGGGGATGCCTGAAAGGCCGTAATCGGTATATTGCAGCTCCCCTGCCGCCTCGGCCAGCACGCTGCCGCCGCTTTTCAGCGTGACGCGGCCCGCCGCCCGGACGCCCTTGAGAGCCTTGGTGAAATTGTCGATGTTCAGCGGCGTGAGCGCCGGGTACAGAGGCGTGATTTTCACGCCGAGGCCCTGCAGCAGGGCGTAACCGCTGCCGTCGGAGCCGTGGACCGGGGCGGCTTTTCCGCCGCAGGCGACGATCACCCGGTCGGCGCAAATCGCGCCGTTCAGCAGAAAACCTTCCCCCTGCCGCCGCAGCGACGTGATCTTGCAGGAGGCGACCTCTTTCACGCCGAGCTCCCCGCAGACGCTGCGCAGCGTATCCAGCACGGAAGCGGCCTGATTGCTCATGGGGTAGACCCGTCCGGCGAAATCCGACCGGGTGAACAGCCCCGCTGTTTCAAAAAAAGCCAGCGTCTCTTCCCTGCCGAACCGGCGATAGACCGTCTGAAACAGATCCGTTGCGCCGCGGTAGTGTTCCGGCCCCATGGATTCGTTGGTCAGGTTGCACCGGCCGTTGCCGGTGACGAGGATCTTTTTGCCCACCCGGGCGTTGCCCTCATAAACGGAGACGTTCACGGGGACGCCGACGCCGTTCGCCTCCTGCGCCGCAAAAGCCGCCGCAAACAGACCGGAGGCGCCGCCCCCCACCACGGCGATCTCAAAGGGTTTCATGGTTTTCTCCTTCGGGGGCGCCGGGTTCCGCCGGCGCAGACGGCGCGTCGTCGCGCACCGCGTTCAGCGCCGCCTTCACGGCCTCACCCTTGCCTTCGCCCCGCATCATGCGGTAGAAGGCCACCAGCTGGCGTTCCTCCTTGCTGAGCTCCAGCATACGGCTCTCGGAAACGGCCTTCATCAGCGAAAGCGCGTCGTCGCCGGAAGAGATCAGGTGAGAAGCGGGAGCGACCTCCCCCAGCAGCCAGGAAACCTCCACCTTGAAGATAGAAGCCAGGCGGACCAGATTGGTCAGGCTCGGCGACGTTTTGCCCGTCTCATAGTAAGTATAGGCGGAACGGTCGATCCCGAGGATCTCCGCAACCTGATTCTGCGTCAGCTTGCAGGCCTGTCTTGCCGTTTTCAGCCGCTGTGCCACGATCATGAAGAGGCGCTCCTTTCTCCGTCCGGAAGCGAAAATAGAAAAAGATCCGGAAGTTCATACAACCGGATCAATTATATCATAAAATAATTATAAATGCAACAGTATTTTATTCTTCCAGACCCAGCAGACGGGTGACGCTGATATCCAGCGCTTCCGCAAGCGCGATCAGTTCGTAATCCGGCACGCTGCGGATCTGCCCTTCCAGCTTTGAAAGGCCGGAAGCGTTGATCTCAATATCCTTTTCCTGCAGCAGCGCCAGCAGTTCCTTCTGTTTCATACCGAGTTCTTTCCGTCGCGCCTCGACCCTCGCGCCGACGACGTTCCGTGTGCCGATAGGCTGTTTTCTGAGCCTCATAGTAAATCTCCTCCCTTCACCAATGGCACATTCTACCACGAAAAAGCATTTTTGTCAACGGCAAACGGAATTTTATACAATAAAAGTTAATAACGGTTAATTTGAAATATTTTATGAACTTTCTTCGAATAAAGTCGAAACGCCGAAACGTCAGTTTTCTACCGAAAAAGGCTGCCGCCGACCGATTTCCTCCACGCAGTCGCTTGTCGCCGTCACACGCGCTTCACCCCCGGCGACGGCAAAAATCAGTTCACGGCGCAGCAGCTCGGCCTTCCGGTAGCGCTGCGCCGCCTGTTCGCAGAAGGAGGCGAAACAGACCAGCGACGCATCCTCCTCCGAGAGGGTCAGAGAGCCTGCTTCAAACACGAAAGAATCTGCCCGCCGAACGCCGATGGGAAAGACCGTTTTTCGGGACTTCATATAAACGTCGTCTGTCTCCGTCTCGCCGGAAGGAAGGGCTGTTCCGAGGGGCAGCGTAATACCGAAAAAACGAATGACAGGCCACGAGCGCCGCTTGACAAGCTTTTCCGCCTCCACCGTCAGGGGCCGGGCAACCGACAGCGTCGTGCGGGTCTGCGCCCTGATCAGCGCTTTGGCGTTGACGAACCGCTGAAAGCCGTTGTTCATTTCAATGATCCCGCTGACCAGCAGGTCCCCTCTGACGACCCCGTCCCCCACTTTCGGTTGGCCGGATCCTTCCAGAACGTCCGCGCTGACGATCACCCCGTCCATCGCGGCCACGATATTGGCGTAGTCCTTTTCATCGGTCAGTTCAGGCGTCACGATGATCTCCCGCACTTCCACCTGCGCCTTGCAGCCGATCAGGTTGACGGAGATCCACGACAGCAGGGGCAGCCTCTCGATCATTCTCCGTTCCGTCTCCTTCGCGTCGATTTTGGCGCGGCGCGCCCCCGGCGAAACGCCCAGCTCCGCCAGCGCGTCGGTGATCTCCTCCCGTCCGATCTGCCGCTGCCCGCTCACCGTGACCTCCCACACCCGCCCCGACAGGAGCATGAGCAGCAGCGCGCCCACCAGCAGACCGATCGGAATACCGACCCTTGCCCTGTACCGGCGAAGCAGCGGCGGCAGGCCGTAACGGCGCCCCACGTTCAGCGTCATGCCCGACCGCTGCGCCGCCGAAGCGACCGCGGGAAGGTATTTTTCCGCCGCCCGGGCAGAGACGGAGGCCGTTCCCTTTTGCACGTTTTCCAGTACTGCGCCGCCCTTGGCGCACTCGTGGAGGAACAGATCGGGGAAACCGCCTGCGGCGGTAAACGCGGCGCAACCCGACAACAGCCGACGCAACGCTTCAACCGCCATGTTGTTCCCTCCCGAAGACCAGCGTTTCGATCTTTCCGTTTACCGCCGCGTCCGTTTCGCTGTAGCTTTTCAGAAAGAGGCCTTCCCCCCTGACGGTCAGCAGAAACCGGTCCGTGGAAACGGAGATCTCCTCCGGCGTATAACGCCGGATCCCGCGGCAGCCCGTGATCCGCAGCACGCCGTCGTCCGCCATTTCCAGCAGAAAGGAATCCGTCACGGGCAGATCCGCCTCCCTGCCGCCCATGCTGATCAGCCGCCTGAGACGGCTGCCGACAGCCGATGTATGATTCTGCAATTGAAGTTCATCTCCCTTGCTCTATCATTATGGGTCGGCCGCATCTTTTATGCACGGCGGGCATATGCTGTTACCATGAAACCATCCAATACTGAAACGATGAAAACCGCCCTCTGCGCGGCAGGGGCCTTGGGCGGACTGTGCCTGCTGATCTGTTTTTCCGCACAGGCGAAAACGGCCATGCGGGAAACCCTTTCGATGTGCGCCGCGGTGATGGTGCCTTCCCTGTTCCCCATGATGACGATATCCGGCTTTTTGTCCGCCTGTCCCTGCCCCGCCTTCCTGAGGCGACGGTGCGCCGCGCCGCTTCGGGCGTTGTTCGGCCTCTCCCCGGGGTGCTTGACGCCGCTGCTGCTGGGACTGACGGGCGGCTATCCCCTGGCGGCAAAGGCGGCTGCGGAAGCCAGCAAAGCAGGCGTGATCGCAGAAGAGGACGCCCGTCGGCTGACGCTGTTTTTCACCTGTCCCGGGCTGCCCTTCGCCGTGGTGGCGGCGGGAGAAGGATTTTTCGGATCCCGGACAGTAGGGATCACCCTGTTCGTCGCCTGCGCCGTGGCGGACGCATCGGCGGCGTTTCTTTGGAACCGTCTGCACCCGGCGGGCGCTGCGCCCGCGGAGGCGATTCCGCAGCAGCGGTTCTCCCCGGGGCAGGCTCTGGTGCGCGCGGTGGAGAGAGCCGTCTCGTCGATGCTATCCGTTTGCGCGTGGATCTGCGCCTTCGGGACGCTGCTGGCCGTTGTCAACGCCCTCGCAGGAGACGGGCTTTCCCGCCGGCTGCCTTTGATCGCGGAGATCACGGCGGCTGTCAGGACCGCCGCGGAACAGAAAGATCTGCCGCTGACGGCCGCCTGTCTGGCCTTCGGGGGCCTGTGCCTTATGTGTCAGCTGCTGCCGGAGCTGCAGCGCTGCGGCGCGGGGGCGGCCCGATACCTTGCCGTCCGGTCCGTCTGCGCGGGACTTGCGTGGCTGACGGAAACGGTTCTGCTGCGGCTGTTTGCCGTGCCCGTCCCCACGGACAGCCGCCTTGGGACGATCCCCCTGTCCGCCAACTCCGTTGCGGGCTCCGCCGCGCTGCTCTTTTGCGGCGCCGTGTTCATGGCGGAGACGGCGCGGCTGTCCTCCGTGGGAGCAAAAGAAAGGGCGACCGTCCCCGAAGTACCCGTCAAGCGGAAAGCCCGCGTCAAATTCAGAAATTAGTCCTTGCCCTGACGGGGATTGTATGATAAAATGACAGTATCATTAGGTGACGGATGTGATGATCCATGAAAAAACAACTGCTGGGAGGCGGCGTTGATCCGAAATGCCTCTATTGTCAGTTCGGCACGCCCGTGGCGGACAGCGACACGGTTCTGTGCGTCAAAAAAGGCGTGCGCGACAAGGATGAAAAGTGCAGCAAGTACCGCTATGACCCGCTGAAGCGGGAACCGCGCCGACCGGCCGCGGTGCCTACGTTTTCAGAAAGTGATTTTTCGTTGGACTGAAGGGAGTGACAACGCATGAACCGTGAATTCAATCTGGGGCTTGGCCTTGATAAGGACGCGCGCATTGCCGCCGATCTGACGGAGCTGGTGGGCAACACCCCCATGCTGACGCTGAAGGGCTATGCCGCCGCCTGCGGCTTTGAGACGGATCTTGTGGCCAAGCTGGAGTATTTCAATCCGCTGGGCAGCGCCAAAGACAGAGTGGGCGTGAACATGCTGCGGGAAGCGGAAAAAGACGGCCGCCTGAAGGAAGGGACCGTCATCATTGAACCCACCAGCGGCAACACCGGCGTCGGTCTCGCCTTTGCGGCTGCCATCAAGGGCTATCGGCTGATTCTGACCATGCCGGAAAACATGAGCGAAGAGCGCAAGCGGCTGCTGAAGGCGCAGGGCGCGGAGCTGGTGCTGACCCCCGCCGAAGAGGGCATGCAGGGCGCCATTGACAAAGCCCACGCGCTGGCGGAGGAAATCGGCGACGCCTTCATCCCCGATCAGTTCAACAACCCGGCCAATCCAGACGTTCATCGCCGCACCACCGGCCCGGAGATCCTGCGGGACACCTACGGCAAGGTAGATTATTTCATCGCGGGGGTGGGCACCGGCGGCACCCTTACCGGCGTGGGCGAGGTGCTGAAAGCCTATAACGACCGCATCCGCATCATCGCGGTGGAACCGGCCGGGTCCAACGTGCTCTCCGGCGGAGAAAAAGGCCCCCACGGGCTGATGGGCATCGGCGCGGGATTCGTACCGTCCATTCTCAACCGTGATATCATCAGCGAGGTCGTCACCGTCACGGATGAAGAGGCCTATGAAGCGGCGCGGACCGTGGCAAAAACGGACGGTCTGCTGGTGGGGATCTCCTCCGGCGCGGCGCTGCATGCGGCAAAGCTGATCTGTGAACGGGTCAACGACCGCCACCGCCGCGTGGTGGTGCTGCTGCCGGATTCCGGCGAGCGGTATCTGTCCACCCCGCTGTTTGAATAAACGATCTGCTGTATATAAACAATCCCGGGCCGCGCTCGGGATTGTTTTTTTGATAAACAGGGATTTATCGGGGTAATATTGGTAGCGCGGCACCTCAGTGCCGCTATGAACAAATGTTGCTTTAAAAACGGATTTTGGAATGATCAATCGATTTCCTTTACAAGATAACCGTTATCTGATCGGGAAAACCGTCTGATGTTGTTTGTGCCAATAGCGGCACTGAGGTGCCGCGCTACCGGGTTACCTCGACAAACCGACAATTTGTCAATCCGCCGTTCAGGAGATCTTTTTCATTTTCAGCCGCAGCCTGTCGGCGATCATGGCGATGAACTCGCTGTTGGTGGGTTTACCGCGGGAGACCTGGATGGTATAGCCGAAATAGGAACTGAGCACGTCCACGTCGCCCCGGTCCCACGCCACCTCGATGGCGTGGCGGATGGCCCGCTCCACCCGGGAGGCCGTAGTGTCGAACCGCTCCGCGATGGCGGGATAGAGACGCTTGGTGACGGAGCTCATCATTTTGGGGTCCTCCACCGACAGCACGATGGCGTACCGCAGATACTGGTAGCCCTTGATATGCGCCGGCACGCCCAGCTCGTGCATGATCTCGGAGACGGTGATCTCGATATCGGGCCCGCCCCGCTTGCGGATGCTGACGATATTGGATTCGCCGCCCATGGTCAGCTCCGCCAGCCGCTCGGACAGGATCTCCGGCTCCACCGGTTTAATGAAATAATAGTCGGCCCCGGCGGACAGGATCTGCTGTTCAAAGGCGCTGCTGTCGGTATTGGACAGCACCACCATACAACCGGGCCGCGCCGCCTGCGCGACGCCCAGCCGCCGCAGCACGCCGAGGGCGTCCAAATGCGCCATGAAGGCCTCCATCACCACCAGGTCCGGCGTGAATTTCTCAATGGCGCCCAGCACGCTTTCCCCGTTTTTCGGCACGCTGACGCAATCGAATCCCTCGTTCCGCAGCGCTGCCAGCAGCGATTTCAGAAATTCTCCGTTTTCCTCCGCGATCAGTACTTTTTTCTGTCTTTGCATGGTTTTCCCCTGACGGCGGCGTTCCGGGCCGCCGTTTTTCCTTTCTTTATGATAGATCATGACATTCGAAGCGCGTTATCATTTCCACTTCTTCCATATATTACCATACACTTTGACAGAATGCAAGCCTGATTTTGGATTTTATTGAAATATTTTCCTTATTTTACCATTTTATCAAACAAAAAATTCCCCCGGAATGGGGGAATCATTCTCAATGTGCGGAATGAAAACCCTATCGGGCGTCTTCCGGCAGGTCGTATTGCAGGTAGGCAAGGGTCTTGAAGGACTGCTGCAGCGCCTGAGCCAGATAATGCTCGGTGATCCGGTTGAGGATCGGCAGACATTCCGGCGCCAGATCGAAGGCGAAGCAGCGCTCAAAATCCGAATAGACGATGTGACGCATGGCGGAGACCACCGCCAGCGGAATGCGGGGCAGGCTGCTGTGCTCGCCGCAGCGGGCGCAGAAAAGCAGCCCCTCGCGACAATCGAAATACATCCGGTCCGTCTCAAATTCGCCGCACTCGTCGCAGGCGACAAGGGAGGGCATATACCCCTCCTCACAGGCAAAGCGGAGTTCGAAAACCGATTTGACCAGCAGCCAGGGCTTCTGATCGCCGCAGAGAAAATGCAGCGAATTGAGCATCAGCCGCAGATAGAAGGCCTCGTTGGTGGACTCCGGCATGTTGTGCAGCATGACCTCGCAGAAATACTGCGCCGTGGTCACCTTTTCAAAGCTGTCGTGGAACTGGAAAAAGACCTCTTTGACCACAGCCTCCGTCACGTGGTAGACATTGTTTTTCTCATAAAAGGAGAAATCGCAGTAGGTGAACAGCGAAGTGCCGCCGTGCAGCTTGCTTTTGGTGCCCCGCGCCCCCTTGGCGAAGGCCCGGATCAGCCCTCTGGAGCGGGTAAGCACCCACACGATGCGGTCCGACTCCCCTGTCACGGACACCCGGATCACCAAACCGTCAACCGTAAACTTTTCCATCAGTCCAGCCCGAAGTTATGGATCAGGCCCTCCCGGTTGCGCCAGTCCTCCTTCACCTTGACCCAGCATTGCAGGTTGACGCGGCAATGGAAGAACCGCTCCAGATCGCGGCGGGCCGAAGAGGAGATCTTTTTCAGCATCTCGCCGCCTTTGCCGATGATGATTCCCTTATGGCTCTCTTTCTCGCAGTAGATGGTGGCCTCGATATCCAGCAGGTCGCTGTTCTCCCGCTCCTTGAAGCGCTCGATGGCAACGGCGGTGCCGTGGGGAATTTCCTTATCCAGGTATTTCAGCAGCTTTTCACGGATGTATTCCGCCGCGATGACCTTTTCCGGCTGGTCGGTAAGGGTGTCGTCCGGGAACAGGTGCTCCCCGGGGAAGCTGAGGGCCTTCAGCTCGTCCAGCAGCTCGTCCAGCCCGTTGCCGTCCATGGCGCTGACGGGCACGATGGCGGTGAAATCGCAGAGCTGCGAGAAGGTCATGATCCGCGCCAAAAGGTCTTCCTTGTTCTCCACCGTGTCGATCTTATTGATGGCCAGCACCGCGGGGATCTGTTCTTCCTTGATCCGCTTGATCAGCGTCTTTTCCGCCTCGCGGATCTCGCCGTAGGGCTCCACCACCAGCAGACAGGCGTCCACGTCCCGGATACCCGCGCCGACGGCGCGCACCATGGCCTCGCCCAGCTTCGTTTTCGGCTTGTGATAGCCGGGGGTATCGGTAAAGACCAGCTGCGTCTCATTATCCGTCAACACGCCCATGATGCGGGTACGGGTGGTCTGGGGCTTGGGAGACACGATAGCGATCTTCTCTCCCAGCAGCCGGTTCAGGATAGAGGACTTGCCCACGTTGGGGCAGCCTACGATGGCGATAAACGCGGTTTTCTGTTCGTTGCTCATGAATTATTCCTCGTCCAAATAATAGCTGCCGTTGCGCTTGAGGCCCAGCTGGGTCAGCACGGTCTCTTCCCGCTCACGCATGCGGACCGCCTCCAGCCCGCCGTTCACGTGGTCGTACCCCAGCAGATGGAACATGGAATGCACCGTCAGGAAGGCCAGCTCCCGCTCCAGCGAGTGGCCGTATTCCTCCGCCTGGGCGACGGCTTTTTCCACGGAGATGACGATATCCCCCAGCATATACGCGCCGTTGGCGGGATCCACATCGTAAACGCCGTTTTCCCCCAGCGGGAAGGACAGCACGTCGGTTTCGCTGTCAATATTGCGGTGCGTCCTGTTGAGTTCACGGATGGTGTCGTTATCCACAAAACGGACGCTGATCTCCGCGGAACCCTCAAACTGTTCCAGCCTCAAAGAGGCGTTGCAGCAGCGCCGCACCAGCAGCCGCACGCCGGACGGGATTTTGACCGCCTTCTGATCGTCCGAAATGATCACCTTGATTTTGTCTGCCATTTTTTTATCTCCCTCCACATATACAATACACAATAAAAGCCAATGATGGAAACGGCGCAGGGGCCGCGCTGCTGCCTGCTGCCTTCTTGCCTGAAGCGGCACTGAGGTGCCGCGCTACCAATTTGAAGCAGCGCAAGGCGCCGTGCTGCTGCCTGTTACCTATTGCCTATTACCTATTGCCTATTGCCTATTTGCCTATTGCCTATTGCCTATTTACCTGTTCTTATCGTTTTTTTCATAGGCGCGAATGATATCCTGTACCAGACGGTGGCGCACCACGTCTTTTTCGGTGAACCGCACGGTCTCGATATCCTCAATATTTTTCAGGATGCGGACGGCCTCTTTCAGGCCGGATTTTTTGCCGTCCGGCAGGTCGATCTGGGTGACGTCGCCGGTCACCACGATCTTGGAATTGAAGCCGAGCCTTGTTAAGAACATCTTCATCTGCTCCGGCGTGGTGTTCTGGGCCTCGTCCAGAATGATGAAGCTGTCGTCCAGCGTGCGCCCGCGCATATAGGCCAGCGGGGCCACCTCGATATTGCCCTTCTCCTGATATTTCTGGAAGTTGTCGGCCCCCAGCATCTCAAACAGCGCGTCGTAGAGGGGGCGCAGGTAGGGGTCCACCTTCTGCTGCAGATCGCCGGGCAAAAAGCCCAGTTTTTCCCCCGCCTCCACCGCGGGCCGGGTCAGGATGATCCGGTTGACCTCTTTGGCGCGGAAGGCCTTGACGGCCATGGCGACGGCCAGATAGGTTTTGCCGGTGCCGGCGGGACCCACGCCGAACACGATGGTATTTTTATTGATAAGATCGATATATTTTTTCTGCCCCAGCGTTTTGGGCTTGACCGGTTTACCGGCCGTGGTAATGCAGATACAATCCGAAGCGATGGCGGGCAGCTTGTCGTCGTTGCCCTCGTTGACCAGCGAAATGCAATAGCGCACGTTCTGCTCGGTCAGCGCCTCGCCCTTATTCAGCAGCATCATCAGCCCCTCCACGGCCTTCGCCGCCTTGGAAACTGCCTCCGGTTCGCCGCAGATCTTCAGCGCGCCGCCCCGGTTGACGATATCCACCGCATACTCCTTTTCCAGCATGCGGATGTTTTCATCAAAGCTGCCGAACAGGCTTACCGTCTGTTCCATGCGGTCGATATTGATGGTCTGTTCGTATTTTTCGGTGGACATAGCTTCTCCTCTGTCAGGTCAGATTGTCGATGATGCTGGCGTAGAGCTTTTCCGGCGCCCGGAGGAAACTCTCCCCCACCGCTTCCGCCTGCAGGATATCCGCGGCGTAGAGCACGGTGCGCAGCATCACTTCGCCATTGTCGCTGACGGTCATGATCACGTGATAGCCCCGGTCCAGTTTTTTGATCTCCACGTCGGTGGTGCCGCGCATTTTTTCGCGGGCGACGATCCCCACCGCCGCCTTGACGACGGTCTCGCGGACGTTGATGGGCAGATCCGTATCAAGCCGCCCGGCGTATTCCCGGCCCGCCTCCGTCAGCGAATAGTATTCGTCCCCGTCGTGGGAGGATACCGTGACGAGGCCTGCCTCCGTCAGCGACGCCAGCGCCGAATTGGTTTCAAAGAAATTGATGAGCTGCAGGGACTGGATGATCTCGTTGAGGCCGCTCTTGGAGATCTCTGAGGAGATATTCCCCAGCAGGTAACAGAGCAGCACCCGGATCTCGTTCTTCGTCCGCAGCCCGCCGAGGGCGACTCCCTCGGTAAACGCGTCAAAATGATCTGCCATAGTTTTACCCGTATCAGTCGATTCTTAAATAGTCGTAGGGCGGCACGGAGACCGCGCC
>CADAMO010000055.1 GCA_902788995.1 Oscillospiraceae bacterium
TGCCGAAGAAATCGGCGCTGCCCTCCTTCGTCCATTCTTTGAGGATGGCGAAGGATTCCTCTTCCGTCATGGCGGTGTGGTCGTATTCCTCCACGGTGATCTGCGGGTCCTCCGCCAGGTACTGCACCAGGCCGAACTGCTTATCGGGCATGAAGCGCAGCCGGATGGAATCGCAGCGGGCAATCGCCTCCTCCAGCGCCTCCTTCAGCGCGGCGGCGTCAAAGGCGCCTTGCCAGTAGCAGCCGGTGCCGATGTTCAGCACCGCGGGATTCTTGCCGTAGCCGTTGAACACAAAGTACATGAAGCGCTGCGCCTGGGTGAGGGGATAGGCCTGCGCCGTGCTCCCGTCCGGAAGTCTGATTTCGATCATAGGGTCCACTTTCTCCTTTTTAATTTCCCGGTCTCCGTCTTTTCCAGCGGTTGGTCCCGGAAAGTGATGTCCTCGATTTCCCTTGCGGCGATATCCGCCGCGTTTTTCTCCTCCACCAGCGCCCGGACGGCGTCTTCCGCGTCCATCCCCATGCGGGCGGCATAATCTCTGTCCGGCACGATCTCCGCAGCGATGCGGCCCTTGTGCTCGAATACCTCGATCTCCTTCACCAGAGGCTCCGCGGCGTAGCGCAGCTCGATCTCCTCCGGCGACACGTTCTCGCCGTTGGGCAGGATGATGACGTTCTTCAGCCGTCCGGTGATGAACAGCTCGTTGTCCTCCGTGATCCTGCCGATGTCCCCGGTGCGGAACCAGCCGTCCTCCGTGAACGCCTGCTTCGTTTCCTCTTCCCGTTTATAATAGCCCGTCATCAGCGAGGGGCTTTTGACCTGTATCTCCCCGTTCTGCAGCCGCACCCGGCAGATGCTGATGATCCGCCCGCCGGAAGCGGCGCAGGTGCCGCCGTCCGGCACCGCGATGCGGGGTCCCGTCTCCGTCATGCCGTAGCCCTGCCGGATGGTGATCCCCATCTCCTGAAACTCCGCGTCGTTGGCGGCGCTGTAGGAGGCGCCCGAAACGATGATGTTCCGCAGCCGCCTGCCGAAAACCCGTTCCGCCGCCGCCCGGGGCGACAGGGAGGGGTCACGCTTGCGCAGGATGCGCACCCGCCGCAGCAAAGAATCAATGATGGCCGGCACCAGCCGCAGCACGGTGGGCTCAAAGAGCAGCAGCTCCTCCCCCAAAGCGGATAGGCGGCTGTTGAGGCACACGGTCACGCCGTCCTTCAGGTTTTTCAGGTAGTCGCAGGAGAAGCTGAAAATATGGTGCATGGGCAGCACGTTCAGCGCCACGTGGCCGCCCTCGAAGGTCATTTCCTTGAAACAGACGTTGGAGACGATGGCCCCGCTTGTCAGCATGGCCCCCTTGCGGACGCCGGTGGAGCCGGAAGTGTAGATGATGGCGGCGCAGCCCTCCGGTATCTCCCGGGGCGTCGCCGTCTCCGGCGCAGGCAGCATCTCCAAAGGATAGGCGTTCAGGCCGAAGCGGTCCCGCAGCAGCGGGCACGCCAAAAACACGTTTTCCGCATCACGCAGGGTTTCGTCGTAAAAAATGACGGCCGCGTCCGAATCCCGCAGCAGACGGATTGTCTCTTCCGTCGGGGCGTCGGCCGCCAGCGGCACCGCTGTGCAGCCGCTCATCATGACGGCGTTCAGGGCGATAAGATAGCGGTAGGAGGTCTTTCCGATGAGGGCGATATGGGTCCCGGCGGGAAATCGCTGCTGAATCGCCCCGCACCCCCGCAGGGAATCCCGGTACAGGTCCCTGTAGCTGTGCTCCCGGATCGCGCCGTCGCTCACGTACCGGATGGCGGCCCGGTCTCCGTAGCAATCCGACGCATCCCGCAGCAGCCGGGTGACCGTTCTCACGCTGTTCGCCGTATCCAACGCTTCCATCGCCGCCCTTCCTTTCCTGTTTTGCTACACGCTGACGCATTTTTTATGTTTCTAATTTTGTATTATACATTATGCAACACAGTGTTGCAATGGACAAAAAAAAAGGATTGTGTCGATTATCGTGTCCCGCTTCGACTTTTTACAAGCCCGTCGCAGGCCTTCTGCGCCGCAAGCCGGGCGCCCGGATATCAAAAATTGCAGCGTTGCGATCCGCATCTTCATGTCATCGGAAACACATGGGGTTCTGTTCCGGAGCAGCTTTCTGACGACGCGATTGGATTAAAAAAATAGCGGCAGCGGTCTTGACAAATGTAAAAAAAAGCCTATAATAATTAAGAACTTAATCACATTTTAATTATATCAATTTCAAAGGAGCATGAAGACGTTGCAAACAAAAAAGCGGACCGCCATGATGGCGGTGGGCAAGACCCATTTCGTCTGGGAAAAGTGCAACCGGACGGCGGCGGCGCGGCTGGGAGTGCCGGAATCCTACCTGAAGCTGATCCTGTTCCTGTCCCGCCGCCCCGGCGCGGGTCAGAAGGAGATCGCGGAGTTTTCCCACGTGACCACGGCGGCGGTCAACCAGACTGTGAAGGAGATGCTGGCTGAGGACTACCTGCGCAAGGAAACCGACGAGACGGACAAGCGCCGGACACGGTTGTACCTGACGGAAAAAGGCGCCGACGCGGCGGAGAGGATGCGGAGGTCCTTTGAGGAACGGGACGAGCGCATCACGGCGGCGCTGACGCCGGAAAAAGAAGAGGAACTGATCGGGCTGCTGGACCGGATCCGCGCCTGTCTGGAGGAGGAGACCTTATGCTGAAATATCTGAAAAAATACTGGCTCTTCTGCATCCTCGCCCCGCTGTTCATGGTGGGAGAGGTATCCATGGACCTGTGGCAGCCGGACCTGATGGCCAAAATCGTGGATGAGGGCGTGCTGCAGAGCAACTTTCCGCTGATCCTCAAAGTGGGCGTGCAGATGATCCTCTGCGTGCTGGCGGGGGGACTGTCCGGCGTGATCTGCGGCGTATTCGCCAATATCGCCTCCCAGGGCTTCGGCAACGACCTGCGCAAGGACCTGTTCGGTCATATCATGTCCCTGTCCTTCGAGCAGACGGACCGGTTTTCCACCGGCTCGCTGATCACGCGGCTTTCCAACGACGTGACGCAGGTGCAGAACATGGTAGGGCTGGCCATCCGGGGCCTGGTGCGCAACGGCGTCATGTTCCTGGGGGGCGTGTTCATGCTGTTCCGCCAGTCGCCCCGTTTTTCGGTGGTGACCGCCTGCGGCCTCCCCTTCCTGCTGGCGCTGGTGATCTTCTTTCTGAAAAAGGCCTCTCCCCTCTTTCGCATCGTGCAGGAAAAGCTGGACGGGGTCAACCACGTGATGCAGGAGGACGTGGCCGGCACCCGGGTGGTGAAGGCCTACGTCAAGGAGGACTACGAGCTGGACCGCTTTGACCGGGCCAACGACGCCCTGTGCCGGGAGAACTTGCGGGTGCAGACGCTGCTGGCCTTTCTCGGCCCCGGCATGAACATCATTATGAACCTGTGCGTGGTGGCGGTCATTTTAGTGGGCGGCCTCAACGTCAAAAACGGCGGCGACCTCACCCCCGGCAGCATCATGGCGGCCATCACCTACCTGACGCAGATTCTGGGCGGCTTCGGCTTCATGGCCAACATCTTCCAGACCTTTACCCGGGCCAAGGCCTCCGCCGACCGCATCAACGAGGTGCTGCAGAGCCCGCCCACCGTCACCGACGGCGCGAATGAGGAAAAGGAAACTGCCCGGGGCACGGTGGAATTCCGCGACGTGAGCTTCACCTATCCCGGCACCACCCAGAGCGTGCTGGAGCACATCGACCTGACCGTACGGCCCGGCGAAACGCTGGCCGTCATCGGCGCCACCGGCAGCGGCAAATCCACGCTGATCGACCTGATTCCCCGGTTCTACGACGCCACCGCGGGCGAGGTGCTGGTGGACGGCAGAAACGTCAAAGACTATACGCTGGCAGGACTGCGGGACAAGATCTCCGTGGTCATGCAGCGGGCGGAGCTCTATTCCCGCCCCATCGAGGAAAACATCCGCTGGGGCGCGCCAGACGCGACGCCGGAAGAGATCAAGGCGGCGGCGGCCGCGGCCCAGGCAGACGGCTTTATCTGCGAAAAGGAATACGGCTACCACACGCCCATTTCGGAAGGCGGCCATTCCCTCTCCGGCGGGCAGAAGCAGCGGGTCTCCGTGGCGAGGGCGCTGCTCAAGCCACATGAAATTTTAATCTTCGACGACGCCACCAGCGCGCTGGACCTGCGCACCGAAGCGGCGCTGTATGAGGCGCTGGGACGGCAGGACCCGGACAGCACCAAGATCATCATTGCCCAGCGCATCGCATCCGTCCGGCGGGCGGACCGCATCGTGGTGCTGGACAACGGCCGGATCGCCGCCACGGGCACCCACGACGAGCTGATGGAGAACTCGGAGATCTACCGGGATATCTGCCGTTCCCAGCAGAAGGAAGGGGGCGCGGCATGATGGATAAAAAACAGACCTCCGTTCCCGTCGGCTTTGAGCGCCGCCCGGAGGAACAGAAGAGCGTTATCAAAAAAGAGATCAAACAGGCGGTGGCCCAGACGGTCAGCTTCCGTCCCGGCAGAGGGCCCGGACCCGGCGGACCCGGACGGTTCGGCGAGGTGGAAAAGGCGGCCAACGTGAAGGACACGGCAAAGCGGCTGCTGCGGTATTTCAGCGCGGCGAAAAAGCAGCTCATCGGGCTCATTGCCGCGGTGGTGGCGGTGACGCTCCTCTCCCTCGCCGCCCCCGCCATGCAGGGCAGCGCCATCGACAGCATCAAGGCGCAGGACTGGCCGCTGCTGTACCGCAGCGCGTTCCTGCTGCTGGGGATATTTGTCGTCAACGTGGGGGCCAACCTCGCCCAGTCGCTGCTGGCGGCGCGGCTGAGCCAGAGCATCGTGCGGCGCATGCGCCACGACCTGTTCAAAAAGATCGACAACCTGCCCATTCCCTATCTCGATTCCCACTCCAACGGCGATATCATGAGCCGCATGACCAACGACGTGGAGAACGTCTCCACCACCGTCTCCCAGAGCCTGGGCTCGCTGGTTTCCGGCGTGCTGACGCTGGTGGGGACCGTGGCCATCATGTTCGTCTACTGCTGGCAGCTCACCCTGATCACCATGCTGTCGGTGATCCTCACCGTGCTGGTGACCAACAAGATGAGCAAGGTGATGCGCAAGGTCTTCCGCAAGCGCTCCGCGCTGCAGGGCGAGCTGAACGGCCACTCGGAGGAGATGATCACCGGCTACCGCTCCATCGTCGCCTACAACAAGCAGGCGGACGTGATGAAGGAGTTCAACGAGACCTCCGACCAGCTGGCGAAGGTCAGCCGGAAGGCGGAGATCCTCGGCGGTTCCATGGGCCCGGTGATGAACTGCATCAGCAACATCGGCTTTGTGATCGTGGCGGCCTTCGGCGGCTATTTCGCCTACACGGGCCTCATCACCATCGGCACCATTTCCGCCTTTATCATCTACGCCAAGCAGTTCTCGCGGCCCATCAATGAGATCGCCCAGCTCTACGGCTCCATCCAGACGGCGGTGGCCGGGGCGGAGCGGGTCTTCGCCCTGATGGACCACCCGGACGAGGACGACCGGGGCGACCAGCCGCTGAAAGAGACCAGAGGCGAGATCTCCTTCCGGCACGTTGATTTCTCCTACGTCCCCGGCAAGCAGGTGCTGTACGATTTCAACCTTGATATCAAGCCCGGGCAGAAGATCGCGCTGGTGGGCGCCACCGGCAGCGGCAAGACCACGGTGGTCAACCTGTTGATGCGCTTCTACCCGCCGGACGCGGGCGAGATCCTGATCGACGGGGTGAATATCTACGACCTGAAACGGGACGAGCTGCGGGGCAACACCGCCATCGTCTTACAGGATACCTTCCTGTTTTCCGACACCATCGGCGGGAATATCAAATACGCCGACCGGGAGGCCGGCGACGAACGGATGAAGCGCGCGGCGAAGCTCAGCAACATCGCCCGCTTTATCGAGCGGCAGCCGGAGGGGTACGACACGTGGCTGTCCCACGCGGGGGAAAGCCTCTCTCACGGGCAGCGTCAGCTGCTGGCCATCGCCCGGGCGGTGCTGAAGGACCCGAAGATCCTGATTCTGGACGAGGCCACCAGCTCGGTGGATACCCGCACGGAACAGAAGATCCAGGACGCCATGGTGAACCTGATGAAGAACCGCACCAGCGTCATCATCGCCCACCGGCTTTCCACCGTGCGGGACGCCGACCTGATCGTGGTAATGGACCACGGCCGGGTGGTGGAAACCGGCAGCCACGAGGAACTTCTGGAAAAGCAGGGGGTCTATTACGGCCTGTACCAGACGCAGTTTGAGGGCAGGGCGACGTAAAAGAATCATCATGGGCTGTCGCCAGACGGCGCAATGCGCCGTGCTACCGTATGTTTTGCCCCATCGTGCGCTGCGGGAAATTCGCTTAACTCTGTGAAATACCTTATGGGAACCGTTCGTCTCGACCATTCAGGTATCATAACCGAACACGCCTGACGGCGCAATGCGCCGTGCAGCAATATCATATATGAAAAAAGCCGACGCGCTGAAAAAAACGCGTCGGCTCTGTTATTGTATAATGAACGATCAAAAAACGATTTTTCTTCGTTTTGCTTACGGATTGTAATGCAGCCCATAACCGAAGGGATAGAGGATCTCACCGGAATAGGTATATTCCGCCGTCAGCTTCGGGATGCTGACGGGCAGCGTTCCTGCGGGGCTTTCCTCCTGCGACAGGGCCAGATAGACCGCCGCCGGGATATTGGGACCGTACTGGGTGATATCCCCGCCCTGCACTCTGGGGTCCTCGCTCATGCCCTTGTCGGACCAGCAGATCAGAATGGCGTCCGCCTCCTGGAAGCGGGCGGCGTCGTAGGGCAGATTTGCGCTGATGAGCACGAACCGGCCGCCGTTTGCGTGAACCGTACCGATCATCCGGTCAAGGTTGGCGTTGGTCGTCCCGTAATCCGACCGGGGATCCAGCGCTCTTTCCCGGTACAGCTCTGAAATCGCAAACACACAATCCGCGTCGCTGATCTCCGAAAGAACGGTCTCCATGGGCGTGGCGGAATAACAGTCGAAGACAAGCTCCACATTCCCGGGCAGCTTGCCCTCCGCCTGCAGCCGCTCCACACCGTACCGCAGAGACAGCACCTCGTTGGAATAGGCGGCCAGGAACACCAGCTTTTTGCCCGCCGCCGCAACCGGCAGCGTGTTGCCCTGGTTTTTCACCAGCGTAACGGCGCGCTTGGCCAGCGCCCATTCCGTCTCGTGGTGCGCCGCGCTGCCCACCGTCGCCCTGGCGGCGGCGACCGCTTCCTCAAGGGCGGGAGCCTCATACGCGCCGAACAGCCCTTTTTCATATTTCAGCCGCAGGATCCGGCGGACGGCCTGGTTGACCATCTCTATGGAGGCCGTTCCGTTTTCCACCAGCGCGGTCAGGTTGTCGATATAGGCGTCAAACCGGGCGATTCCCGCGGCGGAATCCGGCGCGACCGGCTGCAGCAGGATATCCACGCCCGCGTTGATGGCCAGCACGGCGGCGTCCAGCGGGTCAAAGTGCTCCGCGATGGCGTCCATGTTCATAGCGTCGGTCACCACAACCCCGTCAAAGCCCATATCGCCCCGCAGCACGTCCGTGATCATCTTTTTGGAAAGGGTGGCGGGCAGCTCAATGCGCTCGCCGGTGGATTTGGAGACGTAGGTCGTTTTTTCGATGGCGGGGTACTGGATATGCGCCGTCATGATCATCTCCGCGCCCTCGGCAATGCCGGCGGCAAAGGGGATCAGCTCGTTGGCCTTCAGTTGGTCGTAGGTCTTTTCAATGCGGGGCAGGCCCGTATGGCTGTCGGTGCCGGTGTCGCCGTGCCCCGGGAAATGTTTAAGCGTGGAGATCACGCCGTTATCCTGCAGCCCGCTGATATAGGCCGCGCCCATCCGCGCCGCCAGCTCCGGCACGTCGGAGAAGGACCGGACGCCGATCACGGGATTGGCCGGGTTATTGTTCACGTCCAGCACCGGGGCGAAATCCGTATTGATCCCGATGGCGGACAGCTCCGCGCCGATGATACCGGCGGACTGCCTTGCGGCGGCCGGGTCGCCGATGGCGCCCAGCGCCATGTTGCCCGGGGTCTGGGTGCCGGTGATCAGTCGGGTGATCTTGCCGCCCTCCTGATCCGTGGAGATCAGCAGCTGCGTTCTGCCGTCCTTCGCGTTCGCCTGCTGCACCGCGTCGGAAAGGCGCAGCGTCTGCTCGGCGTTGACGGTGTTCTGGGCGAAGAAGATCACCCCGGCAAAGGCATGCCGCCCAAGGAAATCCGCCATCGGCCCGTTGAGCGTTTCCACCGCGCCACCGTCATACCAGCGCACGTCGGTCATGATCATCTGCTCCACCTTTTCTTTGGTGGTCATGGCGGCAAGCTTTGCTTCCACCGCCCGGCCCTCTTCTTCCCCGAAAGCCGTCAGACGCACCGATATCCGCAGGATCAGGCGGGCGTCGGCAGGGGTGATCTTTCCCGCGCCGGTCATGTCGGCGGCGGCGATCTCGCGGGGCGTGAACTGTTCCAGCCCTACGGAATACCGCAGGGCAAGGCGGGCGTCGGCGGGGGTCACGGCCCCGTCGCCGTCGATATCCCCCTTCAGGTTCGGGGCGGAAAGAGCGATCATTCCCTGCGTGAGCAGAAGAACGACGGCAATACAGATTGATAAAACTTTTTTCATGGGGATACGTTCCGTTCTGATTTCTTATTTCGGTCTGTCATGCAGCGGGTGACAAAGGGGCCGCCGCAAAACACGGCGGATCATTCCTCCGCTTCGGGAACCGCGCCGAGGTACTCCTCCAGTGTGACGCCCTGGGCCGCGATCTCCCTGGCGGCTTCAACGCCTACGTAGCGGAAGTGCCAGGGCTCGTAATCGTAGCCGGTGATCTCCTTGCCGCCCTCCGGGAAACGGAGGATAAAGCCGTAATCCGCCAGCTTTGCATGGATTTTCGCGAAGATCTCCCGCTCGGCGATCATATCGTCGTTCTCGTTGATAACGACGCCGTCCTTGACGATGCACACGTCGATGGCAAGGCCGGTGTGATGCTCGGAGGTGCCGGGCACGGCGACGGTGTTCTGCGTGTATTCCAGACCGTATTCCTCTTCAAATTCCGACCACAGCTCTTCCTGACGGGCGACGGAGCGGTAGGTGCTGTCCAGCAGGATGATGATCCCTTCCGCTTCCAGATCGGCCTGCAGCGCCCGGAAGGCCTCCAGCGCCTTCTTTTCCACCCGGAACACGTCGGTGGCCAGATAGTCGTTGTCCTCGTTCAGCTCCACGCCCTCGGGGATGGTATTCTGCGCGTCCTCCAGCTCGACCGTGGCCTCCCAGTCTTCGGGAAGCTTGTTCTGTTTGTTGACCAGCACCAGATAGTCAACGGACGGTTCATCCTCTGCCTCCATATACTCCGGCATTTCGGTGGCGCCGTCGCCGAGGCCTTCAAAAGCGACGGATTTGACGGTCATGGGCCTGATGGCTTCCTCCACGTCAAAATCGTCGGAATCTTCCAGCTTCTCCTCGAAGGAAAACGTGACGAAATAGGTAAACGGCGATTTTTCCAAATAGAATTCCTTATCCTCCAGATTATAGCCGTAGCCGGAGGTCCAGCCGTCGTTCAGCAGGTCTTCGCCCGTCTTGCCAACCAGCGCGTTCATCTCGTCCTCGGTCAGCTTCAGGTCGTTCAGCTTCTCGCACTTGGTGACGGCGATGGGAGAGAGCAGCTCCTTCAGCTTCGCGTCATAGTCGTCGTCGAGCATATCCAGCGCGTCCAGCGCGGCGGCCTGTTCGTCGTTCAGCTCCGCCGCCACACGCCAGTAGTCGCCGTTCAGTTCAAACGCCATCACGTAGGCGCTGTGATAGGTCGAGGATTGGGACGGATGCTCCTCCGCGGCGGCCATTGCCTCGCCGAGGGTGGCAAAGCCCTCCGCCGCGTCGGAAGCGGTGGAAGGTGCAGTTTTCGTTCCACAGGCGGCCAGAACCGTGCAAAGGCACAGAACAGCCGTCAGAAGCGCGATCAGTTGTTTTGTTTTCATTGGAGTACTCCTTTGTATTTTATTCCGGAAGAAACGCCTTCCGTTGTTTCCCGTTTTCTTTGTTGATACATTTTACCACATCCGCCTCGCCGGACGCAAGAGTTGTTTCGGTTTTGTGATATGATTATCAGTCGCCCCCCCCCGCACAATTCCGGTGGACGGATTACAAAGAAGATTTTCAAAGAAGCGCTGGCAATCCGCCGCGCGGTATGCTATACTGTCAGCAAACCGACGAAAAAGGGGAAAAATCAATGAATCAAACCGCCATACAAAGACGCTACGGTCACGTGGCCATCGTGGGGCTGGACGGCATGGGCAGCTTCTGCAAAGACGCCGCCACCCCCTGCATGGACGCCATCTTTGAGGACGGCGCGAAAACGCTCCGCGCCCTGTCCATGTTCCCCACCATCAGCGCCCAGAACTGGGGCGCCATGCTGCTGGGGGCCGCGCCGGAGGTGCACGGCCTGACCAACGGCGGAATCAGCCAGCAGCCCTATACCAACGCCGATCTGCCTTCCGTCTTCGCCACCGTCAGAAGGGCTTATCCGGACAGCGTGCTCTGCTCCGTCAGCAACTGGGGACCCATCAACCACGGGATCATCGAGCAGGACGCGGGGGTGGAAATGGAGGAGCCCGCAAGCGGCGAAGCCACCACGGAACGGGCCGTCGCCTGCGTGCTGGCCAAAAAGCCGGACCTGCTGTTCGTCCATATCGACGACCCGGATGAAGCGGGCCACCACTACGGCTACGGCACGGCGGGCCATCTGGAAACCATCGCCCGGGTGGATGCCATGGTGGGCAGGATCCACGAGGCCTACCGGCAGGCCGGTCTTCTCGACGACACGCTGTTTCTGGTGATCACCGACCACGGCGGTTACAAGCGGGGCCACGGCGGCTATACGGAGGGCGAAAAATATATCTTCTTCGGCCTGGCGGGCAAAACGGTCAACAAAATGGAGGGATTTTTCGCCATGACCCGGGACGTAAACGCCGTGGTGCGCTACGCCTTCGGGCTGGACATTCCGCCCAAGGACCCGGAGGGCTATTCCTCTCAGGTGCCGGAAAACGTCTTCCGCGACTGGGAAACGCCCTACGTCAAAGACGTCCCCGGCGCCCGCTGCGACGTGGCGCCGCGCCCCCAGCCGGATTTTCACGGCGAAAAGGGATTGACCGCTTTCTTCAATGAGGACGAGATCCGGCTGGCGCTGTTCTTTGAGTACTACGCGGAGGACGCAGCGGGGAAGGCGCGCTTTTCCGAAGTGGGACAGGTGAAATATTACGCGGGCAGCGTGCGCGGGGCCTATGCGGAGCTGGGGGCGACGGGCTGCCTTGTCAGCGAGGACGTCCGCTTCGGCTGCGACGATTTTACCGTCTGCGCGTGGCTGAAGGTGGACGGCGCCCCGGCGACGGAGGCCTATTACTGCGCCACCAAGACCATGACGGATTCCGGCGCGGGCTTCGCCCTTGGCTTTACGGAGATCGCCACCTGGCTGGGCGTGGAAACGCCGGATCCCCGCTCTTATCAGGAGCATATCACCCCCTATACCCGAGACGTTTCCGGCGGCTGGCTCCACGTGACCTTCGCGTTCCGCCGGAAGGAAAACAAGGTGGACCTGTATCAGAATTTCCGGCACAAGCGGACGGTGACGCTGCCGGACTGCTTCACCGGAGAGCCCATGGACGCCCTCCCCTTCACCGTGGGGGACGAGGCCTCCCACGGGATCAACACCGGCAACGACGCGCTGGTCTGTCTGGACGACCTGCTGATCTTCGGGAAAGCCTTCTCCGCCGACGACCTGAAAAAACTGGCGGATTACTACGAATTTGAGCCATGACCAGGCGGCGAAGCCCGCAAAGATCCGCAATAAAAATGCGTTTTTCCGGTTGCGGCAAATAAGATAATATGATATACTGTTCACCGATTTCAAAAGCAAAGGAGAAAACAAGATGAGTGAAAAAACGGTATGCGTCGTCACAGGCGGCGGCAGCGGTTTGGGATTAGAGGCCGCATAGCAGATGCCGAAGGACAAGATCATCGTCATCGCCGGACGGACGGTGGCCAAGCTTGAAAAGGCGCTGGAGGAACTGAAAGCCCTCGGCTTTGAGGCCTATGCCCACGCGGTGGATACCGCCGACCGGGAGAGCGTTCGCCAATTGGCAGAATACGCCGCGTCCCTCGGCGAGATCAGAAACGTCATCAACTCCGCCGGCATGAGCCCCGCCCAGACAAACGGCGAAAAGCTGCTGCGCATCAACGCGCTGGGCACGGTGTACGTCAACCAGGAGTTTTCCAAGGTCATGAAGAAGGGCAGCGTCATCGTCGACGTCTCCTCCAATTCCGCCTATTCCCTGCCCAAATTCATCATCCCGAAAAAGGCCTATCCGCTGGCGGAAACGGACGAGGCGGCCTTCCTCGCCAAGATCCTCAAACGGGCCGGCATGGCCAAGACCGACTATCAGAAGGCGGGCTTCGCCTACGCCATCTCCAAGAATTTCGTCTGCTGGTACGCGGCGAAATGCGCCTTTGACTACGGCAAAAAGGGGATCCGGGTGGTCTCCCTCAGCCCCGGCCTGATCGCCACCGACATGGGCAACGCCGAAAAAGAGAACGGCGGCTACCTGATCGGCTTTTCCGCGGAAGAACGCATGGGTAAGCCCGAAGAGCTGGGCTTTGCCCTCGCCACGCTGGCGGATGAGCGCAACGGATACCTGGCCGGCGTGGACGTGCTCTGCGACGGCGGCAGCACCGCGGGCCAGAAGGAATTTAAAAAGAAAAAACAGTAAAGGCGGGTTCACCGATGAAACGATGGAAGACAGCCATGCTGATCGGCGCGGCCTCCGCCCTGCTGGCAGCCGCCCTGCTGGCAGCCGCCGGCTGCGCAAAAGGAGGCAATATCATGGACGGAGACGGCATGCTCAACACCTACCGGCAGATCTCGCAGGCGGAAGCGCGGGAGATCATGGAGCGGGAGAAGGGCTTTCTGATCGTGGACGTCCGCCGCCCGGACGAATTCGCCGCGGGCCATATTCCCGGGGCCGTCAACGTGCCCAACGAAGAGATCGCCGACGAATCCCCCGCCGCGCTTCCGGATCAGCAGCAGAAGCTGTTGGTCTACTGCCGCAGCGGGCGCAGAAGCAAAGAGGCGGCCCAGAAGCTGTTCGACCTGGGCTATACCGACGTGTGCGAGTTCGGCGGCATTATCGACTGGACCGGCGAGACCGTAACGGAAGAACCGGCGGAAACGACCACTGAGGCCCTGCCGCCCCAATCCGCGCCGGTCATGCTGCTGGAAGCGAACGGCAATCGGTTCACGGTGATATTGGAGGACAACGCCTCCGCAAAAGCGCTGATCGAAAAGCTGCAAAGCGAGCCCTTGACAATCACGCTTCATGATTACGGCGACTTTGAAAAGGTGGGGCCGCTGCCCTGGGATCTGCCCGCCGACGACGAGCGGATCACCACGAAGCCCGGCGACGTCATCCTCTATCAGGGGAATCAGATCACGGTCTATTACGATGAAAACACCTGGAGTTTTACAAAGCTCGGCTCCATTACAGGGGCCACCCGGGAAACCCTTCTTTCGGCCTTCGGCGAGGGGGACGTGACCGTCACGCTGTCGCTGGAATTCCCGGAATAACCGCCGGGCGGAACGCCGGTTGTTCTAAAGCGACATGGGTTACATCTTCCGATGCATACCTCACAGACCTCCCCAGATAAGGTGCAATTGCCTTTATTCCATGCAGCCGCCGCATTTACGTGACAGAGTCCGGGTAGTATGGGACTTCGACTTGTATTGCTGCCTCGCCCGCTCTGCCCCGCCTTATATGCGATTTCTGTTCGTCGGCTCGGAACTTTGCCTGCGGCTTCCTTCAGATTCCACTTCACAATGGACGCCCTTGCCGTTCGGCTAACACTTCCTACTACCAAGCGTGTAGTGGACTTTCACCACCAAGCGATTGCCCATGCTGGGCGTACAACGATAACGGCCCCTGATCCGATCGGATCAGGGGCCGATGCTGTTGATCGGGACTCATGACGTTTCTTTTTATGGCCTTCCGGAAGGATTTTCCGGAAGGCCCGTCAATTCCGTGCACTGACCGCAACGGCTATTTTGAAAACCGTTCGGCATAGCCGCAGCGGCGGCAGAGGCCGCCCACGGCCCGTCCCCGGGAAAACCCGTCGTAGATGGCTTTCGCCTTCGGGGAGGCGAGGATCTCCTCCAGGTCCTGCGCGAACAGATTGCCCAGCGCCAGGTTGCCGTCCGCGTCAAGGCAGCAGGGCACCACCGTGCCGTTCCACAGCACGCCGATATGGTCCCGCAGACCCATGCAGAACCGCACGTTCCGTTCCGCCGCGCCGGGGTCCGGCCAATCGAATTGCTCGCCGTATTCCAGATAGATCCGCTTGGCCAGCGTCAGGCCGGTGCGGTGGGGCGCCGGTTCCTCGCCGAACAGCCCTTTCAGGTACCGCAGAATGGCCGGGTTGAGCCCGGCCTCTCCCCCGCCGTTCCACAGCCGCAGGGAGACGATCACGCCGTTTGCGGCGGCCTTCTCCGCAAAACCGCAAACGCCGCGCAGATACGCCTCCATCGCTTCGCCGTCCCCGCCCCCGTTGCCCTCAAAGGAGTGGAGCGACACGCTGACCTTATACAGCGCGGGCGAAGCCAGCAGCACGACGGATCGTTCCGGCAGCAGCACGCCGTTGGTGGTGATCACCGTATGAAAGCGCAGGTCGGCGCACACCGCCAGCAGCTCCGCCAGCTGCGGGTGCAGCAGCGGCTCCCCCATCAGGTGCAGATAGAGGTAGTCCGTATGGCGGCGCAGCTGTTCCGCCGCCGCCCGGAAGGATTCCACGCTGATAAAGCCCTTTTCCCGGGCGTTGCCCCGGCAAAAAGAGCAGTTCAGATTGCAGACGTTGGTGATTTCCAGATAAGCTTTTTTCAGCATCAGACGAAATTGAAATCGTCCTTGTGTTTTTCCATGAACACGTCGTAGACCGCGTCCACCACCGCCTGATCGCCGATGCCCACGTAGGTATCCGTATCGGAATCCAGTTCTTCCACGATCTCGAAGATAAAGACGCTCTCCGGCTCGCTGCCGTCGTCGTTGACGGGCAGCAGCACCGCGTAATCCGTCCCGTTGTATTCCACGCAGTCGAGGAATTCATACTTTTCAACGGAGCCGTCCTCGGCCTCAAATTCAAGGATCTCTCCCTGCTCCTGTTCATCCAGCGGTTTCTGGTCTTTGATTGCCATTCTTAGGTTCTCCTTTATCAATTGGGGTTTGTCGATGTAACACCGTAGCGCGCGCTGACGGCGCCGTCCCCCTTTGTCGCGTTGCGACATTTCCCCCGCACTGCGGGGGAATCATCCTCAGTGCCGCTATT
>CADAMO010000056.1 GCA_902788995.1 Oscillospiraceae bacterium
CGTGTTACGATCGCCCCCTCTGCGCGCATCGCGGTACAAAGGCGCAGCGCTGCCGTAATCGCCTCAGGCAACGCTTCTATCCTACCCTGAACAGAACAAGGATCCCTGAACGTAATCACCCGTTCAAGGATCCTCGGTTTTTTATCGCCGCTGTTTTCAGTTGTAAATGTTGAAGGTGGCGTATGAAAGGTAGCGGGTACCCCAGAATTCCACGCCCGTCAGCACGATCTTATCCGCATAGACGTTGACGATATACCCTTGGGAAGAGCGCATATACCGCTCGCTCCGGTCGGTGGAATCAGGCTCCACGGAGCGGGGGGAGGAGACGCTGGGGATATGTACGAAGGTGGCGTATTGGCCGCCGTAGCTGGTGATGTTCGTCTGCTCGTTCATGGTGTAGCTATCGAAATCCCAGTGGGAGTGGCCGTTGAAGAAGATCACGTTTTTGTACTCCTTCAGCAGCGCCTTCATACGCACCTCGTCCGGCGTGCCCACGGTATAGGTCAGGTCGTAGGTCACGCCCTTGTTGTTGACAAGGTTGCCTTCGCCCCGGCCGGGGTCGTTGTTGTCGTCCGCCATAAAGGTGTGGAAATAGAGATACACATGGCGGTCCTTGTACTGCTCAAACTTCGCCTCCAGCCAGTCCAGCTGTGAATCCTCCAGCAGGCGGCTGGTTTCCTTGTTGTAGTCCCAATAGCGCTGGCTGAGGAAGATGAACACGTCCCCATGCAGGTCGTCGCCCTTGTAGACGAAATCGACGCCGTTTTCCGCCAGCTCGATATCGGCGCGGTCGGGGTTGGCGTACACGTCCGGGTTGACGTATTCATGCCACAGGTCCCAGATCTCGTCGTAGCCCACGTCGTGGTTGCCGGTGCAGGAATACACCGGGAAGTCGAAGTCCGACACGATCTCACGGAACTTCCGGAAGGAGTCCTCTTCCGCCTTGGTGCTGATGTCGCCGGAGATGGCCACCAGTGACACGTCCTTTTTGTCCATGAATTCCAGCGCGTTGCGGAAGGCCAGACAGGCGTCGTCGCCGGTGAGGGAGAGATTATAGCGGTTGAAATGCACGTCGGACAGCGCGCCGAAGCTGTAAAGCAGTTCGCCGTTGACAGTCTGCTTTTCTTCTGGGATCGCCGTCTGCCCCTTCTTGAGCGCGCCCTGGTAGGCCAGCACGGTCTCGGCCCCCTCGGGGATGGCGATATACTCATAGATATCGGCGCTGCCCTCGCCCTTGGAAACGGTCACGGCCCCGAACTCGGTGTAGGGAATCTCCTTGTCGCCGCTCTCTGCGGTGAGCCGGTTGCCGTTCTCGTCGCCCCAATAGAGCTTATAGGTGCCGGGAATGGAGGCCGTCACCGTGACGGTGCCGCCCGCGCAGCCGTTCTGATCGTCAGAAAACGCATAGCTGATCTGCGCGGAAGAACTGAGCCCCGGCAAAGACAGGGAAAACGCCCCCAGCATGACCAGCAGCGCGAAAATGATACTGTAGAATTTGGAAATGGAACGGGTCATGGTGTTGCTCCTTAGAGAAAGAGATTTGTCGGGCTGCTGCTTAAGTCGTAAGACGTAAGTCGTGAGTCGTAAGTAGCCCTTCGGGCATTCCTGTTATGCGTTGAAATATAAAGACGCTTATTTCGACAAAAACAACTATTTCTTACGACTTACGACTCACGACTTACGACTGTTCGGCGAGCCGATGGCTCGCTGAACATCAGTTCGTATAATTATCGAAATAACCCTGTACCAGCACCACGGGCGTGCCCTTGTCGCCGCTGCCGCTGGTCAGGTCGCACAGCGAGCCGATCAGGTCGGTCAGCTGGCGGGGGGTGGTGCCCTGGCTGGCCATGTTGCCCTTCAGGTCGCCGTCCTTCGCCTTGATGCTGGCGGAGATGGCCTCCTTCAGCGCTTCGCCGGAGAGGTCCTTATAGTCGTTGTCCGCCAGGTATTTCAGCTTCAGCTCGTTGGGCGTGCCGATGAGGCCATCCGTGAAAGCGGGGGAGACCACCGGGTCGGCCAGCTCCCAGATCTTGCCCTGGGGGTCCTTGAAGGCGCCGTCTCCGTAGACCATGACCTCCACGTGCTTGCCCGTGGCGTCGAGAATGCGCTTCTGCACGTTCTCCACCACCGGCTGGCAGTTGTGGGGGAACAGCTTGATTTTGTCCTCGGTGGACTTGTTGGAGCCCAGCAGACCGTATTTCTCGTTGCAGCCGCTGCCGTTTACCGGGGCGTTCAGGATATCGTCCAGCCCGCAGACCGTCTTCGCGCCGGCGGCCTTGAGGATCCGCTTGGTTCTGGCGCGGGTGTGGATATCGCAGGTCAGCACGCAGTCGGTGTAGTCGAGGATGGTCTTTGCCTGATTGGCGAAGATGATCTCCACCTCGGCGCCCATCTCTTTGATCAGGTCGCCGTAGTACTGCACGTAGTCAACGCCCGTGAATTCGTGCTTGTTCACGCCGAACAGCTCGCGGTATCTGGCCTCGGTCAGCACGTCGGAGTAGGGGTTCACGCCCGCCGCGTCGATTTTGTCGAGGCTGACCAGCTCGTTGCCCACTTCGTCGGAGGGATAGCTGAGCATCAGCACGATTTTCTTCGCGCCCTTGGCGATGCCGCGCAGGCAGATGGCAAAACGGTTGCGGGAAAGAATCGGGAAAATGACGCCGATCGTGCCGCCGCCCAGCTTCGCCTTCACGTCCGCCGCAATGTCGTCCACGGTGGCGTAATTGCCCTGGGCTCTGGCCACGACGGATTCCGTCACCGAAATCACGTCTCTGTCTCTCAGTTCAAATCCCTCGCAGGCGGCTGCTTCCAGCACGCTGTCCGCTACGATCTTCGCAATGTCGTCGCCCTCACGGATGATGGGGCAGCGGATGCCGCGGGAGCAGGTGCCTACTCTTCTTTCTTTCGTGTCCATGGTTGGTCTCTTCCTTTCTATAAAAAACAAAAATTACAATAGATCTTTATACTGATAGACTCTTACGTAGTCCACCAGGAAGTGGACGGCGGTGCCGTCCTTGGGCAGATTGATCTCTCCCACGCCGTGGCGGTCGGCGTTGGCCACGCCGTTCTCGCCCGCGATCTCTGTGGAGAGGATCAGATATTCCGGGTTGTCGGAAACGCCGCCGGTGGAAAGCCTGCCGGTCTCCACGCCGTTGATATAGAAGATATATGCGTCCTTGTTCCACTCCAGCCCGTAGGTGTTGTATTCCTCATAGGGGTTGTTGGCGAAATAATAGCCGATGCTGTCGCCCTTTTCCTCCTCGCCGTAGCCGTCGTAGTGGATGCCGCTGACGACGGAGTCGCCGGCCTTCCACCAGTGGTCTTTATAGCGCATGGATTCGAAAATGTCCACCTCGGTGCCGTCGTCGCCCTTGCCGTCGACGTTGAAAACGCCCTCGTTCATCATCCAGAAGGCGCTCCAAAGGCCCGTGGAGGGGGGCAGGATGCAGCGGCACTCAAAATAGCCGTAGCACTGCTCAAACAGCACTCTGTTTTTGTCGATCCGGGTCTCCACAACGCCGGTATAGTAACCGGCTGGATTGCCGTTCAGGCCGTCTTTCAGGTATTTCGCGGCAATGTCAAGGTTGCCGTCATGCACGCTGACCAGGTCCCGGTGCCAGTAGCCGCCCTTGCGTTCGTTGAGCCAGTCCATGGTGGCCCACTTGGTCCGGTCCAGCGTGTCGCCCTCAAACTCGTCGTTCCAGGTCATTTCAAACTTTGTCAGGTCGATTGACTGTCCCGACGGCTTCTTGGGGAACTGATGGAACATCCAGGGGAACATCGAAGCAAAGAAAAAAATGATTGAGCCGAAAAAACTGATGAATTTTGTCATGATGGCGTCCTCCTTATGATTTGTGGGTAAGGGAAAGCGCGCGGAGCTGCGGCAAAAGGGACGGCTTCAACCAAAAACAAGGCACCGATGGAAAACCATCGACGCCTTGTATCGTGTAAATCAGTCCTCGTCGTCCTCTTCCATGTGGGATTCGGCGATAACCTTCTGCGCAACGTCCTGCGGCGCCTTTTCATATCTGGCAAACTCCAGGGAGAAGTAGCCTCTGCCGGCGGTGACGGAGCGGAGCGTGGTAGCGAAATCGCCCATTTCCGCCATGGGGACTTCCGCCTCCAGCACCTGCATCTTGGGCTCGTCCGCGGCGCCCATGCCCAGCACGCGTCCGCGGCGCTTGGTCACGTCGCCCATGATGTCGCCCATGTTGTCGTCGGGGATATAGGCCTTGAGGGTGCCGATGGGCTCAAGAATGGCGGGGTTGGCCGTATCCTTCAGCTGCTTGAACGCCAGGGAAGCGGCGGTCTTGAAGGCCATTTCCGAAGAGTCCACGGGATGGTAGGAACCGTCGTACAGCACGGCCTTCAGGCCTACCACCGGGTAACCTGCCACGAGACCTCTGGCGACGCATTCGCGCAGGCCCTTTTCAACGGCGGGGAAGAAGTTCCTCGGCACGGAACCGCCGACCACTTCCTCGGCGAATTCCAGCTCGTTGGCTTCCGTGGGCTCAAAGCGGATCCACACGTCGCCGAACTGGCCGTGACCGCCGGTCTGCTTCTTATGACGCCCGTGGATCTCCACCTTTTTCTGAATGGTTTCTCTGTAAGCCACTCTCGGGGTGCTGAGGTCAACCTCCACGCCGAACTTTGCTTTCAGCTTGGTGACGATCAGGTCAAGGTGCTGCTCGCCGAGGCCGGCAAGGATCTGCTCTCTGGTCTCGTCGTTGGTATAGAAGCTGATGGCGGGGTCTTCCTGCGCCAGTCTCTTGAGGCCGGCGGCGACCTTTTCTTCTTCGCCCTTCTTCTTGGCGCTCACGCACATCTGCAGGCAGGGCGCCGGGAACACGGGGGCGGCCAGGTTCAGGATCTGCTTGTCGCCGCAAAGGGTGTCGCCGGTCATGAACTCGTCCAGCTTGGTGATAACGCCGATGTCGCCGGCCACGATGGCGGAAGCGTCCTCGGTCTTGCCGCCGCGGGCGGTCAGGATCTTACCCATTCTCTGGGTGGAGCCGGTTCTGGCGCAAACGCAGGTCACGTCGGAAGTGATCTTGCCGGAGACGACCTTCACGTAGCTCATCTTGCCCACGAAGGGGTCGGCCACGGTCTTGAAGCAGATGGCCGCCAGCGGGCCGTTCTCATCGCACTTCAGTTCCACTTCGTTGCCGTCCGCGTCGGTGGCGGTTTCGGTCACGGCGGAGGGGGCGGGAGCCAGCTTTGCGATGCCGTTCAGCACCAGATCGACGGCGTCCATGGTGTAGCCGGCGCAGGCGTAGACGGGCATCAGGGAACCGTCGGCCACGCCCACGGAGAGGGCGTTGACGATCTCGTCGTGGGTGAAATCCTCACCCTCAAAGAATTTTTCCATCAGCTCGTCGTCAGCGGTGGCGACGGCCTCCTTGAATTCCTCATGGATCGCGGTGATCCGGTCGTCGGAGGGCATGGCGACCTCGGTCGCTTTGCCGTTTTTATAGGCGAACGCTTTGTCCTGCAGGAAGTTGACGTAGCACTCCACCTTGTCGTTGACCATGTAGGGAACGACCACGGGGCAGACCGCCGTGCTGTATTCCTCTTTCAGGGCTTCCACGGTCTTATAGAAGTCGGTGTTTTCCGCGTCGCAGCGGGTCACGGCGACGAATTTCGACATGTTTCTGGCAGCGGCGGCCTTATAGGCCTTCTCCGCGCCCACGTCCACGCCGGAGCCTGCCGCCAGAACGATCAGCACGCTTTCCGCCGCTCTCACGCCTTCGGCGACGCCGGTGGCAAAGTCAAAGAGCCCGGGCGTGTCGATGATGTTGATCTTTTTGCCCAGCCATTCGATGGGGGCGACGGCTGAAGAAACGGAGTTGTGGCGGCGTTTTTCTTCCGCGTCAAAGTCCATGACGGTGTTGCCGTCCGCCACTCTGCCGAGACGGTCAGACGCGCCTGCCGCGTAAAGCATGGCTTCGGCAAGGGTGGTTTTACCTCTGCCGCCGTGACCCGCCAGACAGACGTTGCGGATATTCTCTGCGCTGTAAACTTTCAAGATAAAAAACCTCCAATATTTTGAACTGAAAATCCTTTGACCAGACTTTTACCCATGAATTATATCATACCATAAAATTCTTTGCAAGATTAAACCTTGTATTATCCGCTGATTGACTGCCGAAATTGCCCCCGCCTTTCTTGGTGAAAATAAACAAAATCCCGGAAAATAGCAGATTTGTTTGACAAACGGAATCATAATTGGTATCATTACTTTAATTAGTTAACTTGCTAAAGAGGAGCTGAAAAAGCCATGAGCAAGGTTTTGGAAAAAGTCAAGGATATCATCGGCGTGGAGGGCACCGTCAAGGAGGTGTTCGTTCCCGCGCTGAATTTTACCTCCGCCAACATCACGCTGGGCGGCGCGGGGTATCCCATCGGCCAGTTCCACCAGCAGTTTCTGGCCTACGTGGAGGGGTTGGATACGGAGCAGGCGGGGCGCATTTCGCTGATCAACGGTCTGTGGGACGCCTTCAACGACCCCATCATGGGGACCATCACCGACCGCACCCACTCCCGGTTCGGCCGCCACCGCCCGTATTTGCTGATTTCCGCGATACCGTTTGCGCTGGCGTATATTTTCAAGTGGACCTCCTTCGGCATTTCCGGCACCGGGAACCTGTCCGCCGTCTGGTGGTGGTATCTGTTCGCCGCGATCCTTTACAGCACCTCCTATACCGTGGCGGCCATCCCTCACGAGGCCATGCTGCCGGAGGTGGCCCCCTCCTATTTCCTCCGCACCCAGTTTAAGATCGTGGAGTATATGATGAACTCGGTGGGGCAGGTGAGCTCCTGGGTGTTCACGGCGCTGGCCATCAGCGGCTTCAACGTGAAGGTGGCCCTCACCGGCCTGCCCAACCCCACCCCCGCCGACCGGGGCAACTACGCCATGATCGGCATTATCCTCTCCGTCTGGTTTTTGTGGCCGCTGATCTTCTGCTTCTTCAAGACCAGCGAGCCGCCCTCCATCGCCCAGCCCCACCAGCCGCTCAACTGGCGCTATCTGGTGCATGAATATAAGCTGGTGTTCTCCAACCGGTCCTTCCGGCAGTATTTCATCATTCAGTTCTTCTATTCCCTCTGCCACAGCTTCTACGGCATCACCGACCAGTATTTCATCATCAGCGTGGCGGACCTCTATAAGTATTTCAATCTCTTCAATATCATCGCGGGCACGTCGGAGTTTATGGGGTCGCCCCTCAACTATCTGCTGGTGCGGTATAAGGGCAAGACCTTCTGCGGCAAGCTGCTGGGCCCGCTGATGGTGGCGGGGCTCGCCATCAACGGCCTGATCACGCAGAAAACGCCCCGCGGTCTCGCCGCCGCCATCATGATCACCTCGGCGGTCCTCTACAACTTCGGTTTCTCCGGCCCCGGCTTTGTGGCGGACAACATCCGCCCCGACGTGACCGACGCGGACGAGCTGATCACCGGCCGCCGCCGCGAGGGAGTGATCGCCACCTTTTACTCACTGTTCCGCAAGACCGTCGGCAGCTTTATCAGCTACGCGGTGGGGCTGGGGCTCAAGCTCTTCGGTTACGATCCCAACAAGCAGTCCCCGGCGGAGCAGACCGCCCGTTCCACCTTCGGCCTGCGGCTGAACTTCGTGTTCATCCCCACCGTCCTCGCCCTGTTCTGCGTGCTGGCCATCTACCGCTACGCCATGACGAAGGAGGACCACGAGCTGATCAAAAGGATCATCAAGGACCGCCACGAGACCGGCAAGGCGGAGGTCACCGAGGAGCAGAAAAAGCGCCTCGAAAAGATCACCGGTCGGAAGTGGGAGGATATGTGGATCGGTCAGACGGAACAACCCTGACGGTTGTCTGGCGGATAAAAAAGGGGGCGCTTTGTGAAAGCCGTCTCCTTTTTTGTTTGTCATTCTCCCGTCGGGCGAGTGAACTGTAAAAGGAAGCGATGGATTTCAGGGAATCATTTCCGTATAATGGACCTGCAACCAAGACACAGGAGGAAAACCGATGGAACTGGGTATGAAAATCAAAACGCTCCGCCTGAAAGCGGGGCTGACGCAGGAGCAGCTGGCGGAAAAGCTGGGGATCGGTCCCCAATCGGTATCAAAATGGGAAAACGCCGTGGCCCTGCCGGATATCTCCACCTTGCCGCTGCTGTCCGAGATCTTCGGCGTGACCATCGACGATCTGTTTGACCTTTCAACGGAACAGCGCTTCAACCGGATCGAAAGCCGGATGGACCGGGAGGAGGAATTGCCGTGGGATTTATTCACGGCCTATGAGGAATTTCTGAAAGCGCAGATCTGCGCCGAAGCGTACAAAAAACGGGCGACGGAGCTGCTCGCGACCCTCTACTGGCACAGGATGAACAGCTACGCGATCAAGGCGGACAATTATGCAAAAGAATCCGTCCGCATGGCGCCCGACGAAAAGGGCTGCCGGTGGATCCTGCAGAAGGCGGACGGCCACGTGGCGTGGGACTGGAACATTGCCAACCATCATAAAGCGGTGGATTTCTACCGGGATCTGGTGAACGAACATCCGGAAGATCCCATCAACTACGCCTATCTGCTGGATAACCTGATCGCCGATCACCGGACGGAGGAGGCGGAGGAAGCGCTGCGCAGGCTCAGCCGTCTGAAGGGCGCCAACCCGGTCCTCAACGAGGTGTTCCGCGCCCATATCGCCTTGGCCCGCTTTGACGAAGCCGCGGCGGACGGGATCATGGAGGAGCTGCTGCAAAACCATCCGGAAAACAGCGTGTGCCTGTTTGAGGCCGCCCAATACTACGCGTCAAAGTGCGATTATCCGAAAGCCATCGACTGCTATGAGCGTTCCTTCCGGGCGGAAAAACGGCGACCGAGATATCAGGACGAGCTGCAGGCGATCGCCATGATTTATGAGATCATGGGAGATTATCCCCAGGCCGCCGCCACGTATGACAGGATCATCGACCTGCTGCGGAATGAATGGGGCATGACCGAAGAGACTGGCCTCAAGGAGGCGCAAAAGGAAAAAACGCGACTGCTGATGAAAGTCTGACGGGAGAAAAAAGTAGCGCGGCACCTCAGTGCCGCTCGTGACGAAAACAACCTTTTTATGCTGACCGGAAAAGAAGATGTTGTCTGAGATAAAACGGTTCAGCCGATTTTTAAGATTGCTGAATGGTACTTTGGTAAACAGCGACACTGAGGCGCCGCGCTACGGGGAAAATCTCGTTGCTTCAACAGATTCCAATTGCTGCATCCCACAAGTTTCCATGATGAATCATTTTTTCTGAAATTTAACTTCAGTGAATAGCGGCACTGAGGTGCCACGCTACCATACTGTCCTCCGACAAATCTTAATATCAAAAAAGGATCTCTGACCGAAGCATCGGTTCAGGGATCCTTCATTGTTTTTACTATGGAAAAATGCGAATCAGTATTATTCTTCCATTGTCGCCGGGTCGGGCAGGTCGACAATGGTCGGTGTGACGCCGAGGGAGGGGAGAAATCTCTCCAGCAGGTCGGCGGTCCTGAGCTTCACCACCGATGTGTTCACACAGGGATGGCAGCCGATATACTCCTGTTCCAGCAGGGGCTTGTCGATCAGCAGCTTCACGCGTTTGTCCGCGTCGTTCATCAGCCCGAATACGCTCACCGAGCCCGGCGTCACGTTCAGGAACCGCTCCATGAACTCCGGGCCCGCGAAGGAGAGCCGCGCGGTATTGATCTGCTTGCTGAGAAATGTCGTCTTGAACACTTTTTTGCCCGGCATCATCAGCAGATAAAACGTGGTCTGCTGCCGGTCGCAGAGGAACAGGTTCTTGCAGATCTCCGCGCCAAGCTTATCCTCTATCTTTTCGCAGATCTCCATGGTGTCCGCGCGGTCGTGGTCCAACCCCTGATAAGGGATGCCCAACTCCTCCAACCGGCGGTAGACCGCCAGCTCTTTGTCTTTCCGCTCTCCGCCGGGGGCGGCGGTAAAAAACGTATCCGAGATATACATTACTGCTTTTCGTCCTTTTCCTTCAACTGTTCCGCGATGCGGATGATCCGCGCGAAGCGGTGGTTCACGCCGGAGGGGGTGATGCTCTCCGGCAGCATTTTCGCGATTTGTGAGTTGGTCAGCTCCTCGTTCTCGAATCGCAGCCGCGCCAGCTCCCGCAGCTCCTCCGGCAGCGCGTCGAAGCCGTGTTTTTTCTGGATGTAGGCGATGGCGTCCCGCTGACGGCCCGCCGCCTCCACCGTGCGTTTGAGGTTGGCGTTCTCAAAGTTGACCTTCCGGTTGACGGTGTTCTTGACGGATTTGATGGCCTTGGCCCCCATGACCCGCATGGAGCACTCCGTCGCGCCCATGATCGTCAGCACGTCCTCGATGTCGCCGCTGTGCTTGAAATAGAGCAGATTCGCCCCCGCCCGTTCCGTCGTCTTCGGCACGGGCTCAAACTCGTCGAAGATCTTGATGAGGTCATCCCGCAGGCCCTTGGAGGAGACGGAAAATTCAAAATGGTACTCCTTCTCCGGGTCGGTGACGGTACCGCAGGCGAGAAACGCCCCCCGGATGAACGCGGCGAAGCAGGCCTCGTCCGGCAGAACGGCGAAATTGACCCGTCGCCGGATGGGCGCGTCATGGCCGGTCGCGGTCATCACGGCGTTGAGCATCCTTTTGTCCTCCACCGTGATTTTATAGTTCCCCGCGCCGGTGACTTCCGGCGTGACGTCTGCGCCGGAAAGGCGTCTGATTGCCTCAACGTAGGCCTTTGCCACCGTTTCGTTTTCGGTGAGAAGAGAGAGCTCTCTGCCGGAAAAAGCCCTGCCGAACAGCAGCAGGGCATAGCTTTGCGCCAACGCGCAGTTCTGATCGTTTTCCACCGAGACCAGCTCGGCTTTCACTTCCGTTGCAAATGACATGGTTATTTCAGAATTTCCACTTCCGCCTCCAGCGTCACGCCATGCTGACGGAAGACCTCTTCCCGGATCACGTCCATCAGCCCCGTCACATCTTGGAAGGTGGCGCCGCCGGTGTTGATGACGAAACCAGCGTGTTTTTCGCTGACCTGCGCCCCGCCCACGCTGCGGCCCTTGAGGCCGCACTCGTCGATGTGCGCGGCGGCGTAGCCCACAGGGGGGCGTTTGAAGGTGCTGCCCGCGCTGGGCCATTCCAGTGGCTGTGAAGCCTTGCGCTTGCCCAGCAGTTCCTGCATTCTGGCCTTGATGGCCTCCGGCTCTCCGGGCTGCAGCTGAAAATAGCCGGCGGTGATGATCCGTCCGTTCTCCATGAAGGAGGTGTTACGGTAGGCGTAGGTCAGTTCGCAAAGGGGCGTTTCCTGCACTTCGCCTGTCTCCCGGTCCACGCTGCGCACGGAGGCCAGCACTTGTTTCATCTCGCCGCCGTAGGCCCCCGCGTTCATGTAGAGCGCGCCGCCGACGCTGCCGGGAATGCCGTAGGCAAACTCCAGCCCGGTGAGGGAATGCTCCAGCGCGAAGGTACACAGCCGCTTGAGGGGCACGCCCGCGCCGCAGGCGATCAAGCCGTCCCCCAGATCGACAAGGTCCGTCAGCCCGCCGATCAGCAGCAGGGTGATTCCTTTCAGGCCCTCGTCGGCGATCAGCACGTTGCTGCCGTTGCCGAGAACGTGCAGCGGCGTTCCGTTTTCGGACGCAAACCGCAGCGCGGCGATCAGCGCCGTTTCGTCGTGCGGGGTATAGACCGCCTCGCCCGGCCCGCCGATGCGGAAGGTGCAGTGGCGGGAGAGAGGTTCGTCCAACAGCAGTTCGCCGTCGTATTCTTTGATATATTCAGAAAACAGTTTCTGTGTTTCGGTCATATTATTCGTCAAGAAGCGCCGCTCCTATGATGCCCGCGTCGTTGCCCAGCTCTGCGGCCATGAGGCGGGTCTGTTTTTTCGCGTGGATGGAATACCGCTCGGAGGCCAGCACCCGTCTTACCGGCTCCAGCAGGTTTTCCTTCTCGTTGCCGATGCCGCCGCCCACGGCGAGGATCTCCGGCTGGAAGATGTTGACGATGTTGCTGATGCCGCAGGCCAGGTAGCCGATGTACTTATCCACGACCTTTTTGGCGGCTTCGTCGCCTTTGCGCATGGCGTCAAAGGCGGTTCTGCCGCTGACCTTGCTGATATCGTTATCCACCATTTCCCACATGATGCTGGAGGAATTCCGGCGCATGGCGTCCTTGGTCTGGGTGATCAGCGCTGTGGCGGAGGAGTACCGCTCCCAGCAGCCGCGGCGGCCGCAGTTGCACTGCTCGCCGTTGTAGACGATGACGGTGTGCCCCATTTCACCGGCGGCGTAGTTGAGGCCGGTGACCAGCTTGCCGTTGACGATGATGCCGCTGCCAACGCCCGTGCCGAGGGTGATCATGATGAAATCCTTCACGCCGTTGCCGCAACCCGCCACGGCTTCGCCCAAAGCGGCGCAGTTGGCGTCGTTGTCAAAATACACCTTCTCAATGCCGGTGCGCTCCCGCAGCATTTTATAGGCAGGCACGTTGTCAAAGCCCAGGTTGTTGGCGAACTCGATCAGCTCCATCTCCTTGTTGACGGAGCCGGGGGTGCCCACGCCGATGGAGATGATATCGTCGTTGGTGAGATACTTCTGCTCCATGGCCTCTTTCACGCAGGCGGCCATGTCGTCGAAAATGCCTTCCGCCGGTCTGGGCGCGTTGGTTTTGCGGCTGGCCTTTGCCACGATCTTGTTGTTTTCGTCAATAATGCCGGCGACGATGTTCGTCCCGCCGAGATCGATTCCGATTCTGTACATAGTATATGTCCTCCACTATACGATTTATAATCAAAAACGCAAAGCGTTTTTCCGAAACGCGAACGCAGTTCGCATATCACTTTTCGCGACAGCGAAAAATATCACGCGCCGACGGCGCATATCACGATCGCTAAGCGATCGTATCGCTGCGTCTGCCTTGCAGACGCTCAGTGCCAAACCTCTAAAACGTTGTGTTCCTCCGCGATGGTCTCCTCCTCCGCCATGCCGAGGCTCTGCAGCAGCTCCTTCGTGGCGTCATAGCCCATGCGCTTCTGCCGGTTGTTCATGGCGGCGCACTCAATGATGATGGAAAGGTTCCGCCCGGGCTTGACCGGCACGGTGGTCACCGGCAGCCGGATGCCGAGGATCTCGATGAAATCCTCCGCGAAATCCAGCGAGCTGTAGTTTTTGTTCTCGTCCCACCGTTCCAGCTTGACCACGATGTCGATCTTCTCCGTGATCTTGACGGCGGACATTCCGAACAGGTTTTTCGCGTTGATGATGCCAACGCCCCGCAGTTCCACAAAATGGCGGATGTTGTCGGGGGAGGTGCCGACGAGGCTCTTGGAGGAGACCTTGCGGATCTCCACCGCGTCGTCGGCGATCAGCCGGTGGCCCCGGTTGATCAGTTCCACGGCGGTTTCGCTCTTACCGACGCCCGAGTCGCCTACGATCAGCACGCCCTCGCCGTAAACCTCCACCAGCACGCCGTGGCGGGTGATCCGCTCCGCCAGCTCCACGCCCAGGTAGGCGATCAGCGCCGACATACAGGAGGACGTGGAATCGCCGGAGCGCAGTACCGGCACCTTGTGCTTGATGGCCAGCGGCACCAGCTCCTCCGGCGGCTCAATGCTCCGGGTGATGATCACGCAGGCGGGCTTCGCCGAAAAGAACCGCTCCAGCGATTCCTTCCGCTCGGCGGGGGAGAGGGAATTGATGTAGCCGAATTCCCCTTTGCCGAGGAACTGTACCCGCGAGGGATCGAAAAACCGGTCCTGTCCGCACAGCATCAGTCCCGGGCGGTTGACCTCCCGGGAGGTGATCAGCAGCTGGGAGGGGTCCTTCGGGGTGGCGAGGATCTCCAGCGCGTTATCTTTTATTACTTTCGTCAGTGAGACGGAATATATCTGAGCCAATGGTATGTCTCCTTTAACGGCGGATCATTCCGCGGCGGGGTAAGAGAAGGAATATTCGACGGTTTTGGTCAGCGGGAAGGTGACGGTCACGTCCCCGTATTCCGCCAGTTTGCCAAGGCAGGTGACCTGCGCCGCCACGGTCATGTTCTTCTCGAACTTCACGAAGGTGACGATGCGCTCGTCCAGACTCAGGTCGGAGGTGACGCGGCTGTCCGTATAACTGACGGTGTAGTCGTTGACCTTCACGTAATCCGCCACCGCGTCGAAGGCCTTCAGCACCGCTGCCTTGTCGGCCTCGTCGCCGAAAACGTCGTTCAGCATGGCGCTGTCCTCGGGCACGATCTCGGTCACGTCCTCGGTCTCACCGTCGTCGTTGGTCTTCGTATCGGTCACCACGGTGGTGAAATATTCCATGGTCAGGTGCAGAATGTTGTCTCCGACGACCCGTTCGGTGATCACTTCGCCGTTCTCGTCCACGGTCTCGTTGCCCTTGTCGTCGGTCACCTTCACATTGTCGTAGTTCCGGTCAACGATAATATCCTTCGCCCCTGCGGGATCGAACGTCTTGAGCAGGTGCAGGTCGTCGGCGGTCAGCGATTCAGAGCTGTGACCGGGCTTTGCTTCCATAATCAGGTCCCGGATCTGCTTTGCGGCGTCGTCCAGCAGCCCAGCGTCCTCGCCGTCCTTCTGAATAGAGGGGTTCCCGGCCCGGTACGATACGTCCTCATTGATGGCGTCCGCCTGTCCGGCGCTGGCGTCCAGCAGATCACGGAAGGTCTTCGCCGCTTCGGCGTCGTCCGGCGATTCAAGAATCTCGATCATGGAGGCGCGTTCGGCGTTTTCGCGCATGGTCCTGAATACGTTGCAGGAGGAAAGCGATACGCACACGGCGGCGATCAGCAGAAAAACGATGATGTTGCGAAGTGCTTTTTTCATCTCGGTTACCCCTTAGTTTTAGTTCTTGGTTCTTAGTTTTTGGTTTTTAGCTCTTGGCGGTCAGTCCAGACCCGCTTCGTCGAAGCGGAAGGCGGCTTCCAGCGCCATGCCGACGGCCTTTTCAATGGCCCGCAGCTCCAGCGTGTCGGCTTTGTCCTCTCTGGTGTTGAAGGATTCCGGCAGGGGCGTTTCCACCGCCGTGACAAGTCCCGTTTTTACGCCCGCCTTGGCAAAGGGGGCCGCGCCGGAAACGCCGTAGGGGCATTTGCCGGTCTTGGAGGTCACTTCGGTGTACTCCGCCGCCTTCTGCAGCAGGGCGGTCACTTTATCGTTATGTTTGACGCCGCCGTGCAGGTCGCTTGTGCAGACGGTCAAGGCGTCAAGGGTTTTGATATTGCCGAATGAGACGACGATCGTTTCCACCTTGTCGTCTTTCCAGTCGGCGTGAGCCTTTGCCGCCGCCTGCGCGCCGCGCACGCCGGTCTTTTCCGCTCCGCTGAACAGCGCCACCACCTCGGGCCGGGTGAGCTCGGCCAGAGCCTCGGGCGTG
>CADAMO010000057.1:0-1221 GCA_902788995.1 Oscillospiraceae bacterium
GCAAAGGGATAGTGCGGAACACGAAGAGTATGCGGGAGCGTACAGCATCGGCAATCGGGAAGCGGAAGAAAGAGACGGTGCAGACCTGCTTGAAAAGGTGCTGGACAGAGATAATCTGAACAGGGCGTTCAAGAAGGTGAAAGCCAACAAAGGCGCGCCGGGAATCGACGGTATGACAGTCGACGATGCGCCGGAATGGCTGAAGGAACACAAGGGGGAGCTCTTGGAAAGCATCCGGAACGGGAAATACAAGCCGTCGCCGGTGCGGAGGAAAGAGATCCCGAAACCGGATGGTGGTGTGAGGAAGCTGGGAATCCCGACGGTCATAGACCGGATCATACAACAGGCGATCGCGCAGGTGCTGAGCCCAATCTATGAACCAACATTTTCAGACGGGAGTTACGGCTACCGACCGAACAGAAGCGCACAGGACGCAATACGGAAAGTACGGGACTACGCCGAGGAGGGTTACAGATATGCGGTCTGTCTTGACCTGTCCAAATACTTTGACACACTCAACCACGAACTTCTGATGAATATGCTGAGAGAGACAATCCACGACAAAAGGCTGATTGATCTGATCAAGAAGTACCTGAAAAGCGGTGTGATGGAAAACGGCGTAGTAATAAAGACGGAAGAGGGGTCGCCGCAGGGCGGGAATCTTTCTCCGTTGCTGGCTAACGTTTATCTCGACAGATTCGACAAGGAGTTTGAGGGACGAGGGGTCAAGGTGATCCGGTATGCGGACGACATTGTGCTTCTTGCAAAGAGCCAACGCGCGGCAGAAAGGCTGCTGGAAACAAGCAGCCGTTATCTTGAGAAGAAACTGAAGCTCAAGGTAAATACGGAAAAGAGCCGCGCCGTCAGCGTGTATTCGATCCGAAATTTTAAGTTTCTCGGCTTTGCATTGGGAAGGAACGGGAATGGAACCTTCATTCGCGTTCATGCAAAGTCGATGAAGAAAGCCAAGCGCAAGCTCAAAGAACTGACTTCCCGCAGTCAGGGCAGAAGCGTGAGGACAGTCATGTACAACGTAAAGGTTTTCATGCAGGGGTGGCTTGGATACTATGCAATTGCGGATATGAAGAACACGATTGACGAGTGGGACGGCTGGCTCCGTCGGAGGCTGAGAATGTACATCTGGAAACAGTGGAAGAAACCGAAAACACGCGTGAAGAATCTGATGAAGTTAGGCATGGAAGATTGGAAAGCCTACCGGAA
>CADAMO010000057.1:1227-16440 GCA_902788995.1 Oscillospiraceae bacterium
CTCTGCACTGTTTATGATTGAACCGCCGTGTACCGAACGGTACGCACGGTGGTGTGAGAGGTCGGCTGCTCAACTAATGGGCAGCCTCCTACTCGATTGGTATTTGCATGTGTGGCCGGTTCGTTTGCCGGTCAGATGGCGGTGATCTCCTCCTGTGACAAAGGCCGCAGGCCGTGGGCTACCAGCGCCGGTTCGGCAGTCTTGGTATCCGTCACGCGGAACAGCATATACGCCTGCGTGGGGTCGTTGCTGCCAAGACACGAGTACATATAGACGATGTTGACCTTCGCCTCATTGAAGGCGTTCAGCAGCTTGTTGAGGCCACCGGGTTCATCCGGCACGGAAAACGCCAGTACGTGAGAAATGTTGGCGATAAAGTCGGCGTTGCGCAGCACGTTGACGCACTCATACGCGTCGTCCACAATCATGCGGGCGATGCCGAAATCGTTGGTCTCCGCCAGCGACAGCGCGCGGATATCAATGTTGTTTGCGGCCAGCAGCGCGGTCATCTCGCTGAGCTTGCCGGGTTTGTTCTCAAGAAAAACGGAAATCTGCCTGATGCTCATGCCGGTACCTCCTTAAATCTTTCGGTTGTCGATCACGCGGACGGCCTTGCCCTCGCTGCGGGCGATGGTCTTGGGCGCCACCAGCGTCACCTTGGCGGAGAGCCCCAGCATGGAGCGCAGCCCCTCCACCAGTGTGCGCTGCATCTTCTGAATGTCGCCGATGTCGTCGGTGAACATTTCCGGCGTCATCTCTACCTGCACGTCCAGCGTATCGGTGTTGTTTACGCGGTCCACAATGATCTGATAATTGGCGGCGTAGCCGTTGTTGATCAGCACGGTCTCGATCTGGCTGGGGAAGACGTTCACGCCCCGGATGATCAGCATATCGTCGGTGCGGCCCTTCGGCTTGCCCATGCGCACGTGGGTTCTGCCGCAGGGACATTTCTCTCGCGTCAGCGTACAGATATCGCGGGTGCGGTACCGCAGCAGCGGGAAAGCCTCTTTATCCAGCGAGGTGAACACCAGCTCGCCCTGCCGGCCGTCCGGCAGCACTTCCTCCGTCACGGGGTCGATGATCTCCGCGATAAAGTGGTCCTCGTTGATGTGCATGCCCTGCTGGGCGGAGCACTCGAACGCCACGCCGGGGCCGGAAAGCTCCGTCAGCCCGTAGATGTCGTAGGCCTTGATGCCCAGCGTCTTTTCAATGTCGCGGCGCATTTCCTCGCTCCACGCCTCCGCGCCGAAGATGCCGGCCTTCAGCGGGATGTCGTCGGGGCCGTAGCCCATCTCCTTCATCCGTTCGCCGAGGTAGGCGGCGTAGCTGGGGGTGCAGCAGAGGATCGTCGCCTGCAGATCCATGATGAACATGATCTGCCGGTCGGTGTTGCCGGAGCTGACGGGCACCGTCAGGCAGCCCGCCTTATGACTGCCGCCGTGCAGGCCCATGCCGCCGGTGAACAGGCCGTAGCCGTAGGCCACGTGGCACACGTCCTCCGCCGTGCCGCCCGCCGCCGTGATGGCTCTGGCGCAGCAGTCCTCCCACAGGTCCACGTCGTGCTGGGTATAGAACGCCACCACCCGCTTGCCGGTGGTGCCTGAGGTGGAGTGGATCCGGACGCAGTCCTTCAGCGGCGCGCCGACCAGCCCGTAGGGATAGGCCTCCCGCAGGTCCGACTTGCTTAAAAACGGCAGCTTATGAAGATCGTCGATCGTCTGAACGTCGTCCGGCGTCACGCCCTTCGCTTCCATCTTTTTGCGGTAATAGGGGACGGCGTCCCACACGTGGCGCACCTGCTTTTTCAGCTTTTCATTCTGCAGCTTGATCATCTCTTCCCGGGACGCGCATTCGATCTCGGGCTGATAATACCGTTCCATCGGTCTTCCACACTCCTTATATTGGTTTTCCATTGTCCATTATAAAGAATCCTGTCGGTTTTCGCAAGTGATTTTTGCGCAGGATCGGTGAAGAATCATAATATCGCTTTTTATTTTCTTGAATCAAAAAAAACGCTGCGCCGAAAGCGGCTTTGGCGGCGCGCCGGCAGGGCGGGCGCCACCCCCCGGCGGTAATGCCGTGCCCGCTTGCCGAAAATGCTAATGCTGCGCCTGCCGCGTCCCGCACAGGGAAGACTATGAGGAAGGGGAGCCGCGCCTCCTGTTTTTTTTGACAAAAAACATTCAAAAAAAAATCACGGCTCTATCCCTTTTTTTGTCTTCTTTCTCTTGACAAACCGCAAGAGATGACTTATAATATTGCAAGTGTCACAGAGACAATACACCGATGTGACCGCGTATGCGGTGGGTATAGCTCAGTTGGTTAGAGTGCCAGGTTGTGGCCCTGGAGGTCGTCGGTTCGAATCCGACTACCCACCCCACTTGATCGCAAGGTCATTATGATCTTGCGATTTTTCTTTTTCCTTTTTTTCGCCCATTCCGGCGGTCAATTCCATATTGGGGAGTCGTCAAGCGGTAAGACACAGCACTTTGACTGCTGTATGCGTGGGTTCGAATCCCGCCTCCCCAGCCATGAAAGAAACCTCTTTTGTCTACTGCTGAAGTGTGATAAGGAAGTATTTTGAGAAATCAATTTTCACAATCATTTTCGGCATGGCAAAAGCGGTAAGAAACATTCGAGATCAACTGTCTTAACAGATGGTCTCGTTTGTTTTTATCTTACTTTGCAAGTATTTTGAATTCGCACATTCGACAGACCTCCGGTTCTTTGGTATGATGGAAGTACCAAAGAACCGGAGGTTTTCATTATGAAAGAAAAGAAAGTCAAAATGAAGTTTACGGACTTCGAGTGCAACCTGCTTATCAACGGCATCAACGAATGGCGGAACATGCTGTTGGCGGCGGATTATCCCACAGAAGATGTGGACGAACTGCTGCTGAAAATCATCAAAAAAGCGGAGGGCAAGTGAAATGGAAAAGACAATCATTGACGAGCGCACCGGCTGGGAGTATGAACTAAAGGGTGACTACTACTATCCCTCCTGCAGGGTACACATAAACGGCGTGATGACGCCGAGCGAACAACCCAAATACCACCCGGAGAAAGAAACTCAAATCAGTATATGGGGACAGCGCCATGCGGCGTTTCTGAAAAAACACCAGCGCGGCGTTTACAATGAGTTCCTTGTCAGAGGAAAACTACAAAGGTATCTCGCCCAAATTGATCACGACGCCCAGGAGATGTTCGAACTGCTCGTCCGTCAACTTGCTGAACAGGAAGGCGTGACCGAGCATCTCAAAGCGGAAAACCAGATGGATTGGGTTGTGAAAATGAATTCCGTCCGTAACCGCGCAACCGAAATCGTAAACCATGAATTGATTTTCGTATAATCATCGCTGCCGCCCGGTATACTTTTTACGGTATACCGGGCGGTGAATCTTTCAAATAATTATCCGAATAATAATTACTCAGCTTCACGTCAAGAGTTTTGCATATCTTAATCATTCCATATGGATTATAAAATGAAAATGATTCAATAAATATTACCTGAAATGAGTTTTAATACATAACCCGAGGAGAATCCGTTAGCCTCTGGAATAACCGCCGGAATAACCGAACGGGAAACCGCCGAAGAAATCGCTGAAGTTGTTGTAGGAATCGCTGCCGTCGCTGTATTGCCCGCGGCCGCTTTGATCCTCGTCTGCCTGCGGCTTGGCGTCCTGTTGTTTTTCTCCTACGATCACCGTCAGGATCGTCTCCTGTCCGCTGCGGGATACCGTCAGCTTCAGTTCGTCACCGACGCGCAGCTTTTTTACGAACGCCGTCAAATCGCTTGCCGACATTATTTTTTCACCGTTGGCTGCGGTGACAATATCGTTTGCCTGCAAACCTGCCTTTGCCGCAGGACTGTTATCCGCCACGCTGTAAACCAGAGCCGCATCGGATGCGTCGGAAACCTGAACGCCGATATAGGGTTTTGAAACGTACCCCTTTTCAATAATGCTGGATATGACGGATTTTACATTGTCCGTCGGGATGGCAAAGCCTATGTTGTCCACCGATGCTTCATTGGTGAAACTGCTGCCGGAGTATTTGGCGTTGGTAATTCCCACTACCTCGCCGTACATGTTGAACAGCGCGCCGCCGGAGTTGCCGGAATTGATCGCGGCGTCCGTCTGGATCAGGCGCATCGTTACGTTGGAAGACAGTGTTACGTCCCGGTTCAGGGCGCTGACGCTGCCTTTGGTGAGGGAGAAGGTCAGTTCGCCGAGCGGATTGCCGATGGCGATCACTTCGTCTCCTACGTGCAGCGATTCGGAGCTGCCCAGTACGACCGGCTTCAGATTGGCAGCGTCGATTTTTAAAACGGCCAGATCGTTGGATTCGTCGTATCCGACCAAACCGGCGTCATACGCTTGCCCGTCATACGTGGTCACCTTGACGGCGTTGCCTTTTTCCACCACGTGGTAATTGGTGACGATATAGCCGTCCTCGCTGATGATAAAACCGGAACCCGCCGCGGCGGAACTTGTTCTCATTCCCCAAAAATTGGTGGTGGTGACCGACGTGGTGATGCCAACCGTGGAATTGACGTTGGCCGCATAAACCTCTGCCGCCGTCATCAGCTTATCGCTGCTCTGATAGGATATCTGGACCTTGGTCGGGGTACGGTTGCTTTCCACCAACGTGGTGCTGCTGCCGGACGCCCCGTTGAAGGCGAAAACCGCCGCCGCGCCGACGCACCCGCTCAAAAGGCTGCACGCAAGCACCAGCGCCGCCGTTTTCAGCCGCCCGCCGTGCTTTTTATCGCGCTTTGGTTTTTGCGGCGCTGAACAATTGGCATAGGGATAGCAGCCGCTGCCTTCCTGCGCAGGCTGGTGTATAAATTCATAATTGGTATAACCGTTGTTTTCGTACATGATGACCGCTCCTTTTCCGTTTGGAATGATTTGCAATCATCATATTTACGGTCGCTTAAATAATCATAAAAAATCGATCGGTTAAATACATAAGATTGTCTTAAAAAATCTTAAGATCCTTAACCGTAACCGTGATCGATATGCGTCCAGCTCCCATCCTCCGCGCGGGTCAGGATCCAGTTCCAATCCAGATAGGTGGCGTTTTCATTGAGCGCGCTGGTATCGGGCAGCCGCAGCGTATCAAAGGAAGACAGCAGCACGATGGTCTCCAAGCCCCGTTCTTTGCTTTCCTCTTTTGATATCGCATCCCCCGCGTACTTGATCCACGTCAGCTTGCAGCCGTTCCAGTTTTCCGCAAAATCCGTCTTGATCGTTTCGATCGCCGCGTCGATTTCATCCTGTGAATAAAGCTGAGAGGGAACCAGCAGCGTCTCGGTCTGCGAGATATCGCCGGATTCGATCGCTCTGTCAACGGGCAGAGAAAGGAAGACGAGGCAGATGACACAGACGGTCAGGGAAAGCAGAACAGCAGCGACGATCAGCAGGATACGCCTGAGCCGCCTGCGTCTGCCGAGCTCCCGCGCCATCTGGTCGTTCATCACCGCCAGCTGCGCGGATATCCGCTCGAGCTCCGATTTTTGTTCTGCTGTTTCCTGCGGCCCGCCAAGCAGATCGCTGACCGGCACTTCAAATAGTTCCGCCATTTTTTCAAGCATGACCGCGTCCGGTACCGAATATCCCTTTTCCCATTTTGAAACGGTCTGTCTGACAACATTCAGCGACTGCGCAAGCGTTTCCTGCGAATACCCTTTTTGTTTTCTGCAGCGTTTGATGTTTTCGTTAAGCATGATCTCAAACCTCCTTTGCTTACGCTCTGATTATAACGTCTATGCTGCCGGAAAACAAGCAACGCAATTTAACATCCGGCGTTTTATTCCGATATTATCCTTCCGATCACCGCATTGTTGCGGCAGATAACGCTTGGCTCTTTTCCGTCTTCCGCGGCGTATTCCGGGCGCGCTGAAAGCATTTTGATCAGTTCGTCTGTATTTCGGAGCCGCGTGACCTGGTACGGTTGCTCAAACGCCAATTTCTCAATAAACAGCAGACTGTCGCCTTCGTCCAGAAGGATCCCCGCATGGCCGACAAACGCAGTCGGGCTCATTGTATCTTCCATCACAACGCTGATGAGAGACGCGCTTTCCGAATTAAAACTGATTCCGTGTTCTTCCCAATTCTGCGGCAGCGCTTGGGCAATGCCCGCGTCGGGAATCGGTATTTCACCGAAAAGCGTTGTAAAATCCGTTTCTCTCTCCTGTATCATCCTGTATTTATCTGCGTTTTCTATCGCGTCAACGTCCATCATCAGATACGTTCCGTCATACGATTTTTTGGGACGATCGACCTTGAGCAGATCGCACATCAGCAGCATTGCCGTCATTCTGCAATCCGCATCCGGATAATCATGCGTTTCTTCCCAACGATCCGCGCATGCGAACGTGTCTCCCCGCAGGTCAGCCAGCTTGACCCATTGTTTAGGCAAATCGGTTTTTTCAGCGGAGGTTCCGGCAAAATCCTTTACCCATACCTTAAAAACGTCCACGTTATGCAGACCGTTTTTCTGAAGCGAAACACAGATATTGTCGATGATTGCTTCGTCGATCAGATACGCCGCCTGCGGCAGCTCGTCGCTTGCAGCAGGCGCTATTTTATTACAGGCGGTCAGCGCAACGGTAAGTATTGCGAGCAGAAAACATACTGTTTTTTTCATTGTTGCATTTCCCCGGAATCATTTTTCAGCGATATGGCCAAACCGGGCTGAGCCCGAACGCAAGAACAAAACCAATCAGCAGCGAAAACACGAACTTCTTCGGCGTTTTGAACAAAGCGGCGGCCGCGCCGAGGAACACCAAAAGATACAGGGTTCCTCTGAAGGTGATATAAAAGAACCCCAATCCGAAACAGGAGAGCAGAAACACGGCGAGGATCGCGCCGTCCAGCAGCACCGGGACCGGTCCGGCTCCCCTTGCGTACCAGCAGAACGCCGCAAGAATGGGAGAGAGCAGCGTGAGGCCGTACCAGATAAGCATATACGACGCGGGGTTGAATCCGCTGAACAGGACCGTATATGCGTGATAGGCGGCGCACATGCCCGCAAAAAAGGCAAAAACGTTCCAGGCGGCACGAAATGCGGAACGGCTGAACACGGCGATAAGCAACGCCGCCAGCAGCCACACGGCCGGTTCGGAGAAGAAATTACCCAGATCCAGCTTTTCTGCGATCCTGTGCCACCATATCGTATCGTCCAGAGACAACTGATCCAGCCACTTTGCAAACAGACCGAGAACGATCCCGATCAAAAGAAAGCTCAAGGTTGCGAAAATGACGTTTTTCTTTTCCGTTTTCTTTGGGGAACGAACATTATAAAGCATTTCACAAAGGATCGCTGTTTTGTTTTTCGTATTGTTGCTTTTTTGAATCATATTTCATCTCATCCGACTTAAACGAAAATACCGAACAGAAGCCGCCGGCCTTTTTCAGGGGCAGACGGCTTTTTTGTTTACTTCCCGATTTTTCCCAGCAGCTTTTCAAAGAAAACCTTGATAGCAGTGATGATTTTGGAAAGCAGGGATTGCTGCGCGTCAAACATGGATATCACCTCTTTTCCGGATTTGCGTTAAAACAGAGACCAGGACCGGATCTTCAGAAGCAGATCTCTCAGCCAGCCGATCACTTTTTGGATGGCGGTGCCGTCCACAACCACTTTTGCGGTGATCCGAAGCACTCTCGCCGTAGTTGCTTCGCCGAGCGCCGGATCCGGATCGGTGTTCTTCTGCTCGACGACGCCGCAGGAGATTACGCAAACGCCTTTTTCGCAATCCAGTGAAACGTCCTCGTCGGAAAGCGTCTCAGGCAGCACATAGCCGTCGGAAGCTTCCAGCGTATACGTAATCACATAGGTCCTTCCTGCGTCCATATGGGCGCCTTCCATGCCGCCCACACAGTTTGCAATGAAAATCGAGTAGCCCTTTTCATCGTAACAGTACTTCACCGGACCGGAGAGGATCTCAATCAGTTGGTCTGCGTCCGCCCTCGTACAGCCCGCGATATGGCTGTTGAGCCGCAGCGATATCTCGGTTTTTTCTGTCTGCGCTCCGGCGGGAAGCAGAAAGAGACAAAAAAGCGCGCATGCCGCAAGGATCACGGCGATCAGTTTTTTATGGCATGAAACCTCCTGATATGTTTTATTATATTTTATAATATCCGCATTCTACAGTCAAGCAGTCTCCGGAATTATAGACGATAATAATTATCTGCGATCGTAATACTCCGACAAATCGGCGAGCCTGCCCTGTTCAACGGTTTTCATTTCAAAGGACCCGTTGTCGCCGTCTGTGGTTTTGATGATCTTATAGGTTCCTTTGTCGATATCTATCTCAAGAAGATCATCCGATGCAACAGAGACGCCCAGCGCCGCCGCAGCCTTTTCCCTGAGCTTTATACCGAGTATGCTGCAGCCGCTCTCGTCGTGGGGTTGATAGGCTTTTGCTTTTTTCCGGTATTCCGCCGGAAAGCTCTTCTTTATCCAGTCTTCATGCAGGTCGCCGTCAGCGCTCCATTCCACCTCCGAGAGGGCAACGCCGCTGTCGGTGTAAATAAATCGGATGATCGCCTCTCCCGCCGAACCGGTCATAGAATACGCCTTTTCCTTCAGCACGACGAACGCTTCCTCATACAAATACACATATGCGGTACCCCGATCTCCGTCCCTGCGGACGCCGAAAACCTCCGCGGCCGCAAAAGCTTCCTCTTTGAGATAATCTCCGTACTCAATATAAACGTCGCTTTTGGCAACCTGTTCCATCAGCGACCGCGTTTCGGCGTCACTGAGCCTAACGGCGGTTCCCTTCACACAGCCGGAGCATACCGACAGCGCCGTTATAAGAGAAATCACCGACAACAGTATAACCGGTACGTTTATTTTTTTCATTATTATGCCTCCTTTGTTGAGCATCCTGCGCAAGTCGATCCCCCTCTGAAGTCTTAAGGGAAACCGCGTTTTTTATTTAGATTTCTTTAGGTTTTGATATACCGGCAATTAAGATTTGCCGGTTATGATAACAGTATCAAAGGCAACGAACCTTTGAAATAATCCATACGAAAGGATCAAAAAAAGATGGACGCAAAAAAATTCGGATTTCATGAAACTGCAAAAAAGGCAGTTGTTGTCGCTTTGGTCGGCATACTGAGCGTTTCCTGCCTGGCAGGCTGCAGCAGCACAAAAAAACAGCAGAGCACAAAACCCCCGGTAAGTCAATCGCAGCAGGCCGGCACGGAAAGCAACAAAAAGGCGGGCGGCAAAGACACCGGCAGCAAACCCGCTGACAACAAACCCACGAACAACAACGAACCCACCAAAAACAATCCGCTGAATAAAAACGGAAAAAAAACCGGCGGTAAAAAGAGCAAGAATTCCAACAATAAAAAATCAACCGAACAAACAACCGCAAATCAGGTTACGGACAACAACACCTCGGACGCAAACCAGACTACCGGAAAAAGCAAAGCAAACGCCTCCAAGAAAAATCCATGAAATAATCATTTCCAAAGCTTGTGTGACGCAAAGCAACTCTTAGCATAGCGTCTATTGTTTCACTCCTTTTTATACCTCCTCCTGCATTCTTTTGCAGGGGGAGCCCATTTGTTAAACGGAGCGTGTGGATGATGAGTACAAAAAAAATACTGATAATAGATGACGAAAAAGAACTCCGGAATGGGATCAGAGGCCTTCTGGGAAACGATAACTATTCTATTGACGAAGCGGGAACCGGCACGGAAGGATTGGCATTGCTGACCGACGATACCGTTCTTGTCATTCTGGACATCATGATGCCTGGGATGGACGGAATCGAAGTATGTAAAAGGATACGGGAGCGGTCGTCCGTTCCCGTTTTGTTTCTGTCCGCAAAAACGCATGAGGAGGATATCCTGGCCGGTTTGGCGGCGGGCGGCGACGATTATATGACAAAGCCGTTTTCCTATACGGAGCTGAACGCGCGCGTCAAGGCACTGCTGCGGAGCTATTGCGTTTATCGCAGGCAGGAACCAAACGGGGCCGATTGTGAACCTGATTATATAGAGATAGATGACGTCAAAATCTTTTTGACGCACAACGAGGTGTTAATAAAAAACAGGGAGATCGACCTGACGGAAACGGAATACCGGCTCCTTTTGACACTGATGAAAAAGCCGAACCGTGCGCACTCCGCAGCTCTGCTTTTTGAAGAGATCTGGAAGGAGCCGTATTTTTATGGGGCGAACAGAACCATTATGAGACACATAAAAAATCTCCGCCGCAAAATAGAAGCGGATCGGCAAAACCCCGATCATATCGTTACCGTTTGGGGAAAGGGCTATCAGTTTAAGGAGAAGAACGCTTTTTAAGGCAGATTTCTTCTCTGAAAACACGTCTGCCTGAAAAGAGATCACACTTCCGAAAGTCCCTCTGAGATCCCCAAAAGAAGGACGCCCGCAAATACCGCCGCAATACAGGCGTATTGACTTCCCGTCATTTTTTCTTTCAGAAAAATGCGCGACAGTATGGTGGAAACGATACAGTAGGACGCTATCATAGGTGCGGCAATAACAGGGTTATCTGCCATTGCGTAAACGTAAAAAATTTGCCCGAATTGCTCAAAAAGCGCGGCCACGCCACGCGTTTTGATTTCCCCTCTGCAGAAGGGATTATACGCCTTTTTTTCTCTGAAAAGGAGAAACGTCCAAGACAGAAATCCCGCAAGAAGGAACGTGAAGCCGTAAAGAATGATCACGTCAATTTTTCCAAGTCCCAATCCGTGGCTTGCGCCGAGTATGATACCGTCGGCAGCGGTACCGACAGTGTCAAAAACACAGTACAGAACGGGAAAAATCAGCGCCAATGCGCCAAAGCGGTATTTGCGCTCTGCCTTTGGAATTTTCATGACTTCCTCTGCATCTGCCAGGCGATGTTCCACGATTCCCAACGTTATGACGCCGGTAATGATAAGAATTGTACCAACCGTATCCATGGCGCCGTGATCGTCCCAAAAGCTGCCTATCCGGCCGATTAAGGCGAAATGTATCAGCATTGAGACCGCCGACAGCGCACCCGAGGCATTTTGTATCGGCGAAATAATGGATACCTCCAGATAGCGCATACCGGCATAGCCGATCGTCATGGAGATAATGTAGCTCAAGGACGCGGGAAGATACTTTACCGCAGAAACAAAAAAAGATGCTTTCGTCGTAAAGAGATTTTCCGCTGAAACAAAATGCAAAAAAGAGGAAACAGAGGAAAGCGCCCATTCGGAAAGAGGCTGACGTTTCAGAAAAGCAAAAAGAGGATCTTTACACAAGGTCAGCAAGGTGAAGATCATGGAAACGGTTCCCATCATCAGGCCAACCCATACGGTGGTCTTCAGATGGGAATATCGGTCGCCGGTTTGGTTGCTTTTTTTATAGAATAAATCCGCGATACCCCATCCGACAATACATATCAACGTAAAAACAAACCAAGTCATTTCAGATACTACAGGCGTTTTGAATTGAATCGCTCCGCCGCAGCGTTCCATTCCTTACAGAGACCGTCGTTCCTGCGGCTTTTCACAAGTCCGGTCTCGATCAAGTGTTTGCCCAGCCAATCGGTCACCTTGCATGCGCCGGCATAGTTCATATGGTCGCCTTTATCCCGCGTGTCCTTCGCCCAGTCGATCTTTACCGGAGATTTTGGCTCGTTCAGATCAAAATAATGCAGCTCCAACTCCTCTGCAAGTTTTTGGATCCCGTTGTGGCGTTTCATATTCCAGTTGACGGTGCTGGGCGTGCTGACGAGGATCAGCTTTGCGCCGTGCTTTTCACAGAAATCACGAAAGTCTTTCACATAGGCGTAGTTCCTGACGGAAACCGACTGAATTTCCTGCGTCGGCGCCATATAATCGTTGGGAGACGCCGGCGCAACCTTATTGTCCCAAATATAACCTTTGGCGTCCTCCTTATGGGTAAAGACCGCGTCAGACAAATGGATCTCTCCTGGCTTCAGCCTCTTCCAAAGGTCGTGGTACTGAAAAACGGGAAACCACTGCTTGAACTTGTGAACGGCGGAAGCGCCAACGGAGAAATCCCGGAAAATGGCGTTCGTTTCCAGCACAACGACCTTGGGGGACTGCTTCTGAAACGCTTTTTCCAGAAATTCCTCCGTATAGTAAAGATTCTGCAGCGCGGTGCCGCAGTTATACGAGGTGATCCCGTGCTTTTCCCACAGCCGGAGCGGAATAAAGGCGCTGTAGCATTCGCTGTCGCCGAGGAACAGCACGTCGATCGTCTGTTCCGGCTCGCCGAGAATGCCGTTGGCTGACGGATCAAGCATCCCGTTTTCCTTCGCGTTGTTTTTCGGTACAAGTATTTTTGAAGTCAGAAGCAACAGCACGGCCAGACCGGACAGGAACGCGGCGCAGCGTACCATTGTTTTTATCGGAGTTTTCATGGCTTTCTACCTTCTAATACTGGGCGTAAAGCGGATCGACGGGCGTATACCCGTTTCCGTACGCGCCGAAAACAATGATAAAAAGGAGCAAAGCGTAAAGTGTGCCCCAGCGGATAACGGTCGGCTTCCGATACAGCGCGTCGCATACTCTGACGCCTTTTTCCTGTATCACGCTGACCGTGAACACGATACCGACGGTCACCCCTACGATCAAAAGATCCTGCCAATCCACACCGAGCCCGGAAAGCAGCTCGGCGTTCAGCGCGGGCAGCGAAAACCGTGTAAAGATCGCCTTGAACATCGCAAGGCCCGCCCACAGGCCGTTGGCGCGGAAAAACAGCTCGCCGATCACCACGAGAACGGTGGTTCGCAGAATGCGAAGCCAACGGAATGCGATACGCTCGGGATCGATATGCAGCAGCGATCCGGCGCGTTTGGTAAGCGGCGACAGCAGATTCCCGCTGTAGATCAACGCGAAATGGTATAATCCGAAAAAGATAAAGTGCCAGCCGACCCCGTGCCATACGCCGTTGCCGAGCCATACGCAGAAGAGCGCGATCCCGCCCGCCAGCAGCGGCCCGTAGTGATTCCCGAGCTTTTTGCGCGCGCGGGTCGTCAGCTTTTTCATCGGCGCCGCGGTCGTAACGGGATAAAACACGTAATCGCGGAACCACGCGCCAAGGGTAATATGCCAACGCGTCCAGAATTCGGAGATCGTCTTTGAAAAAAACGGACGCTTGAAGTTTTCCGGCAATGCAACGCCGATGATCTGCGCCGTGCCGATCACCACGTCCATGGCGCCGGAAAAATCCATATAGAGCTGCACGGTATAGAAAACGGCCGCCAACGCGATCACGCCGCCGTCGAAGGACGCATAGTCCGTAAAAACCTTTTTGACAAGCGGGTCCAGCCGGTCCGCCACGACGATCTTTTTCATTACGCCCCAGGCGATGCGCGTCAGACCGTGCGTGAGGTTATCGTATCGGATCGGTTGGGGGTTCCATAACGCGTCGGCAGTCTGCCGGTACCGGCAGATGGGTCCCTCCACGATCTGCGGAAAAAAGCCGAGGAACAGCAGAAGCCGGGGCAGGTTGTCGTCCGCCGGGATCACGCCGCGGTAAACGTCCAGCAGATACGATACCGCCTGTAAAGAGAAAAACGAAAGCCCGACGGGGATGAGGAACGACGGGATCTCAAATTGCGCCGTACTGTGCAGAGCAGATAAGAGCGTATTGATGTTGGTCAGGAAGAACCCGGTATATTTCAGCGTAAGCAGCGTGCCGAGCTGCAGCATGGCTGCCAGCGTGATGACGGAGCGTTTTTTTGCCGCGAAGTTGTTTTTGATCGCCTTTCGCTCTTCCTTTTCCGCCAGGCTGAGACGATCCTTCATTTGCGTCTGCAGCCGGTCAAGCCAGATCCCGAACCAATGCATAAGCGCAGCCGTCAGCAGCAGATAAACGATCAGCTTCCCGCTGACGAGGCAGTAAAACAGACAGCTTGCGGTAATCAGTACGTACTTTTTCCACCGATCCGGTACAATGCTGTAAGCAAACAGAAAAACGGGAAGAAATACAAACAAATATTCCGCCGAAAAGCAGGAGGTAAGCTTGCTGCCAGCAGCCGAGATCAGCGCAAAGGACATTTCAGTCTTCCTCCTGCAGCCGGGTCAGCATCGCGTACATGCGGGCGGCGGAATTAAAGTTTTCGGGAACGATCTCCACAGCGGGGATCGTCACGTCAAAGGCGTCCTCCAGGTCGGCGATCATGGCGATGATGGACAGGGAATCCAGCAGATGTCCGTCGATCAGGTCTTCGCAGGTTTCATAGTCGATATCCGGTTGAATGTCCCGCAGGATCTCCAAAAGTTTTTCCATATGTTCATTCCGTCCTTTCATATTGCGGTGTATTCAGTAATTCGGTCGGCGCGGCGTTTCTCCCCCGAACAGGCACGCCGTTCTCCTGCAGAAGCCAGATCGCCGGCAGTTCCCGGCTCAGAAAAAGCGAGATTCCCTCCGTCATGCAGTACGCGCCTGTATTTGCAAAGCACAGCGTATCTCCCACAGCAACGTCCGGAAGAAAAACGCGCTTCGCCATAATATCGTTCATCGTGCAAAGGCAGCCGCAGATATTCCATGGGATCTCATCGTTGACCGTGTGTTTTCCCACAACGGAAAGCGCAGGCTGCTTCATCGCCATATGCTGTCCGTAATACACAATCTGATGCATTCCTCCGTCGGTGATCAGGTAATTCTGGCCGCCGTTTTGCTTGATATCCACAATATGGGTATAATATCTTCCGCAGGAGGCAGCGATACTTCTGCCGATTTCAAGAATCAGCTTCGGCTTATTCTGCATTGTTGACAACAAAGAGGAAAAACCGCTTAAAAAAGAGGACTCGTCAAAGGTGTCTTCTTCAAAATACGCAACGGGAAAACCGGGGCCGTATTCCAATTCGGCAGCCTGATAGCCGTACGTTTCTTTCAGATGTGTCAGAAGCTGATCCAGTTCGTCCAATTCACGTTTGATTTTTTTCAGCGATTTTTTTTGCGTGCCCGAAAAATACTGAATTCCCGCGATTTTCAGATCCGGCCGGTCATATCGCGCGGCAATGATGCTTTCGATCTCGGACGCGTCCATACCGAACTGACTTTGATTTGTCAGACGCAGCAGCACCGAGAATCTTCGACCGTATTTTACCGCCAACCCGCACAGCAGCTCGTACTGCCGGATGGATTCCACCGTAAAAACGCCGTGAAAGGAGTTGTCCAGCGCCATATGCTCCATCACCTCCGGCGTTTTGTATACGCCGGA
>CADAMO010000058.1 GCA_902788995.1 Oscillospiraceae bacterium
GAGCGTGGCGCTCTCGGGCGTCACCGTCAGCTTGATGTCATACCAGCGACCGGTCTCCACCGTTTGACGGGCGCGGCGTCCGAGCACGTCGTTGACGCGTCCGTGCATCATGGGCTGCACGGCGGTCGTGCGGTTGCTCCATCCGCCGATGTTGGCGGCGTAGCCGTTCTGCCCGCGCTGGTCCAGGCCGTAGTAGATGAAGAAGCCCTCGCGTCCGCCGGTCTTGCGCGCCTTGAGTTCGAGGGTGTAGTTGTCCGAGGAGAATTGGGGGAACTGCGCCACCGTCACCTGCTCGCCGGAGGTCTGACGAATCACTCCGCCCTCCTTCTTCCATGCACCCTTCCTTTCTTGGAAGAGGTTCACGTCGCAGGTTTCGACGCTGCCGTCGGCGCGGGTGATGCGTATGTCTTTGTATTCACACTGCGTGTCGTAGCTGCCCAGGCCGATGCCGCCGGCGCGGAAGGTCTGGCGCTCGCCCTGCGTGCTGGTCTCGCTGACGAAGACGTTGTACGTGGGACGGTTCTCGGCCGCCATCTGCTGCACGTAGTAGGAGGCGCGGCCGTAGACCTCGCTACTGTTGATGTGGATGAGGTTGCAGGGCCAGTCGCGGCGGTTCTCGTTTTCGAAGAGGGGTGCGTAGCTCGACATCTTCACCACGTCGCTGTTGCGCTCCATGCCCATGATGAAGGCGGCTTCGCTCAGAGCTGCCAGCAGATTGCCGGCACCCACTCCGGCGTTGCAGGCGTATTCGCCCACATAGATGTCGTGGGTGCGGGGTGCCTCGTCAAAGAGCCCGTTGTTGTTGAAGAAGAAGTTCGGGTCGCGATACCAGTGGGGATCCACCGTGTATTCTCCGGACATTTGCTCCAGCAGCGCGTCGGTGTGGCCCAGGGTGTTGATGAAGGTGATTTGGGGATACTCGGCCTTCAGTTTGTTGAAGATGTAGTTGAAGTGCTTCACGTATTCCGGGCCGACGTTTTCGTTGCCGATCTCCACATATTTCAGGGGGAAGGGCTTCGGGTGTCCGGCTTCGGCGCGCTTCTTGGCCCAGGCGTTGGCGGCGGGGTCGGCCAGAGCGTAGTCGATGGCGTCGCGGTAATCCTGCACGACGGCCTCCATGTCCGCATCGCTGCTAACGTAGTCGCCGTTGCGCACGGAGCAGGCCATGCCGGCGTTGTTGACAAACATGGCGTCCATGCCCAGGTCTTCACAGAAGACGAGGAACTCATGGTAGCCCATGCCCCATGTGGCGCGATAGCCCCACACGTCCCATTCGCCGCGGCGCGTCATTGGGTCGCCCAGCGTCTCCTTCCAGCGCACGCGGTTTTCATAGGTGGCGCCTTCCACGATGCAGCCTCCGGGCCAGCGCATGAATTTCGGGTGCAGATCCACCAGCATTTGGGCCACGTCGGCGCGCTGTCCGTTCTTGCGGCCCTTGAAGGTGTTTTGGGGGAAGAGCGAGACGTAGTCCACCAGCACGGTGCCCTTGGCGTCGAATTCCAGCCCCAGCTGTCCGTTCGAGCTGCTGTCGGCGGCGGTGATGACGGCGGTGAATTCTTTCCAGTCCGAGAGGTCGGTGCCGCCCGCTGTCAGCTGCACGGCGCCGAGCGATTCGCCCGTGTCGCTGTTGCTCAGGCGTGCGGTCAGCGTGCCTTTGTAGTCACTGCTCCTGACGTAGAGGCGCAGGTCGTAGCTTTCGCCCTTCTTGAGGCCCATGCCCCAGTAGCCCGTGTTGGCCAGGATGACCTTGCCGCCTTCCTGCACCTTTTTTATTTTAAGCTGCATGGCGTGCGGCGTGTTGGGGTGGAGCGGCGTCTTGGGGGCCACCACGTCGCTCTCGGCGACGCTCTTTTCGGTGCTGACCTGCCAGCCCGTCATCTTCTTTTCGGCCAGGTTCCAGGGGATGTTCCACTTGCTGTGGTTGCGGTGTTCGTAGTTCTGTGCGTCGGGCGCCCAGGCGCGTCCGTTTTTGTAGGTCATGCCCGAGGGCAGCACGTGCTCCTCGAAGCCCCTGTTCTGCACCAGCTCGGCGTAGAGTCCGCCGTCGCCGGCGTGACTGATCTCCTCGAAGAAGATGCCGTAGAGGTTGGGCGACACGATGGTGCCTTTGCGGTTGAGGTCCACGCGGATGGGTTCGGTCTTCTGTGCCATCAGGGCGGCGGCAGACGTCAGCAGCAGGGCTGAAAGAAAATGTCGTAGCATAGTTGTGTGAGTGTTGGAATTAAGGTTTTTCGGCGGCAAAGTTACGGAAAAGCCCTCTAAGGGCGATGCACTATTTTCCCAATAGCTTGTCTTTATGTATCAAAAACGCCGTTTACACCGCATTTTTGCACAATTGTTACATGCGTGCATCCTTTTGTTACATCTTTTACACGCCGCATGCGGGAAAATCCGTATCTTTGCATCGCTATGAGACACATTCTGCTTTCCCTCCTTCTGCTTCTTGCGGCTATGGGCGCTCCGGCCCAGGGGCCGGCGCCCGTGGCGCCCGGTCTGGAGTTTCTCATGCAGTTGCGCGTGACGCTCGGCGAGGTCTTTTCTGCAGGCGAAACGCCCCACGGCCGCCGCACCGTCGTGCCCATCATGGGCGGCACTTTCGAGGGCCCGCGCCTTCGTGGCACTGTGCTTCCCGGCGGCGCCGACTATCAGTTGGGCAACGGAGCGCGCACCGAGCTCGAGGCCGTCTATTGCATCCGCACCGACGACGGCATCACAATCCATGTGCGCAACCTGGGCATCGCCGCGCCCGCCTATTTTATGGCGGCACCCCGCTTCGAGACGGCCTCCGACAGCCCCTACGGCTGGCTCAACGACGCCCTCTTCGTGTGCGCCCCTCAGAGCGATCCCGCCTTCCGCGGCGTCGTGCTCAACGTGTGGCGCGTCGTGCCGCCCCAGATGTCGAAATAATCTATCCCCAAAAACACAACCATAATGAAAAAGCTCTTTTTCCTCCTCTCCGCTTTTCTTTCGCTCGCGGCCTTTGCCGGGGGCGAGCGCGAAATCAAAGTGACTGAAAACGTGGCCTACCGCAGCGATGTGGGGCCCTCCACCGTGCTCGACCTGGCGCAGCCTCTCTTCGGACCCCAGAGCGGTCGTCCCGCCATCCTCATCATCCACGGCGGCGGATGGAGCGCGGGCTCCAAGAACGACTTTGTCTATCGCGCCCTCATGATTGACTACGCCCTCAAGGGCTACGTCGTCTGCAACATGAACTACCGCCTCGTGCAGGAGGCGCCCCTGCCGGCCTGCATCGAGGATGTGCGCGCCGCCATCCGCTGGATGAAGGACAATGCCGCCTCGCTGGGCATCGACTCTGCCCGCATCGGCACCTACGGCCATTCAGCCGGAGGTCATCTCTCGCTCATGGCGGGCCTCACGGGCGGTGTGGCCTGCGCTGCCGGCGGTGCGCCTCCGACGGAGATCGGACGTGCCGGCGAGTGGGCCGACCACACGGAGTGGTGGCCCATAGGCTACATCGGCAAGAGCCCCGTGCCCTTCCTCGTCATGCAGGGTGGGGAAGACCCCCTTGTGCGCCCCGTCCTCACGGGCGACTGGGTGCGCAAGATGCAGCAGGCCGGCGCTTCGGTGGACTACGTCAAGGTGCACGGCCAGCACGGCGTGGCCTTCGACCAGCAGCTGGAGTTCACACGTCCGGCGCTCGACGCCTTCTTCGCCCGTCACTTGAAGCACGACGATGCCTCCCTCTCCTTCGAGCGTCTGAAGGTGGTGGAGTACGGCGGCAGCGGCCGCCACAAGGCGGTGGCCGTCAGCGAGAAGTCGCTGCCCGGCTTCACCGTTTACCGTCCGCTTAACCTCGACGCCGCGATGGGCCGCGAGCGCAGGCCGCTCCCCGTGCTCGTCTTCTGCAACGGCGGCTGCATGGACACCAGCATCGGCTATGAGAATATGCTCTCCGACCTCGCCTCTCACGGCTACGTCGTGGTCGCTGTGGGCGAGATGCAGATGTCGGCACGCCACGAACTCGACCGCCCGACGCCCTCCTCCGCCGTGCAGCAGGCGCTCGACTGGATCAGTCAGCAGACCGTTAACCCCTCTTCGCCCTACTACGGCAGGCTCGACGCCGACCGCATTGCCGGTGCCGGTCATTCGTGCGGCGGCGCGCAGATTCTGGCCAATGCCGGCGATGCCCGCCTCAAGACGTACATCATCCTCAATGCCGGCATGGGCAAGATGACGATGGCCGACGCCAGCGCCAAATCGCTGAAGAATCTCCACGCCCCCATTCTCTACCTTGTCGGCGGCACCTCCGATGTGGCCTGGCAAAATGCGCAGATGGACTATAAGGCCATCAGGAAGGTGCCCGTCTTCTTGGCCGACAACACACGCAGCGGTCACGGCGGCACCTACGAGGAGCCTCTCGGCGGCGCCAACAGCCGCATGGTGCGCGCCTGGCTCGACTGGCAGCTGAAGGGACGCGACGAGGCCGGTGAGAAGCTTTTCGTCGACGGCGACCTCTCCGGCTACGAGGACTTCACGCTCATGCATAAAAACTGGAAGCCGCAGCCCAAAGCCGCAGCATCCACCGAGGAACTCTGGATTGAGGACGGCCCGCGCCGCATCTTCGGCGAACTCTTCACACCCGCAGGGGCTAAGGCGAAAGGCCCCGTGGCCGTCATCGCACACGGCTTCAACGGCAGTTATGAGTACGGCCGCAACTATTTCGACACGATGGCGCGTCTGGGCTACCGCTGTTACACCTTCGACTTCCCCTGCGGCTCGGCGCGCAGCCGCAGCGACGGCAACACGCTCAATATGTCCATCCCCGACGAGGTGAGCGCCCTCAAGGCCATCGTGCGCCATTTCCGCGCCAAGGGCCATCAGGTGGTGCTCGTCGGCGAGAGCCAGGGCGGACTGGTGTCGGCGCTCACGGCGGCCGACCTCAAGGAGGAGGTGAACCGTCTGGTGTTGGTGTTCCCCGCGCTCTGCATTCCCGACAACTGGCGCCAGCGCTATCCGCGCTTAGAGGACATTCAGGACGTCACCGAGCTGTGGGGCGTGAAGATGGGCCGCCGCTTCTTTGAGGAGATTCACGACATGCATCCGATGGACCTCATCGGCGCCTATCGCGGGCCGGTGCTCATCGTGCAGGGCGACAAAGACCGCGTGGTGTCGATGGACGATTCGCGCCGCGCCGTGCAGCTCTATGCCAAAGGCGCCCGCCTGCACGTCATTCCCGGTGCCGGCCACGGCTTCAATCCGGCCGAGTTCCGCGAGGAGATGGCCCAGCTGGAGAAGTTTCTGAAATAGGTGACAGTTGATAATTGATAATTGACAATTGATGCAGATACCCATAGAGTCCATGAGTTTCCTGATGCTCAATGTGGGCATCGCGAGGCTTAACGGCAACTGGAACTGGAAAAACGTTTCCTCGCCCTTCACGCGTATCTATTACGTCACCGAGGGCGAGGCGACGTTGTATCTGCCGCAGCGCAGTGTGCGTCTGCGACCCGGCTATCTCTACATGGTGCCGGCCTACACGCTGCACTCCTACGGATGCGACGGACTCTTCACCCACTACTATCTGCACGTGTACGAGGGTGTGAAAAAGGAGATGGACGTCATGGAGCTCTACGACTTTCCCTCCGAGGTGAAGGCGCAGGAGGGTGACGAGCAACTCTTTGAGCGCATGTGCCGCCAATACCCCGAGACTAGACTTCCTTCCAGCGACCCCACGTTTTACGACAATGCCGCCACGTTCACCGATTTTGTGCAGCGTTACAGCGACATGGCCCTTTGGGAAAAGATGGCGCTGCGTGGCGCGATGCTGACGCTCTTTTCCCGATTCATGCGTGAGGCTACGCCGCGTTTCTGGCGGCAGGACGAGCGGCTGAGCCGGGTGATGAACTACATCCATTGTCACATCGACGCCGATGTCGACATGAAATCTTTGGCCGATGTGGCCTGCCTCTCGTCGCCTTATCTGATTCGTCTCTTCAAGCGGGAGGTTGGCCTCTCGCCCATACAGTATGTCAACCGTAAGAAGGCGGAGCGTGCCCAGCTGCTGCTCTGTACCACCGACAGTCCGGTCAAGGAAATAGCCTTTGCCACGGGCTTCAGCGACCAGTCGTATTTTATCCGTCTCTTTCGCAAGATTTGCGGTGTCACGCCGCAGGAATACCGACTCCGGATGAGGGCCTCCCGATAGACGGGTGGCCTTCGTTTTTCATTGCTTGACGAACGACAGCAGGAAACCGCCCCGGGGCAGACAGTGCATCCTGAGCAGATTGCGGGCACCGACGTTGCGGTGGGTAACGGCAATCTCCTTCGGCGTGGCGCCGTCCGGCACGTGGACGTGCAGGTCGTTATTGTCGAAGAGCTCCGCCTTTTCCGGGTAGAGGGACTTGACGAGGCTGACGGCGATCTGCACCGACTCCTTCATTACGTCGCCCAGCTGCCCGGTGATGATGGTCTTGCCGCTGCCCTTGGTGAACAGCGTTTCGATATAGAGCACGTCGCCGCCTGCCTGGGTCCAGGCAAGGCCGGTCACAACCCCCGGACGGCTGTTTTCGCCGGTGACGGCGTGGCGGACGGGGCGCATATCCAACAGGGTTCTGAGCTGATCCTTTTCCACCGTCAGCTTCTCCGTCTCGCCGGAGACCAGCTTCACCGCCGCGGCGCGGCAAAGGGTATCCAACCGCTTTTTCAGGCCCCGCACGCCGCCCTCCATGGTGTAATCGGCGATGATAGCGTGCATGGCCTCCTCCGTCACCGTCAGCTGGTCCGCCGGAATGCCCACCGCCTCAATGGCCTTTGGCAGCAGGTGGCGCACAGCGATCTCGTATTTCTCCGTCTCCGTATAGCCGTTGAAGCGGATCACTTCCATCCGGTTGAGCAGCGGCTCCGGGATGGTATCCACCGAGTTGGCGGTGCAGATGAACACCACGTCGGAGAGGTCGTAGTGGGCGTTCAGGTAGTGGTCGGTGAAAGTGTGGTTCTGCTCCGGGTCCAGCACCTCCAGCAGGGCGCTGGCCGGGTCGCCGTTATAGGAGGCGGAGAGCTTGTCGATCTCATCCAGCACCATGACCGGGTTGCTTGCCCCCGCCTTGGAAATGCCGTTGATGATGCGCCCGGGCATGGCGCCGATATAGGTGCGCCGGTGTCCGCGGATATCCGCCTCGTCCCGCACGCCGCCGAGGCTCACCCGCACGTAGGGGCGGTGCAACGCGTCCGCGATGGATTTGCCGATACTGGTCTTGCCCGTGCCCGGCGCGCCCACAAAGCACAGGATGGAGCCGGATTGCTCCTGCTTCAGGTTCAGCACCGCGATCTGCTGGATAATGCGTTCCTTGACCTTCTTCAGCCCGAAATGATCGCGCTCTAAGATCTCACGGGCTTCCCGCAGGTCAATGGAGGCGGCGGCCTCCTTTTTCCAGGGCAGGGAAGTCAGGAATTCCAGATAGTCGTAAAGCATGGCGTATTCCTGCGAGTTTTCGCCCTCGTTCTTCATGCGGCCCAGCACCCGGTCTGCCTCGGTGCGGGCTTCGTCGTTCATGCCCGCGTCCTCCACGGCCTTTTCCAGCTTGCGAAGGGCGTTCACGTTCTCCGGGTGAAGCTTATCCAGCTCGTTCTGCAGATAGGCGATCTGCTTTTTGATGGCGGCCTCCCGGTATTGCTTGTGGAAGTCCTCCTCCCGCTTTTCGGTGCCGTCGTTGGCAAGCTTCGCCATCTCGATGAATTCCAGAATGGTCCGTTCGATGGCCTCCGCCCGCCGGCGCTTGCTGTTCTCTTCCAGCAGGGCGTATTTCTCGTCCGCCGGCATGTCGAAAAAGGAGGAGACGATGGCGATGAGCCCGTTCAGGTTGTCGCAGTAGTTCATCAGGTGCTCCGCCACGTTGGCCCATTCCTTGCCCTCGCTGAATTCCCGCAGAGCCTGCCGGACGGACCGGTACATTTTCTGCTCCTCTTCGTCGGAGAGGTCGTCAGTTTCCGGCCGGGCGGAGATGGAAAGCTGGATCTTACCCTCCTCCGTCACGTCCAGATCGTCCACGCCCACCCGGTCGAGGGTGTCGATGGCGACGAAGCCGTTCAGGTCCTCCTCCCGGATGCGGCCGGTCACCGCCAGCTTCTGAAAGCTTTCCGGCGTGAAGGCGGTCTGATTCTCTTCGGTGCGGGTATAGAGCAGGATCACCTTTTCGCCCGCTTCGGGGTCGCGCCGGGCGCTGGCGATGAAATCCTTGCGCCGCAGATAGACGGCGGCGTGGGGCAGCGCCGTGATATTATAGATGGGGATGACAAACATGTAAATCGCTTCCTTTCTTTGTAAAGGGATATTGTCGTTAATTGAAATTACTGGCACTCTTAAAACGAGAGTGCTAAATAGTGGTTAAAAAAATTTGCGCCGGGTTGGCGAAAACCTTGACAATTGTCTATCTTTGTGATATCGTTATACCATAAAACCTGACAGTTGTCAAGTGGAAATTGACGACAGTCGTCGAACGGGGTGTTTTTTTGTACGAAGGGCATAACAAGACCGCGCTGCTCTCCCAGCAAATGATCGCCGATACGCTGGTTTCTCTCCTGCGGGAGAACGACTACGCCTCCGTCAGCATCAGCCGGATCTGCAAGGCGGCTGGGGTATCCCGTCAGACCTTTTATTCCGTCTTCGGCAGCAAAGAGAACGTGATGCTCTATGAGCTGGGCCGTCATTGCCGCTATGCGCCGGAGCCGCCGCAGCCTTGCAGCCGGAAGGAGAGCCTGACCCGTTTCAGCCGCAGCTACGCGGCCTATATCGTGGAAAACCGGGAGCTGATCGAACTGCTGGTGCGCAATCAGATGATCGAATGCCTCTACCGTATGCAGCGGGATTGCTTCATGGGGTGCGACGGCTTCATGGGCGACGTGACCGGCGCGGAGCGGCAGTTTCTGGTGGATTTCATGGCGGACAGCCTCAGCGTCATCGCCAGAAATTATATCGAGACCGGCTGCCGCGTCAGCGAAGAGGCGCTGGGGACGCTGATCTGCCGCTTGCTGGGAGGTTATTACTTCAACCGTTAAGGCCTGTTTGCGGACATTATTCATAAAAATAATGACGCTTATAAAAATTATATGGTAAAATTTCATAAAAACGCTTTACAAACCGATCCTTCGGTGGTATAATAAAGACGAAACAAAGGAAACAAAAAGAAGAAGGGCGGTGTCTGACAGATTTCTGAACGGCATACGTCCGTTTTCTTTTGTTAATATATATTGTAAAAGGGGATGTGGTTATGAACATCACAGTAGTAGGCAGAAAATGTACGCCGAGAGAAAACTTCAAAGAGAGAGCCGAGAAAAAGCTGCATAAGATCGACCGGTTCTTCGGCGAAGAAGCCACGGCAAAAGTGACCGCTACCGTTGAGAAAACCTCCCAGAGCGTTGAAGTCACGATCAATCACGACGGTATGATCTACCGGGCGCAGGCCAGGGCCCAGAATATGAACGAGGCGCTGGACGAATGCGTGGACCTGCTGATCCGTCAGATCCGCAAGAACAAGACGAAGATCGAAAAGAGGCTGCGCAGCGGCGCGTTCGACGATCTTCCCGCGGAGGAGCCGGTGGTGGAAGAGACGGAATTTGAGCTGGTCAGAACCAAGACGATTCCGATCAAGCCGCAGTCAGTGGAGGAAGCGATCCTCCAGATGAACCTGCTGGGACATAAGTTCTATATGTTCCGCAACGCCGCTTCCGACAATGTGGCGGTGGTCTATCAGAGAGACGACGGCGGTTACGGCCTGATCGAGCCGGAAGAGAAAGAATAAGGCTGGGGGCGGCAAAAAATCCTCTTGACAAACGCCGCCGCAACCGGTAAAATAAATAGCAACAGCAAAGGGGCTGCAGTTCGTCTGCGGCCCTTTTCTATTCTTTTGAAACGGTGGAAAACAATGAAAAAGGTCAGCGAATATTTCGGTTGCAACGTGTTCAACGATTCCGTCATGAAGGAGCGTCTGTCGGAAGACGTCTACCGGCAGCTTCAGCGGACGGTCAAGCAGGGGCGTCATCTTGACGTGGGGCTTGCCAATTCCGTGGCTTCCGCCATGAAGGATTGGGCCATTGAAAAGGGCGCCACCCATTTTACCCATTGGTTCCAGCCCATGACGGGCGTCACCGCGGAAAAGCACGACAGCTTCGTGGTGCCGGCCGAGGGCGGCAAGGTGCTGATGGAGTTCTCCGGCAAAGAGCTGATCCAGGGTGAGCCGGACGCGTCTTCGTTTCCCTCCGGCGGCCTTCGCGCCACCTTTGAAGCAAGAGGCTACACCGCCTGGGACGCCACCTCCTACGCCTTTATCAAGGACGGGGTGCTGTGCATTCCCACGGCTTTCTGCTCCTACGGCGGCCATGCGCTGGATAAAAAGACCCCGCTGCTTCGGTCTATGGAGACGCTGAACCGGCAGGCCATGCGCATCGTCAGGCTTTTCGGCAACGAGGACGTGACCTCCGTCAACGTGACCGTCGGTGCGGAACAGGAGTATTTTCTTATCGACCAGTCGGTCTTTGACAAGCGCAAGGACCTGATCTATACGGGGCGCACCCTCTTCGGCGCCCGCCCGCCCAAGGGGCAGGAGCTGGGCGACCACTATTTCGGGGCCATCAAGCCCCGTGTGCAGCGGTTCATGACGGAGCTGGATGAGGAGCTGTGGAAGCTGGGGATCCTTGCCAAGACGGAGCACAACGAGGCGGCCCCCGCCCAGCACGAGCTGGCCCCCGTCTATACCACCACCAACATCGCCGCCGACCACAACCAGCTCACCATGGAGCTGATGCAGAAGATCGCCCGCAAGCACGGCATGGTGTGTCTGCTGCACGAAAAGCCCTTCGCCGGCGTCAACGGCAGCGGCAAGCATAATAACTGGTCCATCTCCACCAACACGGGGATCAACCTGCTGAACCCCGGCGACACGCCTGCGGAAAACGCCCAGTTCTTACTGTTCCTCTGCGCGGTGATCAAGGCCGTGGACGACTATCAGGAACTGCTGCGCATCAGCATCGCCAGCGCGGGCAACGACCACCGGCTGGGGGCCAACGAAGCGCCGCCCGCCATCGTCTCCATTTTCCTCGGCGAAGAGCTGACGGAGATCCTGACGGCCATCAAGAACGACACGCCCTACGGCGGCAAGGAGAAGGAACTGCTGAAGGTGGGCGTGCACACGCTGCCGCGCTTCCCCAAAGACACCACCGACCGCAACCGCACCTCTCCCTTTGCCTTCACGGGCAATAAATTTGAGTTCCGTATGCTGGGTTCCTCCGATTCCATCTCAGAGTGCAACGTGGTGCTGAATACCGCCGTGGCGGAAAGTCTGCGGCAGTTCGCCGACGAGCTGGAAGCCTCTGACGACAGAGAGAAGGCGCTGCATGACCTGATCCGTCGGGTGGTCACCGACCACAGCCGCATCATCTTCAACGGCAACGGCTATGACGCCGCCTGGCGTTTCGAGGCGGAAAAGCGGGGCCTCTGTAACCTGAAATCCACCCCCGACGCGCTGGCCCATTTCTTGGATGAAAAGAACGTCGCCCTGTTCACCTCCCATAAGGTCTATTCCGAGGAGGAGATGCGCGCCCGCTGCGAGATCATGAACGAGAATTACAGCAAGATCATCAACATCGAGGCGCTGGCCATGCTGGACATGGTGAATAAGGATATCCTGCCCGCCGAAAGCCGGTATATCCATGAGCTGGCCGATACGGCCAACGCGAAAGCGGCGTTGGCTGTGACCGTCGCCTGCGACTATGAGACGGAGCTGGTGAAGGAGCTGTCCTCCCTGGAAAGCGCGGTCTACGCCAAGAAAAAGGAGCTGGAAAGCGACATGATCGCCGCCAACGACTGCGAGGATTCCGCTTCGCTGGCCCGGTTCAGCCGAGACAGGATCGTGGCGGATATGACGCAGCTGCGCATTCTCGTGGACGAGCTGGAGATGAAGACCGACGCCAAGTGCTGGCCCTATCCGTCCTACGGGTCTATCCTGTTCAGTGTGAAGTGAGGCAATAAGAAGTAGGCAATAGGCAATAGGCAATAGGCAGTAGGCAATAAGCAGTAGGGCGGTAGCACGCAGCCTCAGCTTCGTTAATTTAGCGTAAGATTTTTACGTATCACGGCGCATTGCGCCGTCTGGCATGTTCCCATGAAATTGACTTCGCCACTTCCTATGACCGTTCAACCGATTGCTTTTCTTTATTTTACTTACCCCGGAGGTTTTTTATGGATATAATGACATATGAACAATATAAAGAATGCGCCGATTACGTGAAGGAACGCATCGGCGGGGAGACGCCGGACGTGGCGCTGATCCTCGGCTCCGGGCTGGGGGATTTCGCTTCCCGCATCAAGGATCCCGTGGTGATCGACTACCGGGAGATCCCGCATTTTCTTGTCTCCACCGTTGAATCCCACGCGGGAAAGCTGATCTTCGGCACGGTGGGGGAGAAGAAGGTTCTCTGCATGGCGGGGCGGTTCCACTACTATGAAGGATATAGCTTTCAGCAATTGGCCCTGCCGGTGCGGCTGTTCAAGCTGCTGGGCGTGAAGGTCACCATTCTGATCAACGCCGCGGGGGCTGTCAACACCGCCTACCGCGTGGGCGATATCATGCTGATCAAGGATCACATCAAGCTGACCGGCGACAGCCCCATGGGCGGCGCGAATCTCCCGGAATTCGGGCCGCGCTTTTTTGACGTGACGGATATGTATACGGCTTCGCTGCGAAAGCTGGCGCTGGAATGCGCCGAGGGCAGCGGGCTGACCTTTCACGAAGGGACCTATATGTTCTTTACCGGCCCGCAGTTTGAAACCCCGGCGGAGATCCGTGCGGCAAGAATGCTCGGCGCGGACGCGGTGGGCATGTCCACGGTGACGGAAGCCCTCACCGCCGCCCATTGCGGTATGCCGCTGCTGGCGTTTTCCGTCATGACCAACATGGCGGCAGGCGTGCTGCCTGACGTGAAGCTCAGCGATGAAGAAGTTGGCGAGGCCGCCGGTAAGATCGCCGAACGCTTCGGGAATTACATGGAAAAGGTGATCGAACGCATATGAAAACGCTTTACCGCGGCGCAACGCTGCTTTGTTCCGACGGCGACGGTTTTTCCGTCCTCAAAAACGGTTATCTTGGGGTGGACGGCAAGACCATCTGCTATCTGGGCGACGCCGCTCCGCAGGACGATTATGACCTGACGAAGGACATGACCGGCAAGATCATTATGCCGGGCCTTTACAACTGCCATACCCACAGCCCCATGGTGCTGCTGCGGGGCGTGGGAAGCGATCTGCCGTTGGATCAATGGCTGTTCGGCAAGATTTGCCCCATCGAGGACAGAATGAGCCCGGAGGACGTGGCGGCGGGCAGCGCTCTTGCCGCCATGGAGATGATCGCGGGCGGCACCGTCAGTTTTTCTGATATGTATTTTTCGCAGGATCAGACGGCGGAGGTGGCGATCAAGGCAGGATTAAAGGCAAACCTCTCCCGCCACGTGCAGTCCTTCATCCCCGGGGAAAAGCCCGAGGACTCCGTAAGCCTCAACGAGGCCAAGGCCCTTTATAAGCGTTACAATGGCGCGGCGGAGGGCCGCGTGAAGGTGGATTGGTGCGTCCATGCGGAATATACCTGCACGGAGGACATGCCCCGGGCGCTGGCCGCGTGCTGCAAGGCGACAAACGGCAACCTGCATATCCACCTCTCCGAAACGGAAAAGGAACACCGGGAGTGCAAAGAAAAATACGGCGTGACCCCCGCCGCGTGGTTTGAGCGGCTTGGGGCTTTTGACTGCGGGGGCTTTGCCGCCCACTGCGTGGCGCTGGAGGACGCGGATATCGAGATCCTGCGCCGCCACCATATCAGTGTGGCCCACAACCCCACCAGCAACATGAAGCTTGGCAGCGGCGTCGCGCCTGTGGAAAAGTTTATCCGCTCCGGCATCAACGTGACGCTGGGAACGGACGGCGCGGCCAGCAACAATAACCTGAATCTGTTCGAGGAGATGCATCTGGCCTCTCTGCTGCAGAACGGATACCTGCGGGACGCCACCGTGATGAACGCCGTTACGGTGCTGAAAATGGCAACGGAAAACGGCGCGATATTACAGCGCCGGGAGAACTGCGGTAAGCTGGCTGTTGGGTATCGGGCGGATTTTATCGCGATAGATACCGACAGGCCGCACCTGACCCCCTGCCTCGACGCGCCGGCACTCATTGTCTACGCGGCGCAGGCTTCCGACGTGGTCCTCACCGTTGTGGACGGCAAGATCCTCTTTGAAAACGGCGATTTCAAGACCATTGATAAGGAAAAGACGTATTTCGACGTGAAGAAAGCGGTTGAGCGTCTCTATCATTGATTGTTTTTTTTGTTTAGAAAGGAAACCCCATGGAACGAGCCGATAAAGACCTGGCGTTTATGCTGCAATATGAAAACATCGCGTGGTATGAGGACGGCAAGGTGAAGATCCTCGACCGCCGCGTCTATCCCCGCGAGATCAGATACGTGGTCTGTGAAAACCATCATGAGGTCACGCAGGCACTGAAAGATATGGTCACCCAGAGCGCCGGTCCCTATACCGCCGCAGCGGTGGGCATGGCGCTGGCGGCATACGAATGCCGCGATAAGACCGAAGCGGAGCAGCGCGCCTATCTGAAAGACGCGGCCTATACCATTTCCCACGCCCGCCCCACCACGGCGAACCGCATGACGCTGATCACCGGCGGCTGTCTGGAAGCCGCCGAACAGGCGCTGGCGGCAGGTGAGAACGTCAGCGACGCCATCATGGCCCACACCGTCGCCACCAACAACAGGCGCTATAATAAGGTGTATCAGATGGCGCGGCATCTGGTGAAGATGATTCCCACCCACGGCGCGGTCATGACCCAA
>CADAMO010000059.1 GCA_902788995.1 Oscillospiraceae bacterium
GCAGGGCCTGGCGAAATATCCGCAGCACAGCAGCATCAACCGGCTGGACCACATCCGCAGCGTCACCTATATGAGCTACGTTTACAGCAAAAAGCTGTCGCTGGATTACGTGGCCGCCACCCGCGCCGCCATGCTGCACGACCTGTTCTATTACGACTGGCACGACGGCGACTGGAGCCACCGGCCCCACGGCTATCGCCACCCCGGCTTTGCGGTGAAAAACGCCCGGGTGCTGAACCCTGCCATCAGCAAAAAGGAAGAAAACATCATTCTGCGCCACATGTTCCCCCTGACCGTCATCCCGCCCCGCTATCCGGAAGGCTGGGTGGTGTCGCTGTGCGACAAATACTGCGCCACGAGAGAGCTGCTGATCGCGGACCACGTCCGGTTCCGCAACAAATTCGAGAAGAAAAAAGGCGAACTGCTGTATTTCAAGGAGCTGCTGACCAATGTTTGATACGATCGTCAACTACGTCTTCATGTTCTTTTTCTTCAGCGCCGTCGGCTGGGCCGTGGAGTGTACCTACCGGTCGCTGGGGGAAAAGCGGGTCATCAACAGCGGTTTCAACCACGGCCCCATCTGCCCCATCTACGGCACGGGCATGCTGGTGCTGAACGTCTGCCTGATCCCCCTGAGCCAACCGGCGGAAAAGCGCTTCTGGCTGGTGATTCTGCTGGGCATGGTGCTGGCGGACACGGTGGAATACCTCACCAGCTATCTGATGGAAAAGCTGTTCCATGCCCGCTGGTGGGATTACTCCAACAACTTCATGAACCTTCACGGGCGCATCTGCCTCAAGCACACCATCTACTGGGGCGTGTTTTCCGTCATCTACGTCTACGTTATCGCGCCGCTGTATGATTTCATCATCGGGTTTATCCCCCAGAACGTGCGCGCCTGGGCGGTGCTGGTCATCCTCATCATCTTCTCCGTGGACCTGTTCATCACGGTCAAGGCCGCCATCAACATTCAGAACCTGATGACGAAGCTGGACAAGCTGAAGCAGTCCGCGCTGGCCCTGCCGGAGACCATCAAGGGAACGGCGGATATGTTCAACGACTGGAAGTCGGACGCCTCCGCGAAATATACGGAGCTGCGCAGGCAGTTCGACCGGTTCACCCAGGGCGAGCACAAGGAGGCCTACGCCAAGGATACCAAGCGGCTGCTGCTGATGAACTCCGGGCTTTATAAAAGCGTCACCAAGCGCATGACGGAGCTGGAGCGCATCTATGAAGAGCTGAAAGCAAAATACAAAGACGATTCATATATGGGAGAATAACGAAATGGTATATCAGTATAAGACCCACGGCACCTGCTCGCGGGCCATCGAGATTGAAATGGACGACGACCACACCGTGCGCCGCGTCGCCTTTGACGGCGGCTGCAACGGCAACACCAAGGGTATTGCCGCCCTTGTGAAGGATATGAAGGCGGAAGAAGTGATCGACCGCCTGGAAAATATCCGCTGCGGCTTCAAGCCCACCTCCTGCCCGGACCAGCTGGCCAAGGCGCTGAAAGAGATCACGGCGAAGGGATAAGAGCATGAAACTGATTCTGGCCTCCGCCTCCCCCCGGCGGAAAGAGCTGCTGCGCTATATCACGGAGAACTTCACCGTGCGCGTCTCCCACGCGGACGAGACCGTTCCCGCCGGACTGACGCCGGAGGAGACGGTGAAATACCTCTCCCGCGTCAAAGCGGACGCGGTCTTCACAGGCAGCAAGGATGAAGTGATCGTAGCCTCCGACACCGTGGTGGTGATCGACGGCGCGGTGCTGGGCAAGCCCCACAGCGAAGAAGAAGCGGTGCAAATGCTGCGCACCCTTTCCGGCAGGACCCATACGGTCTATACCGGCGTTTGCGTCAGGACCGCGGCGGAGGAACGCGTCTTCGCCGAACGGACGGACGTGACCTTTTATCCGCTGACGGAGGAGGAGATTTGCGCCTACGTCGCCACGGGCGAACCCATGGACAAGGCCGGGGCCTACGGCATTCAGGGCAAGGGCAGCCTGCTGGTAAAAAAGATCGACGGCGATTTTTATAACGTGATGGGCCTGCCGGTGGCGGCGCTGAGCCGGGTGCTGGATCGCCTATGAAGCTGCCGGAAGCGTTGCTGCGGCTGTTATACCCCTCCCGCTGCGTGGTGTGCGGCGAACCGCTGCCCAAAGACGCCATGATCTGCCCCGGCTGCGAACAATACGTCAACCACCCGGCGAAAAAGAACCGCTGCGCCGTCTGCTTTCTGCCGGCGGACCGCTGCGGCTGCGGGAAAAAGCTGTACTACGACCGCGTGGCGGCCCCCTTTCTGCGGGACACGCCCGCCAAGCGCACCGTTGACGGCATGAAATTCAACGGGCGGCTGGATCTGGTCCGCCCACTGGCCTGCTTCATGAAGCTGGCGCTGGACGAGCGGGGCATGACGGAGAACGTCGACCTGATCACCTTCATCCCCATGGACAAACGAAAAGAGCGGAAGAAGGGCTATAATCAGGCGGAGGAACTGGCGAAAGAGCTGTCAAAGCAAACCGGCCTCCCCTGCCTGCCCCTGTTGGAAAAATTCGGCCGCACCCCTTCGCAGCACGAACGGCCCACCTACCTGAGCCGCTCCGGCAACCTGCTGGGCGCGTATGAGCCCATCCGGACGGCCATTCCCGCCTTTGAGGGAAAACGGGTACTGGTGACGGACGACATCGTCACCACCGGGGCCACCGTCAACGAGGCCGCAAAAACGCTGCTGATCTTCGGGGCGGAATCCGTCAGCTGCGCGGCCGCCATGCTGACGCCGAAAAAGCGGCCCGCCAAAAACGAATCCCGCCGGTGAAACGCATTCACCGCGCGATACAACAAAAAAGGAGAGAGAAAAAATGAACGCAAAAAAACGCGCAAAAGCATTGCTCGCGCTGGTGCTGTCGGCGGTCCTGTGTTTGCCTCTGGGCCTGTTTTCCTTCGCCGGGACGAAAGATTTCGAGATCACCGATCCCTACGCCGGCGTCAACTGGGAGACGGTCAACGCCTATAAAACGGCGCTGCACACTCACACCAACGCCTCCGACGGCGACCCCACGCTGAAGGAATCCGTTCAGCGCCACGCGGAGACGGGCTTCGATCTGGTGGCCACCACCGACCACGGCACCGTCAACTACACCTGGGAGACCCCCTGCCCCAACCGGTTCATCCACAGCTTTCTGTCCGCCCTGGGCAGAAACGAAGGGGATCTGGTCTATCTGGGCAAAAAAGGGACCTTTGACAACGGCGTGACCTACACCTACGCCACGGCTGACAACGGCGACGACTATCTGACGCTGGAGGACGGCAGAACCATCCTGCGGATCCCCTACGGCATTGAAAACAACGCCGTTTCGGTCAACGCCCACGTGAACAGCTGGTTTGCGGATTACTGCGACAACTCCGTCACTACGTACGAAGACGCAGTCAAAGGCGTCGACAGAGCCGGGGGCGTTTGCGTCATCAACCATCCGGGCGAATACACCAAGGCCCGCTATGAGCTGCGCACCGCCGACGCCTACGACGAGAGCAACTTCGCCTATTCCTATTATATCAATAAATACGCCGGGCTGATCCGGGACTACGACGCCTGCATCGGCATCGACATCAACTCCAAGGGCGACAACCGCACCCGTTTTGAGCGCAAGCTCTGGGATATCCTGCTGAAGCGCTTTGCCGCCAACGGGCAGACCGTCTACGCCATCGCCTCCTCCGACGCCCACCAGCTGAGCGTTATCGACACGGGCTTTTCCTATCTGCTGATGGAGGAGCAGACCAACGCCGCCGCCCGGAACGCGCTGGAAAACGGCGAGTTCTTCGCCGCCAGCCATTGCCTGGGCAACCCGGACGAGCTGCGGGACATCGCCTTCGCGCTGAAACGCCTTTACGGCGAAACGCCCCTGTGGGAGAAGGTCACCGAAACCGTGCGCGCCATGGACGAAAAGGTGCAGGGCATTGAAAGCGGCAGGTACGACGCGGACGATTCCATCGGCGTCACCTACAGCGTGCTGGACGACGAGGGCTACACCACCTGCGACACCTTCCCCATGATCAACGCCGTGACCGTGGATCAGGAGGAGAACACCATTACGCTGGATACCTCCGACGCGCTGCTGGTCCGCTGGATCTCCGACGGAGAGCTGATCGCCACCACGAAGGCGGACGGGACGCCCTTCGACCTGAACGACTATGAAAGCCGGCTGGGCGACTACGTCCGGGCGGAGGTCTTCGGAGAGGGCGGCATCCTTTACACCCAGGCTTTCCTGCTGGACGCCTCCTCCAAAACCGGCGACAGCGCCACCTTCAAGGGCTATTATTTCAACGTGGGCGTGCTGGATTTCCTCTTCGCGGAGCTGCATAAATGGCAGGAAGTGATCCTGCGGTTCTTTGCCGCGGTTTTCACGAAATAACAACGCAATAACCACAGAAGCGGTGCACATGCGCCGCTTTTTTTGTGTGATTTGTTCAATTATTTTATTCTTTTTTCCGTTCGTGCAAAAAAAACTATTGACAAACCCGTTTTTTTTTCGTATGATAGATTCGTTATGAAGCAAAGAGGATTATCTATGACCTCAACAGCACCCAACCGCCAATCTTCTTCCGCAACAGATGAAACACTTGCAGTCAACGCACAGACGGGCGCACAGACGGGCGCACAGGCCGCCGCGACAGAGCTGATCTGCCGATACCGTCCGTTTGTCTCCATGATCGCCTCGCACTATTTCGGCGCGTCGCTGGAAGCGGACGATATCGTACAGGAAGGGCTGATCGGCCTGCTTTCCGCGATATACACCTACTCCCCTGACAAAAGCGCCGCCTTCAGGACCTATTGCGCTGCCTGTATCACCAATGCCATCCGTTCCGCCGTCAAGGCGGACGCAAGCAGGAAGAACGCGCCGCTGAACTCTTCCGTTCCCCTGGAAACCGTTGAGCTGACAGACGACGACTCGCCGGAGCAGATCGTCCTTTCGGACGAAAAGGCGCTGTATATCAACCGTCTGATCAGCACGAGGCTTTCCCCCATGGAAAACGCGGTGCTGAAGCTGCATCTGCAGGGCGCGGATTACCGATCCGCCGCTTCTGCCCTCGGGATCACCGAAAAGGCCGTGGACAACGCGCTGCAGCGCGTCAGGGGCAAGCTTTCAAAGGCCCTGAACGAATACTGAATCATGACAGCATAGCTGTTATGAAATAAATACTTCTGTGAGAGCCGTGTAATCAAGGCAATCCGGTCGTAAACAAATTTTAGCGAGGTAGCAACATGTACGAAGACAAGACACTCATTTGCAAGGAATGCGGCAACGAGTTCGTATTCACCGCCGGCGAGCAGGAGTTCTATGCAGAAAAAGGCTTCGTCAACGAGCCCCAGAGATGCAAAGAATGCCGTCAGGCCCGCAAGCAGGCAGCAAAAGGCGAGAGAGAGTTCTTCGAGACCACCTGCAGCCAGTGCGGCGGTATCGCGAGAGTTCCCTTCAAGCCCCGCGACGACAGAGCTGTGCTTTGCAGCGAATGTTTCGCAAAATCCAGAGCGTAATTATATTACATAATATAGTAACTCTGAATAACCGCCGTTTTCACGGCGAAAAAATAACCGCACGGAATACGCCGCGCGGCTGTTTTTTTATGCAAACGCTTCGCCGAAGGAGATCAGGCGACGGAATACGTCCCTGTACCGCTGCCGGTGATAACCACCGTCCCCCGCTCCGCCGTGCGGTAGGTTTCGGCGCCGGCCTGGGCCAGCAGCGCCAGCACGGCGTCCTCCGCCGGTTCGTCGGCGCTGTCGGTGATCACCGCGATCTGCGGCGATACGTTCGCGAGCAGGTCGTCGGTGTTCTTTTCCTTTCCGCCGTGGTGGGGCATTTTCAGCACGTCGAAGGTCCCGTGCCCGGCTGCCAGATACGCGCTGATGCCGGCCTTTTCGATATCCCCGGCAAAGAGATAGGAATCTTCCCCGTAGACGGCGGAGACCACCAGGGAAACGTCGTTGTCGTTGCCCTCTTCCTCGCCGTCTCCGGCGAGGTATTCCACAGGCGAAGCGAATACAGTGAACTCAATGCCCGCCAGCGTAAAGGAAACGTCCTCCGTCACCTGCCGGTAGGTCAGGTTCCGTTCGACCACGGTCTTCATCAGGGCCGTATAGTGCTTGCTGCTGCCGGCGTACGCGGGAAGAAGGAGCTGCGTTACGCCGAAGGCCTCCGCCACCGCAGACGCGCCGCCCACGTGATCCTTGTCGTAGTGGGTGACAATCATCTCGTCCAGCGTCTCCACGCCCCGCTCTTTCAGAAAGGCGATCACGTCGTCCGACGTATCGGCGTAACCGGCGTCGATCAGTACAAAGGCGCCGTCCTTTTCGATCAGGATGCAGTCACCCTTCCCCACGTCAAAAAACGTGACGCGCATCTCATCGGCAGCGGAACCGTCTTCCGCCGTCTCCGTCTTTTTTGCACAACCCGCCAAAAGCGCCAGCAGAACCGCCAGCGCCGCGGCGACCGCCGTGAGCTTTTTCATGTTTCCCGACCGCCTTTCTGTCTCTGCTGCACCAATCATAGCGGATTTCACTAAATTACAGCTTAAAAAAAAGGTTGTTTTTTCCCGGATGAGGGATTATAATGAGAATATAGAAAAGAAAGGGGTTTCCGTTATGTTTCTGAGCATTTTCGTCAAACTGGTCAGTCTGTTCCTCTCCGTCTTCATGACAGTGGCGCAGCCGCTGGGTATGATCGAGGGTAAAATGCAGGGTAAGATCACCCACGCGGAGGAGAACTGCCGCGTCAGCTTCGCCGCCATCTCCGACATACACCTGCGGGGCAACTTCAAATTCATCTTTCAGGGCATGCTGGAGTTAGGCCTGCAGGACATGGCAGACGCGCGGGACAAGCTGGACGCCGTGGCCTTTGTGGGCGATATCACCGATCACGGCTACGTCGACCAGTGGAACGTGTTCACGGACGCCCTCTCCAAATATGATATCGCGGACAACAAGCTGATCGTGGTGGGCAACCACGACACCTGGGGCCCCAACCGCGAGGAGTTTGACAATCCGGAGGACGGCGTGCAGGTCACGTTCAGCAAATATAACAAGCTGATCGCCGGGCGCGACGTCTCCACCATGTATTATTCCGAGATCATCAACGGCTGTTACTTCATCGCTCTGGGCTCGGAAGAGGACCACACCGACGCCTATCTCAGCGACACGCAGCTGCAATGGTTTGCGGGCGAGATGGCAAAGGCCGCCGAAACTGGACTGCCGATCTTCGTGTTCATGCACCAGCCCATCAACAAGACCCACGGCCTGCCCTATAACTGGGAGCTGAAGAAGGACGACCCCGACGAGGAAGGCGGCATCGGAAACGAATCCGACGCGGTGGTGGCGATCCTGAAGCAGTACGACAACGTGTTCTATATCAGCGGCCACATCCACGCCGGTTACAAGAAATCCGACAGCGTCATCGGCGCAGAATACGGTTCCGTGGAGTACATGGAAAACAACAACGGCAACCCGATCACGCTGATCAACCTGCCCTCGTATCTGTATTTCGATTTCATCCACGGCGGTCATCTTGCCAACGGCTGCGGCTGGATCGTTGAAGTCTACGACGGCGAGGTGCTGCTGCGGGCGAGAAACTTCGCCACCGGCACCTGGATCAAGCTCTACGACGAGACCGTCGGATTGGTCGGATAACAATCAATAAGATGAAATATCACGCCGGCCGGGAGAACCTCAGATCTCCCGGCCGGTGGTTTTGTCTGCCGTTTTATCCTCATTCAGCCGGGTCCGCCCCGGAAAAGTCCGCCTGAAAGGTCTCCGTCCGGATCTCCGTCAGCAGACCGTCCCGATCGAACGACGCCGTGACCGGCGCGCCGCAGACGGTCAGCGCGGCGGAGCAGCCGCCCCCGTCGCCCTCCGGCGCAAACGCGCCGTGGTTGGTAAAAACCGCCGTACGCACCGTTTCGATCAGCAGCCGCAGCGGCGCGCCCTCCGGCCAGAAATCCTTCGCGACGTCGTCCTCAACGTCCCCGACGCGGACGGCGTACCCCTCCCCCGCCGTGCGGACGGAGAAGACGGACAGCCCCGGCGGATCGGTGAAATCCACTTCGATCTCCTCATAGGAACGGCAGGTCAGCGCCCCGCGGAAGTCTTTCTCATGGATGCGCACCGTCATCGACAGGGAAAAAGCCTGCAAAGGAAGAAAATCCGGCGCGGAGAGCGTTCCCCCGCAGCCGGACAGCAATAACGGTATCAGCAGCAAAGCTGACAGAATGATTTTTTTCAAATACGCTCACGTTCCCGCTGTCATTTCGGAAAACGCGTCGGGGATACAGCTGACGATCCGCTCCATGGTGGCCGCGTAGGAGGTGAACTTCCGTTCCGCGATCTGCCCGGTCAGGCCGTGGAGATACGCGCCGAGGCAGGCGGCGTCAAAGGGGTTCAGCCCCTGGGCCGCGAAGGCGGTGATAATGCCGGTCAGCAGGTCGCCGCTGCCGCCCCGGGACAGGGCCGAAGCGCCGGTGGGGTTGATATATACCCTGCCGTCGGGCGAGGCCACCACCGTATTGACGCCCTTGAGCAGCACCGTGACGTTGTGGGCCGCCGCAAAAGAGGCTGCGGTCTTTTCCCGCGCGTCGTTGACCTCCTGCACCGTCAGCCCCGTCAGCCGCGCCATCTCCGCCGGGTGGGGCGTCAGCAGCAGATTGCCGGAGGCGTTTTCCAGTATATCCTTATGCAGGGAAATGAGATTTATGCCGTCCGCGTCCACCACCAGCGTACCGGGGTACTGGCGGATCAGCGTTTCCAGCACGGCGGCGGGCTCGTCCGAAACGGTCAGGCCGCAGCCAACGGCGGCGGCGGTGTACCGGCTGAAGCGTTCCGCCAGCGCGGCGGCGTTCTCTGCGGCGATGCTGCCGTCGGGGGCGGTGTTCAGGGGCAGCATGAGATTCTCCTTCAGCTGCGCCGTCACCGCGCCGTAGATGCAATCCGGGAAGGCCAGCGTCACCAGCCCCGCCCCGGCGTTCAGCGCGCCCTGGGCGGCCAGCATGGCGGCACCGGGCATAAAACGGCTGCCGGCCACGATCAGCGCGTGGCCGTAGGTCCCCTTATGGGACCCGTAGGGCCTTGGGGGCAGCGCGGCGGCGGCCTCCTTCTCCGTAAACGAGGAGCGGCCGCTCTTGTCGTCCAGCCGGAAGCCGATGGAGACGATCTCCGTCTTTCCGCAATAGGCCTTCCAGGGCATATAGACATGTTCTTTTTTGAAGCAGAGCATGGACAGGGTCCGGTCCGCCCGATAGCAGCCACGGCAGGAGCCGTTGGCGGCGGAAAGCCCGGAGGGAACGTCCACGGCGATCTTGACAGCGGTGTATTCCGGATAATGGCTGAACAGCTCCGCGATATACTCCGGCAGCTCCCCCCGGAAGCCGATGCCGAAAACGGCGTCCACCAAAACGGCGGCGCCGGCGATGGCCTTCAGGGAGTCGTACCGGTGCGAGAGATAGTTAAACTGCCTGACGCCCTCCGGCAGGATCTCCGCCATCTGCTCGGAGAGGTCGTCCGACGGTTCGTCGAACATCCGGATCACGCTGACGCGGAAGCCCGCGCTGCACAGATAGCGGGCGATGACGAAGCCGTCGCCGCCGTTTCTGCCCTTGCCGCAGAGAATGACGATCTCGCCGTCGGGATCCGCCGCGGCGGCGATCTTCGCCGCGCAGCCCTTGCCGGCGTTTTCCATCATCAGATAGTAGCTGAGGCCGTTTTCATCGGCCCGTTTTTCCGCGGCGCGTATCTCCTCCGCGGAAAGGATTCGCGTCCGGCCCATATCAGCCTACCACTTCGCCCTTGTGGTTGAAGAGGGGCAGCTTTTCCAGATAGATCAGGTCGTCCCGCTGCTGGGCGTCGCCCTCCGCGAGGATCGCCATTCGGCCGCAGATATTGGCCCCGGCTTTTTTCGCCAGCTTTTCAAGCGCTTCCAGCGATTTGCCGGTGGAGATGACGTCGTCCACCAGCAGCACGTTCTTGCCCTTCATCATTTCGGCGTCTTTCGTATCCAGATAGAGCTTCTGCTCGCCTTCGGTGGTGATGGAGCGCACGTCCACCTCAAACACGCCGGTCATATACAGCTTCGGCTTTTTGCGGGCGACGAAATACTTCTTGTCGCCGTGCTGCCGGGCCATCTCATGGATCAGCGGAATGCCCTTGGCCTCCGCCGTCAGCAGATAATCATATTGGGGGGCGAGTTTCAGCAGATCCCTGGCGCAGGCCACGGTCAGCTCAGCGTCGCCGAAAATAACAAAAGCGCCGATCATCAGGTCGTCGTTGAGGCGGCACAGGGGCAGCGCTCTCTCACACCCGGCGATGGTCATTTTGTATTCCATAATCGTTCATCCTTTCTTCGACAACATCGTTTAAATTATATAACAACGCCCGTAAAAGTCAACAAAAAAAGCTTTCAAAAAAAAATAAAAATTTTTCAAAAATAGACTAAACTTTTTTGGAAATATGTGCTATAATACTGAGTAAGTGTCGTTTGCAACGGCGCGGTCAATCAAAAATCAGGGACTTTCATCCCTTTATACGAGGCAAAGGCATGGCAACACAGAACACTTCCCCCGCTAAAAAAAAGAAAAAAAGAAGGAGAAAGCAGCACCGTGGGCTGACCGTCTTTTTTACGGTCTTTCTCATGCTGTTCATGATCGGCGTGGTCACGGGCGGCCTTGTCGCCTATGACATTTTCACCGACGTGGGCATTCTCTCCTTCGGCCCGGTGGATACCTCCAAGGAGGTGGCCGGCGTCGACTATATCGATCTGGACGCCTACGTGGCGAACCAGAGCCAGACCACCATCATCTACGGCAACGATGAGGACGGCAACGAGATCGAGCTGGCGCGTCTGCACGGCACCGAGAACCGCATCTGGTGCAGCCTTGACGAAGTCTGCGAGGATATGAAGAACGCGGTGGTGGCGCTGGAGGACAAGCGCTTTTACATGCACGACGGCGTCGACTGGGTGCGTACCATCGGCGTTGTGGTGGAATACCACTTCTCACAGGGCGGTTCCACCATCACCCAGCAGCTCATCAAGAACCTGACCGGCGAAAACAGCCGTACCTTCAAGCGGAAGTATTCCGAGATCAAAAACGCCCTGGCGCTGGAAAAGCACTTTGACAAGGATACGATTCTGGAGGCTTACCTCAACACCATCTATCTGGATATGGGCTGCTACGGCGTCAAAACGGCGGCGGAATACTACTTCGGCAAAACGCCGGACCAGCTGACGCTGATGGAATCGGCGATCCTCGCCTCCATCACCAACGCGCCGCGAAAATACGACCCCATCGTCAACTACGACAACAACCGCAAGCGCGCGGTGGAATGCCTTGACGATATGCTGGAGCAGGGCTACATCTCTCAGGAGCGGTACAACGCCGCGCTGGAAGAGGAGGTCCATTTCATCGGCGTTCATCAGGAGACCGAAGAGGACGAGTACGACGAGTCCGCGGTGGAGATCACCACGGAATCCGAAGTGCAGAGCTATTACGTCGACTATATCATCGAGCAGGTCATGGCCGATCTGCAGACCACCTACGGCTATTCCGAGAGCGAGGCCTTCCGCAAGGTGTATTTCGGCGGTCTGAAGATCTACGGCGCGGTGGATATGCGCATCCAGGGCATTATGGAAGACGTGTATTACAACCGCAGCGTCTGCTTCCCGGATGAGGAGGACACGCCGGAGGATCCCGCCATCCAGTCCGCCATGATCATCGTGGACTATGAGGGACGGATCATGGGCACCGTCGGCCGTATCGGCAAAAAGACCGCCAACCGCACGCTGAATATGTCCACCTCCTCCCGCCGGCAGCCGGGTTCCTGCATCAAGCCCCTGTCTTGCTACTGCCCGGCCATTGAGCTGAACACCTTCTACTGGTCCTCTTATATCCCCAACTACGGTATCGACCTGTATGGCAACGGCGAGATCTGGCCTACCAACTACGGCGGAGACCCCGGCAACCCCGGCCAGCTCATGACGCTGGACGAGGCCATCGCCCCCTCCAAGAATACCGTTCCCGCCCGGATCGTCCGGCGGCTGACCCCCACGACGTGCTATGAGTTCCTGCGGGACCGCTTCCACATCACCACGCTGGAACCGGCGGATGAGGATTACGCGCCCATGGCCATCGGCGCCATGGCCTACGGCGTGACCCCGCTGGAAATGGCGGCGGCCTACGCCACCTTCGGCAACGGGGGCCTGTATTACCGCCCCTGGAGCTACTACAAGGTGACCAACGCCAGCGGCAGCGAGATCGTGCTGGAGCCGGACCGCACGCCGGAGCGCGTGATCTCCGAAGGCGCGGCGGACGTGATGCTGCACCTGCTGCAGTGCGTGGTCAATTACTCCAGCGGCACCGGCTACCGCTTCAAGATCGACGGTTTCAGATCCTTCTGCAAGACGGGTACCACCTCCGACAACTGCGATAAATGGATCGTGGGCGGCACGCCCTATTACGTCTGCGCCACCTGGGCTGGCTTTGAGTACAACCGGGAGATCAACATCGACTACTACGGCTCCAACCCCGCCGGCAACGCTTATAAGTACGTGATGAACCGCGTTCACCGCACGCTGGACGAAAAAGAGTTCACCTACGGCGAGGAGTGCGTGAAGAAAGCCTACTGCACCGAGACGGGCCTGCTGGCCACCTCCCGCTGCTGGGATACGGAAGTGGGCTATTACAAGGCGGATAACCTGCCCGGTTACTGTCACTATTGCAGCGGCGGCAGCGTGAACAACGAGACGACCACCGCTTCCTCCTCAACCACAGAGGCAAAGACGACCCAGGCCCCCGCGCCGACGGAACCGCCCGCCACAGAACCGCCCGCCACAGAACCGCCCGCCACGGAACCGCCCGCATCGGAAACACCCGAACCCGAGCCCGAGCAGGAAGATTAAACACGATATGGTGATACTATCCGTTGACTACGGCGACGTCAGAACAGGCGTCGCCGTCTGTGATAAAAAAGAAATGCTGGCCTCCCCCGTGGGCGTCGTCACCGAGCGGCGCGCGGAAAGGCTCGCGGAGAAGCTGGCGGCGCTGGCAAAAGAGCACGCCGCCGAGGAGATCGCGCTGGGACTGCCCAAGAACATGGACGGCACCGAGGGCTTCAGGGCGCAGGCCGTGCGGGAGTTTGCGGCGCTGCTAAAAGAGGCCTGCGGCCTGCCCGTGACGCTGCGGGACGAACGCCTCACCACGGTTTCCGCCCACGGCTACCTGAACGCCACCGACACCCGGGGCAAAAAACGGAAAGAGACGGTGGACGCCGTCTCCGCGGTGATCATTTTGGAGGATTACCTGCGCTACCGGAAAAACGCCGGATTGACGGAGGATTGAAGCAAACGCCGCTGCATACATTCTGCTATCAGAAATACGTACCGGTCCCGGAACGACCTGTTCCGGGACCGGTTGTTTTGTTATTTTACGATCAGCCAATCGGGGCTTTCCGTTCACACCGGCGCGTTCAGCGCGGTTTCCAGCGCGTCCAGCTCCTCCTCTGTGGTGGCCCAGGAGGTGCAGAACCGGGCGACGGAATGGGTCTCGTCCGCCTTGCCCCAGAAGGAAAAGGCGAAATCCCCGGAGAGCTTTTCCAGCATTTCATCCGGCAAAATCGGGAACTGCTGATTGGTGGGGGAATCGCAGGCGAAGGGGTACCCGGCTCCCTCGAAAATAGCCTTCAGCCTCCGGGAGGCCTCGATGGCTTGGCGGCCCATCTCTTCGTAAAGGCCGTCCGTGAACATCTCCCGGAACTGGACCCCCAGCAGCCGCCCCTTGGCCAGCAAACTGCCCCGCTGCTTGATCATATAGCGGAAGCCGGTTTTCAGCGCGTCGTAGGCAATCACCACCGCTTCGCCGAAGAGCGCGCCAACCTTGGTGCCGCCGATATAGAACACGTCGGCGGTCTTCGCCAGGAAGGGCAGCGTCACGTCGTTGCCCTCCGCCGCCAGCGCGTAGCCGAGCCGCGCGCCGTCCACAAAGAGGTACATACCGTGGCGGTCGCAGACCTCCTTCAGCGCCGTCAGTTCAGAAGCGGAATTGACCGTGCCCGTCTCCGTTGGCTGGGAGACGTAGATCATGCCCGGCCGGACCATGTGCTCCTTGGTGGGGTCCGCGTCGTAGACGGCGCAAAAGGCCTCCGCCGCCGCGGCGGTCAGCTTGCCGTTTACGTCGGGCAAAGCGATGACCTTGTGGCCGGAGGACTCGATGGCACCGCTCTCATGGACGTTGATATGACCCGTGGCGGCGCAAAGAACGCCTTCATAGGGGCGAAGCGACGCCGCGATCACCGTGGTGTTGGTACCCGTGCCGCCGATGAGGAAATGAACGTCCGCGTTTTCCGCCTCGCAGGCCTTGCGGATCAGCGCCCGTGCCTCTTCGCTGTATTCATCCTCAGCGTAGCCGCAGGTTTGAACCATGTTGGTACGCACCAGCGCGTCAAGGATGCGGGGGTGGGCCCCCTGGGTATAGTCGCTGTCAAACCGTATCATGATTCAATCCCCTCAATCAGGATCGTATCGTCGTCGCCGGTCCGGTTGTTGTAGAAGAAAGGATCGGCCAGCTCGGAAAGGCTGTGGATGCCCGGCAGCTTTTTGCTCAGGTCAAAGTGGACCAGCTTCATCAGATGGTCCGCACGGGCCGTGACGCCGTGCAGCGCCTTGTATTCAAGCGTATCGGGAGTGTAGGGCGCGTTGCCGCCCTGAATGTGGTCCATGACCGTGAAGACCACGTTCTTTGCCTTCTCCCCTTT
>CADAMO010000060.1 GCA_902788995.1 Oscillospiraceae bacterium
GGTTATCGGGATGAAGACTACTTCTTTACCCTGATTCGTTACCTGTCCCTGCCGTCTGTAAGATACCCATCCCACAATTTTCCGTGAAGAACCAAAAAAGTTGCAAAAATAATTCAATCCGGTTTTGTTGGTTATTCACAAACGAAAAAAGGCCATTTCTCCCTCCCGGAATTGAACTGACGGTTCAATGACAATCGGTACAAAAACACATAAAACATATCTCCAATCGCAGTATTCTGTTGAAACGTGGGCATTCCTGAATCAATTGTCACTTATGCTTGTTTACAAAATATACAACAAGCTGCATGAAAAAGACTTAACGAAAAAATATTCCATTGCAGATTTCCTTGATTACCTGAAATATATCCGTAAAGTGAAAATCAACAACGTCTGGTATACCGGTGAAATCACCAAGGCTTCCCAGACGCTGTTGGATAAACTTGATATTGATATTACTTAACTCATTGAGAGATTGGGATCAAGCTTAGTCCCTCCTTGAAGCGCAATTTGCATTGACACTTCAAGGGCCGCGCTGACAACCATTGAAAATTGAATTGCTGTCAGCGCGGCCGCACATTTTTATGCATTTGTCAAGTCTTTTTTTGAAATTTTATAAAACTATTATTTCAGGCAGGGGTTAACTTAATGTCATTGGAACCGTCCCCTGTCATTTATTTATTTGCCGATTTTCATGGCCAGCCTTTTTAAAGAACAAATTTGACGGTTTTGATCTCAAACGGGCGGAACGTGAGCTTTCCCGGATCGACGGGCGCGGGGGTTTCCTCCATCAGATCGGTTTCAAACGCGTCCCGGAAAGCAAAATCCGTTTTGAGCGCCGCGGCGGCGTCTTTCCCCTGCGATTCGTAAAGCCGGACGATCAGCGCGTCGCCGTCGTAAGCCTTTTTGACCAGTTCGGTCACGATTTCGTCGTTGTCGACCGTGACGAGAGGCGCAAACCCGTGATCGCCGGTAAAAGCGACCGGCGGCTTATTGAGCCGGTACGCGCGGGACAGCGTCTCTTTGGAAAGCGGGCCCGTGTGCGGATAGATGGCATAGGTGAATTCGTGTCGGCCCCGGTCCGCGTGCGGGTCCGGGAAGACCGGCGCGCGCAGCAGGTTCAGGGAGAGCAGGCCCTCCTTGACCCGGTGGCCGTACTTGCAGTCGTTCATCAGGGAAAAGCCCTTCTCCCCGTCGGAGACGTCCACGTATTTATGGGCGCAGATCTCGAACTGCGCTTTTTCCAAAGCCGTTTTGTCGCCGGTGGAACGGCGGATCGTGCCGTACTGGATATCGCAGGCCACCTCGTCCGCCTTGACGGCCGGCAGGAATTCTGCCCGCAGCATCTGAAAACATTCGTGCCAGTCCGCCTCGGTACGGACGGTGACGAAATCGTCCGCCGCGCCGAGGGAGACCTCCTGCCGGATCGCGGTTTTCCCGTGCCGGTAGTAATTGATGCGCGTTACCCGCGTCTTGTCCTTTTTCAGTTCGTATCGGTGCGCCTTCAGCGTCACGCCGGGGCGGTCGTGGTACTTCCAGTCGATATCCCACGCGTTGTAAAAGAGCGGCTTGTCGAAAAACAGCTTCAGCCGGTTGAGGTAATCCGCGCAGTATTCCGTGCCGTCGCCGCCGCACAGAGAACGGATCTCGCCGTTTTCGTTGAAAAGGACGCGCAGGTAACGGTTTTTCATATAGTCGCCGCTGACGAACAGCGCGTCGTCCGCTTCCGTTTCCTTCTCCGGTTCCGCCGCGAAAGACAGCGGATCGTAGACCAGCCGGTTGCTTCCCTCCCCCGCCAGATACCGCAGCGCTGCGCGTTTTTCCGCCTCGATCTCCCGCAGCATCTGGGCGTAGCGGGCGGTGGATTCTTTATAGACCCGGTTGATCGAACTGCCGGGGATAATGTCGTGGAACTGGTACAGCAGCGCTTCCTTCCACCAGGCGTCCAGTTGTTCCTGCGGGTAGGGGCGGCCCTTCAGCCACGCCGCCGCGCACAGCGTTTCCAGATCCTCCAGCGCGTACTCCGTTTTGCGGTTGAACCGCTTGTTGCGCCCCTGGGTGGTATAGGTGCCCTGATGCTTCTCAAGGTACAGCTCCCCCCGGTAGGCGGGCAGCTTCTCCCGATAGGTCTCCAGCCTCTTGAAAAAGTCTATGGCAGGGGAAAAGACGACCCGGGGCGTCATCGCCAGCGTTTCCTGCCGGCGCAGCAGCTCGATGAACCCTTCGCCGGGGCCGCCGCCCCCGTCGCCCACGCCGTACACGTAAAGCGCCTCGCCGGAGACGTCCTTTTCGGGGTAGTTCTCATAGGCGTGCCGGGTGGAGGCGGGCAGCGCGCCGGAGTTGTAGTCCTCGTCCGGCGCCATGTGTACCAGCACTTCGCTGCCGTCGATGCCGCTCCAGTTGAAGGAGCGGAACGGGAATTTGTTGTGCTCGTTCCAGGAGAGCTTGATGGTGAAGAAGTACGGGATCCCGGCGCCCTTGAGGATCTGCGGCAGGTTGCCGTTGTAGCCGAAAACGTCGGGCAGCCAGCAAATCTCCATCTCTTTGCCGAACTCCCTGCGGAAGAAGGTCTTGCCGTACCAGAGCTGGCGGATCAGCGCCTCGCCGCCGGACAGGTTGGTATCCGCCTCCACGTACATGCCGCCCTGGGGCTCGAGCCTTCCGAGCGCCACCTGCGTTTTGATGCGCTCCCACACCGCCGGCTCGTGATCCCGCAGGTACTCGAACTGCCAGGGCTGCGACGCGCCGTAGATATATCCGGGGTAGCGCCCGATGTTGTTAAGCTGCTTGGTGAAGGTGCGGGCGGATTTACGCTTCGTTTCGCGCACCGGCCACAGCCACGCCAGATCCAGATGGGAATGACCCACGGCGTACAGGGTGAAATCCGTTGGCCCCGCCTGCAGGATGGGCCGCAGGACCGCCCCTGCCGTTTCCGTGTCGCCGGAGACCGCCGCGTCGTAGGCTTTGTTCAGCGCGGCCAGGATATCCGCGCCGTCCCACTTGGGCAGGGAGGCGTACAGCGAAAGGACCGCAAGGTAATCGTAATAAAAGGCGTAAAACGCTTCGTCCACCTCCGCCAGTCGGGCGTACCGGAACACGCCCACGCCGAAGGGCGCCAGGAACACGGCGCCGTTGAAGCCAGCGTCCATATAAAAGTCGATCTGTCCGTTCCTGACGATCCGATCGGTGAGGCGCACGACGTTCTTGCCGGTCTCCGCCGCGAGATAATCGACGGGATGCATTTTGGCGGAGACCATCTCGTAGGGCGCGCCGTCGCTGTCATAGACCAGACCCTCGCCGCCGATGTTGATCTGAATTACGTATGGTTTCTTCTCAAAGTCCGCCGGCAGCGCGCCGGTCACGTGGAACCAGCCGCAGTCGAAAACATGCTTCGCCCAGACTTCGCCTGGCCAGATGCGCCGGTAGGTCAGGCTGTCCTTGTCTTCGGGCGGCGTCGGCTCCCGGCTGACGCTTACGCTGACGTCAAGCGTTCCGCAGGGCCGGAACGTCTTTTTGCGCAGCGCGTCCAGCTTGTTTCTGTATAAGGACGGATATCCGTTTTGATCGTTTTTCTTCATGTCTGTTCCTCCTGTGACTTTGTCGGCTCCGTCCGGTCGGCGGAGGCAGTTTCCGCTTCCCACGGCAGCGGCTTTCCTTTTTTGGCGCAGTATCTCTCAATGACGCGCGCCTTGTCCGCTTTGCGCAAAAAACGCCACAGGTCTTCCACTTCCTTCGCCGCCTGCGCGGCGTCCCTCTCCAGACGGCCCTCCGCGTCGTAGCGCAGCAGATCCACCCCGCAGCCGGGGCAGTTGGGCTTCAGGTAGAACAGCGACAGCTTTTTGCCGCATTTGGGACAGTATTTATCCTCTTTCATCGGTCGCACCTCCGTTGGCCGCGGCGGCCGAAGCCTCGCGGCGCAGTTTCATCTCTTCGCGGATCTCCCGCAGCCGGTCGCCCTTCAACTCATAGAAGTGAAACGGGATGATGGACAGCAGGCTGGTGAGGGCCGGGAACACGGTAAAGAACGCCCACAGCCAGAACTGCGTGGGTTGCCCGAAGGCCTGCGTGCAGTTGGAAACGGTCTCGATGGTGCCGTCGGGCTGCACCTGCTCGGTGACAAAATAGCCGATCAACGGCAGCAGCGCCGTGCCAAGCGACGTGGACAGCCGCCCCTGCAGCTTGCCGACGAAGGTCAACACGGAAAAGGCCATGCCCTCGTTGCGCACGCCGGTCTTCCACTCCATATAGTCCACCGTGTCGCCGATCATCTCGGTGGAGACCACGGAGTTATACGCGTCGAACACGCCCGACAGCAGGTTCTTGACGCCGATGATCGGGATCACCACGTACCAGATATCATAGTGCCGCATCCCGCAGAAAAACGCCACCGTGCCCAGCGCGGCGGGGATCACCTTGTTGATGACCGCCATCTGGCGGTTGTCATACCGTTTTTTGACGGCGGAAATGCTCATCATGCCGAACAGCCCGCCGACCCCGCCGATGACGGAGATCACGCTGCTCCAGGACATCAGGTTCAGCACCTCGGTGTAGTAAAACGCGCCGAACACGCCCGCCACGGCGGAGACCGTTCCCAAAGCGTTGCTCAGGATGATCAGCAGCAATGGCTTGTTCCTGCCCAGGAACCGGAAGGCGTCGAAAAAGCTCGTCTCCTCCACCTGCTGCACCACGCGCTCCTTCACGAACAGCCCCGCCAGGCTGAACAGTCCCAGGATGAACACGGCCGAGATCAGGCCGCTGAAGGCGAACACCTCCCGCAGGGACCAGCCGATCTTTCCGGTGTTGGAGAGGTCGATCAGCACCGGCAGCATCACGACGGTGGCGATGCCGCCGATAAAGCCGCTTAAAAACCGCGCCGTGGTGATGGCCCGCGTGCGGTCGGAGGGGGACGGGCTTATGGCGGCGCTCATGCTCCAGTAGGGCACGTCGCCGAGGGTATAGAAGAACTCCCACAGCAGATAGGAGATATACATATACACGATCTTGACCGTCAGCTCCCGGGTGTTCTGCAGCAGCAGCGGGCCGCCCCAGAACAGGATCGTGGTGACCGCCAGCGGGATCGGCACGAACAGCAGGTACGGGCGCAGCTTGCCGTAGCGCGTATGCGTTTTATCCACAATGCCGCCCATGATGGGGTCGTTGATCGTGTCCCAGATGCCCAGCACCAGCAGCATGGTGGCCACCGCGCCGTTGGGGATGCCGAACACCTTGATAAAAAACAGGGACAAAAACGAGCCGGTAAACATGTTATAGCTGAAGCACTGGCCCGCGTTGGCCAGACCGAACAGCAGGTTTTCTTTCACGCCCACGTAGCGGACTTCTTTCCTGATTTCCTCCATACGCAGCCTCCTTCGCAAACACATATTTTTTCTTTCTGAAAAAAATACCTGAAAAAAAATATAATGCATTATCGTCATAATGTCAAGCGGTGTTGCGTAATTGACCGCAATTATATCCGTATTGCAATAAAAGAAGACTGCAAACTCACTTTAGGGTGGGAATGCAGTCTTGTTTCCTGTCGGCTTTTATCACATCTTCCCGAAAAGGTGTGCGAAGAAATAGAGGATCGAATGGAAGAAGCCGATGATCCGCTGCCAGAAGCTGCCGGAATGGTCCCTGCCGCAGTATTTACAGAGGCTGTCGTCAGCATCGGACGGAGCCGTGGGTTCCGTGGGTTCAGGGGGGAGCTTTTCAATTACCGTATGCGCCCGGGACAGTTCCTCGCTGCAAATCGCGCAGTATACGACCGTATCGTAACCGCCCTCTGCGTCAACGGTTGCCGCTGTTTCGTTCTCTTTAACCGCTTCGCCCGGCGTGTGGGCAATTTTTTCAACGGTCTTTGTCTCGCGTCTGAGCTCCGTTTTGCATACGCTGCAGGAAACCACCTCGTCGTAACGGCCCTCGGCGCTGCAGGTTGCCGCGACCTCGTTCTCCCTGACCGCTTCGCCGGGGGTATGCTCCGTTTTTGCGATGATCGTCTGGGCCCGCAGCAGCCTGCCGCAAACGAAACACTTGACGCCCTCCGTAAGCCCGGTATGCGCGCAGTCCGCCGCCGTTTCCGGGATCGCGGTCTCAACGTGAGAACCGAAGTCGCCCGTTTTTGTCTCCCGGCTCATTTCCTCGCCGCAGACGGCGCAGTAGGCGACCTCGTCATATGCGGCAGGCGTCAGGCAGGTGCCGGCGCGCTCGTTTTCCCTGATCGGGTCAGCCGCCTGATGGCTGTGAATGGTCATGGGCGCTTTGATCACAATGCGTTCCTCGGTATTGTCCGCAAAATTGTTATAGATCAGATCCGCCCTGACGGTATACGTGCCTTCCTCGTACGGCGCGCAGTCGATATAGACGATTTTGCCGTTCTCATCTCTGGCAGGCCGGTCCACTCTTACGTTGAATCTGTCATAATAATAGATATCCGTACAATACAGATGATGTTTGCCGCCGAGTTCTATCGCAAGCTCATTGCTGTTTGCCTTCTCCAGCGGGATTCCGTCAAGGCGCACCTCCAGACGACCCTCGTGTTCCTCGCCGTCATAAACGGCGTCCTCGGCAAAGACCTGCGCCGTAACGACCTGACCGCACAGCGGGCAGTCCTCTTCGTTCAGGCAGCGGAATTCCGCCTTGTCTTCCCGGCCCTCTGAAAGTCTGATTTCAAACTGATGAACGTGATGTTTGATCACGGCATTCCCGGCTTCTGACAGGCCGATCATGTAGGTGCTGTCAAGCGCATTGTCAAGGCTGAACACTTCGGCGGGGAGAAGCCCGGGGCAGTGAGACGCGAAATCATCGGTCAGAACGTATTCTTCATCCCCGCCGTTAAAGGCGTTGGCGTAAAGGCCGATTGAAGCAGAGCCCGTCAGCCCGTCTTCTATATGAATAAAAATGGAGCTGTCGGCAAGATATACGTTCCTTGTTTTTCCGCCGTTGCCGGTATTGTTCTGAATAACAGGACTGCCGCTGACGCTGAAGCCGGAATCGGGGCCGAGCTGCACCCCGCCCGTATAACCGTGGGAGTTTACAATCCTGCCGCCATCCATCTTAAACGCGCCGGAAACCATCAGCGCTGCGCCCAGACCATCAAACTTGCTGTAAACGAAGCCGTTGTTTATTTGGTCATAAACAACGCTGTGAGAGAAAAGTGACGCTTCTTTGCCGGCGTACACGCCCCCGCTTCCGCGAATCGTTCCTTCGCCGTCCCCGAAGAGGGAAACGCCGCCGCTTTCGATCACGAAATACTTTCCGTTCAGATCGACCGTTTTGCCGAACAGGCAAAGATTGACGCCGTCGGCCGGCGTCCAGTCGGACGTCAGGGTGACGTTATCCGTCAAAAAGTAATTGCCCGGCTGCGTCGGCAGGGAATCCGTGCCCGTCCAGCGGATGAAATCGATATCATCGTGGCTGTGGACGTCGGAAATGGAGGAACGGACCGTTCCCGGATTCTCGGCGGAATGGACGTTTTCGTAGTTTTTACCCGCAAAGTACCACTCTACGGTATATTCGCCCGGCTCCTTCGCCGTACAGATCCCCGGCGTCCATTTCCCGCCGTTCAGCCGCGTGAAGACCGTGCCGTAAGCGGAGACATTGCCGATTTCCGCCATCGGCTGCGCTGCGGCCAATGGCGCAAGATCAACGCCGCTGACCGTGATTGCGGGGGCCGCGGCCTTTACAATGGTGATCGTTTGGCGGATGACGGCGGGAAGACCTCTGCCGTTGACGGGGCTGACGGTTGCCATCGCGGTGTATGTGCCGGCTTCCACCGGCGCTTCGGTCAGTTTATTGCCGGATTCGTCGTAATAGGAAACGCTGCCGACGGAGATCAGGCTTCCGTCAAAAAAGGCGTTTTCATATGGCGACGCCGTTTGAACGGCGACCTGCGCCGCGACGGCTTTTCCGTCGTAGACCTTTGTATATGCGCCGGACCTGCCCTCTACCGTGATCTGCGCCCACCTTGCGTCCGATTCGTTACATTCCGATACCGCATTGACACATCTGACGGTGGCTCTTGAAGCGTCGGCGGCGTCGGTCTTGATCTCCCAGCGGTGGACGTGCGGCTCGATAAACGCCGTTTCGCTGCCGGAATTCTCCCATGCGGCGGAAAGGATCAGGTCGCCGGACACCGTGACCCTTTCGTTCTCCTGCCTGACTTCGCTGCTGTTCCCGATTTTCCATCCCGCAAAGACGCCGGCGGGCGCCGTGAATAAGCACGGGGGCAGGGGGTACTGCGAGCCGTTGGCAAGCCTTACGTCGTCCATTTCGCCGGAGCCGCCGTTTGCGTCAAAGCACACTGTTGCCGGAACGCCTAACGCCGCTTCCCCGTCAAAAATGCCGACCGCTTTTGCATCGTCGTCGCTGAAAAAGCTCCCAACCGTTCCGTTGCCGGAAAGGCCGTTCGTAAACGTGACGTGGCCGCCGGAGCCTGGCGCCGCGTTGACGCTGACGCCGATCCTCGCGGCGTCGGAAAGTCTGCCCTTGACGTTGATCGCGCCGCCCGAAAGCAGAACGTTGCTCTGATAGCTGTGGCCAGCCGGGATATTATCCGTCATCACCGGGGCGCCGGAAAGCTCGAACCGGCAATTCTTTTGCACGGTGATCGCCGTCGGAGCGGTATTGCCGGTGATCGTGCCGCCGTCAATACGGATCGGCGCGTTGCCTGTGCTGACGATCCCCTGCGAGCGCCCCGTATTGCCCGTGATCACGCCGCCGTGCATGGTAAAGCCCGCGTATGTTTCGTAATTGTTCGTTTCAACAACCGTGATCACGCTGCCGGTATCGGCGTCGCCGCCGGTCAGCGTGCCGCCGTTCAGGGTAAATCTTGCGTTGTAAAGCCTTACAAGCCCGCCTTTTCCGCGCGCGTCGATCACGCCGGCGTTATCGTGATCGCAGACGCAAAGCTGCGCCGCCGCCACGTCAAACATATACGGATCGCCGAAAGCATCGGATGCCGTGATCGTATGGCCGTTGAGACAGATATCCACGTTTTTACTGGGCGTATAGGCTTCATCGAGCGTAATATCGCCGACGAGGAAGACGCTGCCGGATGCGGGCAACGACCTCCGCTCACTTTCGTTCGCGCCCCAGGGCGTAAAGACGACGCCGTCATGCTCATGCAGGCCGCCGGGCGTGATGCGAACGTCGCTCTCCCAGTCAAAGACAAAGCTTGCCTGTCCCGCCGCGTTGAGGGGCACGGCGTGCGTTTCGCCGGAATCGACCTCTGTGATGACGATACCTTCCACGCCGTTGATCCTGGGCACTGAAACCGTGATCCTGTCGCCGACAGAGGCCGTATCCGCAGAGAGTTCCACTCTGACGCGGAATCCGTCGTCATCCGCGGCAAGGCGATAGACGTTCTTCGTAAAAACGGAATAGATCGCGGCATTGGCGTTCGGCATGGAAAAGCTGTGAGAAGCCTCCAGGCTGTCGCCGCTTTTTTCGTAGATCGTGTTTCCGTCCGCGCGGATCCTGACGCCTGTAAAGGAATAGCCCTTTTCCGCTTTCGCGGTAAGATGGACCGTTTCGCCGGAAAGGACGAAGCTCTGATCCGCAGTCACAGCGCCGCCCTCGGAATCCACGATAAATACGTCGTGCGCGATATCGTAGACGGCGGTAATGGTGGTGTCCTTTGACAGGACGACCCGATCGCCGAAGGCGTGGACGACGCCGTCGACCAGCCAGCCGGACTGCAGCCAGCCGTATTTTTCGCAGTCAAATTCTCCCGCTCCGGGAAGGGTGAGCGCCGCGCCCCTGCCGATCACCACAGGCGCCATATACCCTTCAAAGTTGCCGGAAGAATACGTCACCTGAACGCCCTGATATCCGCAGACGGCGCACTTCTGATCCGCGCCGAACGTATGCGCTGCAAGGCTGTTTTCGTCAAACGTTGTTTCGCAATACGCGCAGGCTTCCGCCGCGTGGCCGTCCGGCAGGCTCCGGTAATCGGCGCCGCTGTGCTCGCAGGGATAAAAATGGACCACGTAGTTATTAAAGCTTGCCGCATTTCTGTCGGCAGTTGCCGCCGGGGAAAGAGAATCCTCAGCGGCTCCGGCAAAAACGGCCATATTGCCGCCCAGCGTCAGCATGCCGTTGGTTTCGCCGGTATCATGGCCGTGCCCGATTGCGCGCGCGCCGTCACCGCCACCGACAGCGAGCACGTCGCTGTTGATGATCGTGACATTGCCGCCCTTGCCCTTATCGCCGCCACCGATCCCTGCGCCCCTGTATTTCCCGGAGCGGGTAAGATGGTTCAGGGCGGTAAGCGCAGCGTTTACGTACATGCCGGAGAAGTAACGGAACAGGTTCTGGAGCTTCACAAGCTTAAACCGGCTGACGATGGGCCCGTGCTCGGCGTACCAGTTATAATCGATGGCGCCGCCGATGGCCGTGACCTCGCTGTCTTTGATGGTCACGGTGCAGCCGTCTCCGTCGTTTCCGCCGCCGATCCCCGCGCCCCTGTCGCGGGAAGCGGCAAATACGCAGCTGTTTTCGATATTCACAACGGCGTGGTTCTCCGTGATCCTGTTTGAGCTTGGGGGATTGCCCTGTCTGCCGATGCCGGGTCCGTCGACGGAGGTTGCGATAACGTAGGCGTTTTTGATGTTGATCGTACCGCTCTGTCTGTATTGGTTGTTGTTGCCGCCGATCCCCGCACCGAATCCGTAAGAAGTCGCCTGGACAAAGGCGTTTTCGATCAGGACCTCATACCCCTCGGTGCAGGCGATCGCGCTGCCGAAATCGTTGGTTTCTGTTTTGGGCTTTTCCGTTTCGACAGTGACCCGGCCGCCTGTGATATAGGTGTTCCCGGTCAGTCTCGCCTGGTTCGCGTCTTTATATACGCTGTTATACTGACCGCAGCCGATACCGTCGGCGTAAAGACCGGATCTTACGTAAACCGTTCCTCCGCTGATATATACGTCGTTGCCGTCTCTTCTGTAGCCGCCGCCGATGCCCGCCGCACGGGTGCTTCCGTAAACATTTACTTCACCGCCGGAAATATACACGGGCTTTTCGGCGGAGCCCTCACTGCCGCCGCCGATGCCGGCGCTTTCTTCGCCGCCGTTTGCGGTGACAGTACCGCCTGTAATGCTGACTGTGCCGTTGCCGCGGTTCTGCCCGCCGCCGATGCCGGCGCCTTTTACGCCGCCGGTCGTGTTGACTGTGCCGCCGTTGACGGACACGGAAACGTTCGAACTTTCGCTGTTTTTTCCGCCGCCGACGCCTGCGCCGCCGTCTCCGCCGTATGCAGTGACGTCGCCGCCGTTGACGGTGATGACGGCGCCGGTGCTCTTTGTGTTTTTCGCGCCGTCGCCGATGCCCGCGCCGCCGGCTCCGCCGGTCGCGGTAACAATACCGCCGTTGATGGTGACCGACTGAAAGCCGCTGGCTTCATCATAGCCGCCGCCGATACCCGCGCCGTCCTCGCCGCGGGCTTCGACGCAGCCGCTGTTGACGACGATATGACCGCCGCGAACGCCTTCCTTGCCGCCAATGCCTGCGGCGTTATCGGTCGCAACAGCACTCAGGACGCCGGTGGAATAATGGTTCACACCGTTGGGAGCGTTGCTTTGGCCGTAGATCGTCAGCCTGCTGTTTTCGGCGACATAAATGCCGCCTTCGATCGTCAGGTGAAGGTTATCCCGTATGATCAGGCTGACGTCGCCTCTGACGGTAACGCCGTGGTGCAAGGTGGCGTACAAGCCCTCGTTCGGCGACACATAGGAGCCGGTTACGTACCACCTTGTGCCGTCTTCTCCGCCGACAAGCTCATAGGTGCTGTCGTTCATGCCGATCGGGTCGTAAACCCAGCGCTGTGAGCCGTCGGCTTCAAGAAACATGACTCTTTCTTCTGCCGCAAACGCCTGCAAGCCCGCGCCGCCGAAGACGGAAAGCAGCATGAGCAGAGAGAGCAGAACGCTGATTGTTTTATTGAAGGTGGTTTTCATAAATCTATCTCCTGTTCGCAGTCTACCTTAATATTATATTGTATTTTACTTGATTTAGCAAGAGGCAACCTCAACAAGATGCACTACCTGATCGACATGGGCGACGGCGAGACCTATGCGGTCTGCAGCTCCGGCACCGTCCGGTGGATCTCCGACAAGCCGCTGCGGTTCAACGTCGTCGCCTATGCCGGATTCAACGATGAGGACGTGAACGTCTACGCCAACGGCAAGGCCCTCGCCCCGGACGTGGGCGGGTATTATACCTTGCAAAAGTCGGATGAAACGGTGATGATCACCGCCGCCGGCGCGGTGAAGGACGATTCCGCCCCCCGGCGGAAAGCTCTCCTTCCGGGAGCTGCTCCTCCGGTTCTTCAGGAAGATCGTGGATTTCTTTTCCGCCGCCTTCAAAAAATAAACCCGGCGTAAGAGCCGAGCAAACATAAACAAACAGCGGCGCGCCATCCGCCGCCCACACAGCAGGGGCTGTCTTATCGAACGAGCAAGAAGAAGTGAAAGCAGCCCCAACCGATTTCTTTTAATTCTTTTTTCAGGATCATTCGTTTTCAAAGAAGAACTTGACTTTTCAAAAGTGTTCTGATATGTTTGTCATGCAGATTCAGTTCTTCCAGAACACCCCTGCAAATATTAAAGAAAGGGCAAAGGATCTTTCCGGTGGACATGCAAAGCATATATGCTGAGTACGTGAACAGTGTTAAATCCGTCGATGCCGAAAAAGTTCTTGAATCGAAAATGGAATCCTGTTGGTATTTGGTACACTTTATTTGTGATTTTACCAAAAATGACAGGTTCCATTTTTATTTGACAACGCTATATATATCCACCTTTGATACAGTTCAGGGGCAGCCTTTTTATTGGTTCATCACGGAAAGTTGGGGGATAATCCTTTAGTTGAAGGCAAAGACAGGTAACGAATCAGGGTGAAGAAGTAGTCGTCATTCCGATAGCAATACGCGATTCTTTTTGCCACCTTGATTTTGTTGTTGAATCCCTCCAGCTTACCTGTACTGATTGGAAAGACGGCATGTGCGGCGAGACCATGCTGCCGTTTTTCTTTCTGCGTTGCGCATTTTACCAATGCGGGAATCTCGCTGGTTTTCGCTGCTTCAAACCATTGCTTCCATCCATTAAGCTCCTGTTGTATTGTCAATCAACAAATTAGACCTATACAGAGATGGGGGGAAGAATTTATATTGCAACATTAACAATATAGAAAAAGGCCATATAAAAATGGTTTTCAATTGTTTGATTCTTTTATAAAATCTTGCAAAAACAGCATTAATATGCTATATTTTATAAGAAGAATCACAGGAGACATAAAACAATGGCTCGAAAAATAGTAAAACAGATTATCTCAGTGACTTTATTGTCTACAATCTCTGCTTTTTTATCTTATTTAGCAAACTCAACACTTATTTTCGATAAACTTGTCAAGTATGGAATAATAGGCACTACAATTGATATATCAACTATACAAGACTATTGTTTGTGGATAGGAATAGCTGTATCAACAGTTGGTTTATCATTAAATTTGATTGTCACCATAGTAAAACATGATCATATCTTAGAACAAAGAAATTCATTAATTAAAATGAATAAGAGTATTCTTTCAAGTTCATTAGGAAAAAGGTTTTTATCTGATTCGTCATCTTTTGATATTAGAATATTTGTTCCCAAGAATCCCTTGCTTTATAAAACTATTGATAAGTTGCACATTCGAAATGTAAAACGCTTTTTTTCAATAAAAAACATTGATTTGATTGCTGAACAGGGAATAACTAAGGATCTTCAGTTTGAAGTATATCCAAATCAGGAGGGGTTGGTAGGAATCTGTTATCAAAACAAAATGATGGTATATGATGATGATTTAGAACACACAAATGGAACTGGGTATCAACTGAATAAAAATCAGATTGATCGAACATCGAACTTAAAATGGAGTATATGCTGGCCTGTTTGTGATAAGGATGATGCAGTAGTTGCTGTTATTGCATTGGATGGCAAAAACAGAATTACTATTGACAAAGAAAAAGAAGCGATACTAAAAGAGGAACTTGTTGCTTTTTCATGCTTGCTTTTTGATTCTGTTCCACAGTTGTTTAAGAGGTGATTGTATGGTAAAGATTATTATGAAACGAATTCCTCACAAGGTAACCCCAAATGTTCAGCACAATGTTATGCGAAATTGGTCTGCGACGATTGTAGAAAACTATTCTCCAAATCAGAGCGTTAAAATAATTTCAAGAAAAGAATTGAATCAGTATAGAGAAAATTTGGTTACTGATAAAAAGTAGCTTTTCACCTGTTAGTACACAATTAAAATAGGTTTATCTCGATAAAAACAATACATATTTCCATTTCCACCTTTGTCGTTGTTCAAAGGTGGTTTATTGAGGATAAAACAAGAAAAAATATGCGATAGCTATAGTTTATATTAATGAGAAATTCTAATAGTATCTCTACTGCCAGTAATCGCCATTCGACCGCTTCTGCACACATATTCTATTTAATGGAATGGCTGAATGCATGAAAAAAACACGGTGGGAAAATTGGAATCCTGTCGAAATTTGGTACATTTTATTTAGAAATTCCAAATGCGACAGGATCCTTTTTTTTATCGGCAAACGCAGCAATATCCGCCTTTGACACGGTTCAAGGGCGGTCTTTTTATTCTCCTGTTCGGTAGTTCATTTCTGTTTCAGATTTTGCCTCTTCACGGAAAATTGTGGGATAGGCAAAAATAGATATTGAAAAAGAGCATAGGAAACTCCAAAATTGTAGTTGCGAATCAAACAATTAAC
>CADAMO010000061.1 GCA_902788995.1 Oscillospiraceae bacterium
AATATGATAAGATACATCTGTTACTAAGTTAGGCATTGACAATGAGTGGGGCGACCCGCTCATTTGTTTTGTTGTAATGAAATTTTGATCGGCGCGCGGCATCGGTCTTTTTCCTCGGGGCGGCGGAGGATCGCTCCCGGGGGATCCGTTCGCGCGGCGGGCAGGAGGGCGCTATGCCGGAGAAAAAGAAGGGCGGCAACACCGTCAATACCGTGTGGGAGATCGCAGCACCCCTGGCGGAGCAGCTGGGGCTGGTCCTGTGGGACGTGAAGTTCGTCAAGGAGGGCGCCAACTGGTACCTGCGCATCATCATCGACAAAGAGGGCGGCGTTTCCATTGACGACTGCGTGGCCATGAACGACGCGCTGGACGCGCCTCTCGACGAGGCGGACCCCATCGAGCAGAGCTACAACCTGCAGATCAGCTCCGCCGGGATCGAGCGCGAGCTGGTGCGGGATTTCCATTTTAAGACCTTCATCGGCGCGGATCTCACCGTGAAGTTCCGAACCGCGGTGAACGACGCGAAGGTACACAAGTGCGTATTGAGAGGCTATGAGGACGGGCAGGTCACCGTGGAGTTCCCGGACGGCTCTCTCTATACGTTTGATAAGAAAGACGCGTCAAGCATCCGGCTTGACGATTTTGACCCCAATTTTTAAAACGGAAGGAAAGGGAGTATTACCAAAAAATGAATACGGATTTTCGTGACGCATTATTGCTGTTTCAGAAGGAAAAGGGCATTTCGGAAGACCAGCTCTGCGAGAAGGTCTGCAACGCCATCGCCGTGGCCGCCAGAAAAGAATACGGCGTGAAAGAGGGCATTACCTGCGAACTGGATAAAAACACCTATGAGCTGCACATCTACCTGCATAAGCTGGTGGTGGAAGAGGTCTTTGACGACCGCCTTGAGATCACCGTGGAAGACGCTCAGGCCTACAAGCCCGGCGCCCAGCTGGACGACGAGGTGCAGATCCCGCTGAAGCTGGAAAGCCTCGGCCGCATCGCCGCCCAGACTGTGAAGCACACCGTCCGTCAGGGCGTGCGCGAGATCGAGCACGAGCAGGTGCTGGCGGAGTTCCAGAGCCGCAACAAGGAGATCGTCACCGCCAAGGTGACCAACGTGGATCCCGTCACCGGCGACGCCACCGTGGAGATCGGCAAGTCCGAAACCCTGCTGCCCAGAAAGGAGCAGATCCCGGGCGAGCGCCTCAAGGTGGGCGATTACATCAAAATCTATATCGTGGACGTGAAGAGCACCGAAAAGGGCCCCAAGATCATCATCTCCCGCGTGCACACCGGCCTTGTCAAGCGCCTGTTTGAGCAGGAGGTGCCGGAGATCTACGACGGCAGCGTGGAGATCAAATCCGTCTCCCGCGAGGCCGGCGCCCGCACCAAGATCGCCGTGGCCAGCAAGGATGAGAACGTGGACCCCATCGGTTCGTGCATCGGCCCCAAGGGCAGCCGCGTGAACAAGGTCATCGAAATGCTGGGCGGCGAGAAGATCGACGTCATCAAGTACAACGAGGATCCCAAGCTCTTTATCGCCGCCGCCCTCGCCCCCGCTGAGATCGTCAGCGTGGAGATCGTGGACGAAGAGACCAGAAGCTGCCGCGTGACGGTGCCGGAAAACCAGCTGTCGCTGGCCATCGGCAACAAGGGCCAGAACGCCCGTCTCGCCGCCCGGCTCACCGGATGGAAGATCGACATCAAGCCCTACTACGGCAACTATCAGCCGATGATCCAGCTCTGATAAAGGCGGTCCGTTATGCAGCAGAAGAAAATTCCCATGCGTAAATGCACGGGCTGCAATGAGATGAAGCCGAAAAAGGAACTGGTGCGGATCGTCAGAAGCCCGGAGGGGGAGATCAGCGTGGATCTCACCGGCAAAAAATCCGGCCGCGGCGCCTATATCTGCCGCAGCGGACAGTGCCTGGCGACGGCCAAAAAGGCCAACCGGCTCAGCAAGGCCTTTGAATGCCCGGTCCCCCCGGAGGTCTATGACCGACTGGCGGAGGAGATTGCCGATGGATAAGCTGCTGTCCCTCATGGGGCTGTGCCGCCGGGCCGGAAAGCTGGGTGTGGGCCACGACGCGGTCTTCGACGCGGTGCGAAAGGGCAGGGCCAGTGCCGTGATCCTCACGTCCGACGCCTCCCCCCGCCATGAAAGAGAACTGAGCGCCGCCCCGTTCCCCGGCAAGATCCTTCACGCCGGTTTCACAATGGAGGAAGCGGGCCTTGCCCTGGGCAAGCGCAGCTGCATCTTCTCCGTAGAGGACGAAGGCTTCGCCAACGCAATAGAGAAAACACTCTGACTTTGAGGAGGTTTTACGTATATGACAGAGAAAAAATACAAGATACAGGAATTTGCGAAGGATTTCGCATTGAAGAGCGCTTCCGTGATCGAGATGCTGAAAAAGCTGGACGACACGGCGCGCAAGTCCACCGCCGCGCTGACCACCGACGAGCTGGACTGGCTTTTCGACCGGATGACCGTGGAGAATGAGGCGGCGGATTTCAACGCCTATTTCGCCATGAAAAAGCCGGAGCCCGTGGAGGAGGCCCCCGCCGCCCCCGCGGAGGTAACCGCCGAACAGGCCCCCGCGCAGCCTGCCGCCGAGGCCCCCAAGGCGCCCCAGGGCAAGCAGCCCGCCGGCAAGCCGGAAGCAAAGGGGCAGCCAAAGCCCGGCCAGGCCGGCAAGCCCGCTTCGCAGCAGGGCAAGGGCGGCAAGAACGAGGGCAAGCCCAGAACCGGCAACGCCTCGCCCGCCCAGCCCTTCAAAAAGAAAGAAAACAAGAACGATCCCAATTTCGTCCAGGCCAGAACCAAGGGCGAGAGAAAGACGGTCAATACCCGCACCGAGGACGTGGAGCTGGATAAGTACAACGAGAAGTACGAGAACATGTCCTCCCGCACCGTCACCGAGCGCGAGGCGGATAACCGCAAGCAGAAGATCAAACAGAAGTCCCAGCAGTACAACAAGAAGCAGGGGCCGCGCCGCAAGCGCGAGACCGAGGCCGAACGCCTGAAGCGCATCGCCGACGAGCGGGCCAAGCGTCACCTTGTCATCAAGGTGGGCGACGAGATCACCGTGGGCGAGCTGGCCAGCGAGCTGAAAATGACGGCCGCCGAGGTCATCAAAAAGCTGTTCTCCTACGGCATCATGGCCAGCGTCAACGAGACCATCGACTTCGACACCGCCGAGATCGTGGCGACGGAATTGGGCGCGAAGGTGGAACGCGAGGTGGTCGTCACCATCGAAGACCGCATCATCGACGCCACCGAGGACGACGAGGAGAACCTGGAGCCCAGAAGCCCCGTCGTGGTGGTCATGGGCCACGTGGACCACGGCAAGACCTCCATTCTGGACGCCATCCGGAACACCCACGTTACCTCCACCGAATCCGGCGGTATCACGCAGCACATCGGCGCGTACCGCGTTTCGCTGGACGGCAGCGACATCACCTTCCTTGACACCCCCGGCCACGCGGCCTTTACGGAGATGCGCGCCAGAGGCGCCAAGGCCACGGATATTGCAGTCCTGGTGGTGGCGGCGGACGACGGCATCATGCCCCAGACGGTGGAAGCCATCAACCACGCCAAGGCGGCGGACGTCTCCATCATCGTCGCCATCAACAAGATGGATAAGCCGGACGCCTCTCCCGAACGGGTCATGCAGCAGCTGACCGAGTATGAGCTGGTGCCCGAGGAGTGGGGCGGCGAGACCATCTGCGTGCCCGTTTCCGCCAAGACCCATCAGGGCATCGACCAGCTGCTGGAATCCATCCTGCTGGTGGCCGAAATGAAAGAACTCAAGGCCAACCCCAACCGCGCCGCCAAGGGCGTTGTCATCGAGGCGCGGCTTGACAAGGGCAAGGGCCCCATCGCCACCCTGCTGGTTCAGAACGGCACGCTGCACAGCGGCGATATCGTGGTGGCGGGCACCGCCGTGGGCCGCATCAGGGTCATGACCGACTACCGCGGCAGACGCATCAAAGAGGCCGGCCCCTCCGTGCCTGTGGAGGTCATGGGCCTTGCCGAAGTGCCCATGTCCGGCGATATGTTCGACGCGGTTTCCGATGAGAAGCTGGCCCGCGAGCTGGTGGAGCAGAGGAAGCAGAAGATCAAGGACGATCAGTTCAACGCCTTCAAGAAGGTCACACTGGATACGCTGTTCTCCACCATCGAGGCGGGCGAGCTGAAGGACCTGAACATCGTCGTCAAGGCGGACGTGCAGGGCTCCGTGGAAGCGCTCAAGCAGAACCTGGAAAAGCTCTCCAACGACGAAGTCCGCGTGAACGTGATCCACGGCGGCGTGGGCGCCATCGTCGAATCCGACGTCATGCTGGCCAACGCCTCCAACGCCATCATCGTGGGCTTCCACGTCCGGCCCGACGCCACGGCGGCGGCCAACGCGGAGCGCGACCACGTGGAAATGCGGATGTATTCCGTCATCTACGACTGCATCGAGGACGTGCAGGCGGCCATCAAGGGCATGCTGGCGCCCAAATTCCGCGACGTGGAGCTGGGCAAGGCGGAGGTCCGTCAGGTGTTCAAGCTGTCCTCCGCCGGTACCATCGCCGGTTCCTACGTCCAGAGCGGCAAGATCGCCCGCAACTGCAAGATCCGCGTGGTGCGCGACGGCATCGTTATCGCCGAAGACGCCATCGCCTCCCTGAAGCGCATGAAGGACGACGTGAAGGAAGTGGCCTCCGGCTATGAATGCGGCATCGGCCTTGAAAAATACAACGATATCAAAGAGGGCGACGTTTTTGAAGCCTATATCGTGGAAGAATACAGGGATTGATACGTTATGAGTTATAAATCTGACCGCACCGCCGAGGATATCAAGCGGGAGATCACGGCCCTCGTGAGAGAGCTGAAGGATCCCCGCGTGGATCCGGTGACGCTGACCGTGGTCCGCGCCGAGGTGGCGCACGACCTTTCCTACTGCAAGGCCTACGTCAGCTCGCTGAACGGCATCGAGGAGGCGAAGGCCGCCTGCAAGGTGCTCAACGGCGGCGCAAAGGGGTATATCCGCAAGGAGCTGGGGGCGCGGATCGCCATCCGCAAGACCCCCGACCTGCGGTTCATCCCCGACGATTCCATTGAAAAAGGGATCGAGATGTTTAAAAAGCTTGAAATGAGCGAAAAAAGGAACGAAGCGGAATGAAAATCGACCATCAACAGGCGTGGGAGCTGCTCTGTTCCATGGACCGCATCCTGCTGCTGACCCACCGCCTGCCGGACGGCGACGCGCTGGGCAGCATCTTCGCCCTTTATCTGGTGCTGAAAGACCTCGGCAAAGAGGTCCGCTGCGTCACCGATAAGATCCCCGCGTCGCTGAAAGCTGCGGCGATCCCCTGCGACGAGCCGGCATTTGCGCCGGATTTCGTCGTCACGGTGGACGTGGGTGACCGCAAGCTCCTGGGCGAGGAACTGGACGCGCAGTACGGCGGAAGGGTCGATCTGTGCATCGACCACCACGGCACCAACAGTGATTTTGCCAAATACACGCTGGTGGACCCCGCCGCCGCCGCGGCCTGCGAGGTGCTCTTTGACATGCTGAAGGGCGCCGGGTTTGCTTTTACGCCCGCCATCGCGGGGGAGCTGTACGTGGGGATCGCCACGGACACGGGCTGTTTCCGCTACGGCAACACGACGGCCAAGACCATGCGGGCGGCCGCCGACCTGATGGAATACGGCGTGGACACCGCCTATCTGAATACGGAGATCTTCGAGACGAAAACGCGGGAATTCACCGCCTTCGAGCGGATGGCCATGAACGCCCTGAAAACCTATTTTGACGGGCGTGTGGCGCTGATGCTGATTACCCGGGAGATGTACGAGCGTTCCGGGCTGGATGAATCCGACGACAAGGCCATCAACGCGCTGCCCCGGCAGATCGAGGGCGTGTACGTGGGCATCACCGTCAAGGAGAAACAGGACGGCCAGGGGTTCCGCGTGTCCATGCGGTCCAAGGAGCCCGTCAGCGCAGCGGAGATCTGCGCAAGCCTCGGCGGAGGCGGTCACCGTCTGGCCGCCGGGTGCGAGCTGACCGGGACGAAGGAGCAGGCGGTGGAAACGCTGCTGAACGCGGCAAAGGCCGTGATCGACAAGGTGTTATGAACGGATTCGTGGTAATGGATAAGCCGGAAGGCGTCACCTCCTTCAAGGCGGCTGCGCCCTTGCGGCGGCTGTTCAATGAGCGCAAGGTGGGGCATACCGGCACGCTGGACCCCATGGCGACGGGCGTGCTGCCCGTGGCGCTGGGCAAAGCCGCCCGGTTTATCGACTATCTGCCGGATTCCGATAAGGCGTATCTCGCCCGTTTCCGCTGCGGCGTCACCACCGACACGCTGGATATCACCGGAACGGTGCTGACCGAGACGGACGCCCATGTGACGGAGACCGACGTTCTGGCGCTGCTGCCCCGGTTCACCGGGAAGATCGAGCAGGTGCCGCCCATGTATTCCGCCATCAGCGTCAACGGCCAGCGGCTCTACGACCTGGCCCGAAAGGGGATCGAGGTGGAACGGCAGTCCCGGAAGATCACGGTCTATTCGCTGGAGCTGCTCGGTGAGATCGACGGTGAATTTGAGATCGCCGTGCGCTGCTCCAAGGGGACGTATATCCGCTCCCTGATCGCCGATATCGGCGAGGCGTTGGGCTGCGGCGCGGTGATGACCGCCCTGCGGCGCACCCGCTCCAACGGATTTTCCGTTGAGGACGCGCTGACGCCGGAGCAGATCGAGGCGAAGGGCGAAGCGGCAGTGCTGGGGATGGATCATCCCTTCTTCTGTTATGACGCGCTGACGGTCACGGCGGCCCAGGCCAACCGCTTCCGCAACGGGGGCGAGCTGAGCGCCGGGCGGCTGAAAGAGGAGGCCTGCCCGGGGACGTACCGCGTGTACGCGCCGGATGGCCTGTTCCTCGGGCTGGGGCGGATCCTGCCGGAGGACCCGGAGAACCTGCGCGCGTTAAAGGTAATCGGCAATGAGTGAACACAATTATAAGACCGGCACGGCGGTGGCGCTGGGGTTCTTTGACGGGCTCCATCTGGCGCACCGGCAGGTGCTGGAAACGGCCGCCGCGCAGCGGGAAAAGGGGCTGACGCCCTGCGTGTTGCTGTTTGACGACCATCCGCAGCACGTGCTGAACGGAAAAACCGTCCCGAAGCTGCTGCAGAACGAAAAACGGGACGAACTGCTGGCGGAAATGGGGCTGACCGAGGTCGGCTGCTCCTTTGAGCGCATCCGAAATCTGACGCCGCAGGCCTTTGTGACGCAGATTTTGGCGGGGGAGCTGCGCGCCGCCTTCGTCTGCTGCGGTTACAACTACCGCTTCGGCAAAAACGGGGCGGGGGACGCCGCCGCGCTGAAAAATCTGTGCGCGGCATGCGGCATTGAGGTTTTTGTTTGTCCCGAAATGGATTTTGAGGGGGAGCCCGTCAGCTCCACCGCCATCCGGAGACTGATCGAACACGGTGAGGCGGAAAAGGCCGCTAAGTTGTTGGGCAGGCCGTTTTCCTTCTCGGCTGAAGTGATCGCCGGGGACCGCAGAGGGCGGCTGCTGGGCACGCCTACCGTCAACCAGCTGTTGCCGCCGGACCTGGCGACGCCCAAATACGGCGTTTACGTGTCCGTCGTCCGGTTCAACGGGAAAGACTATACGGGCGTGACGAATATCGGGGCCAGGCCCACCTTTCATGCGCCGGAGGTCCGCAGTGAGACCTATATTCTGGATTTTGACGGCGACCTCTACGGAAAAACCGTGGAAACCGCGCTGCTGAAATATCTTCGTCCGGTGATGACCTTTGACGGCGCCGACGCGCTGAAAGCGCAGATCGCGCAGGACGTTGCCGCAGCGCGGCGTCTCAGTGACGCTTCCGACGAAAACAACCTTCAGTAGCACGGCGCATTGCGCCGTCTGACGTTTACCCAAAGACGTTTTGTATGGCTGTCAGGCATCCTGTTACAGAACGCATCCTTCTGTTGCAGGTTGTCCGGCAGACGAATATGCCGGACGGCGCAATGCGCCGTGTTACCTGACGATATCAATAGAGAAAGGGCGGCTTCGGCCGTGACAGGTAAAAATAGATGGTACAGTATGAAGAATTGAGACTGGCGCTTCTGGAGCAGGAAAAACCGCTCAAGGAGCTTTATGAATCGCTGGGCATCGTCGCGGTGAAGGAAGAGATCGAGAAGTTGGAGGAGCAGACCGCCTCCGAAGGCTTCTGGAACGACGTGGCGGCCGCCAACGCGGTCAATACCAAGCTGGCGGGGCTGAAAAACCGCCTGAAAAAATATGAGGATCTGAAAGCGGACTATGAGGATACCCTCACGCTGATCGAAATGTGCAATGAAGAAGAGGACGACTCCATGCTGGATGAGTGCAAAGAGGGTGTGGACCGCGTCAAGGAGACGGTGGATCAGTTGACGCTGGAAACGCTGCTCACGGGCCAGTATGACAGCAAAAACGCCATTCTGACCTTCCACGCGGGCGCGGGCGGCACCGAGGCCCAGGACTGGGCCATGATGCTGTTCCGTATGTATCACCGCTGGGGCGAGCGCCACGGCTTCAAGACCACCACGGTGGACTATCTGGAGGGCGACGAGGCCGGCATCAAATCCGCCGTCATCATGGTGGAGGGCGAAAACGCATTCGGCTTCCTCAAGAGCGAGATGGGTATCCACCGGCTGGTGCGCGTGTCCCCCTTCGACGCCTCCGGCAGACGGCACACCTCCTTCGCGTCCCTCGAGGTCATGCCCGAGATCGATGACTCCGTGGAGGTGGATATCCGCCCCGAGGATATCAAGATGGACGTGTACCGCGCCAGCGGCGCGGGCGGACAGAAGGTCAACAAGACCTCCTCCGCCGTGCGTCTGACCCATATCCCCACCGGCATCGTGGTCTCCTGCCAGGTGGAGCGCAGCCAGTATCAGAACCGTGACGTGGCCATGACCATGCTGAAATCCAAGCTGATTGAGATCAAGGAGCGCGAGCATCTGGATACCATTGCGGATATCAAGGGCGACCAGAAGGAGATCGGCTGGGGCAGCCAGATCCGCTCCTACGTGTTCATGCCCTACACGCTGGTGAAGGACCACCGCACGGGCTTTGAAAACGGCAACGTGAACGCGGTGATGGACGGCGATCTGGACGGCTTTATCAACGCCTATCTCAAGATGCAGTCGCTGGAAAAGCTGGAGAACGATACCAACGTCTGAGTCGGCTGAAACCGATATGACAGGACAATTTGTCGGAATGTGTTGTAATTGTCATATTTGATTCATTAATCTTTCATTTTATTTACGGAATATTCATAATTCTGTACTTTGCCTATCAACAGAATCGTTTATACTGTTTTTTGCAAGAGGGAAATAACTGCCCTCCTGAAATCATGATTTATCCTTTTATTTATTTTCTCTTCCCCAAAGGAAAGTCCGGTTCGCCGGGCTTTTCCTTTTTTTTGGAAAAAACTTGTAAAACCCCGCATGATGGTATATAATATTTTTATGCGTAAAAACACAAAAGAACAGACAGAAAGGATGTTTCGATGAACGATATAGAGAAGCTCTATTCCCTTTGGTGTGAAAAGGCCACGGAACCGGAGATCGCGGAAGAACTGAAAAGCATAGCGGGCAACCGTGAAGAGATCCTCGACCGGTTCTGGCAGAACCTTTCCTTCGGCACCGCCGGTCTGCGCGGCGTGCTGGGCGCGGGTCCCAACCGCATGAACGTCTACACGGTGGGGCAGGCGACACAGGGCCTTGCCGACTACCTGAACGAGAATTTTGACGCGCCCTCCGTTGTCATCGGTTACGATTCCCGCATCAACTCCGACCGGTTCGCGTCTTACGCGGCCACCGTCCTGGCGGCCAACGGCGTCAAGGCGTATCTCTTCCCCGAGCTGATCCCCACCCCCGTGGTGGCCTACGCGGTCAAACGGCTGGACTGCAGCTCCGGCATCGTGATCACCGCCAGCCACAACCCCTCCAAATACAACGGCTACAAGTGCTATGATCCCCGCGGCTATCAGATGACGGATGAGGCCGCCGCCCGCACGCTGGAATTCATCAACGCCTGCGATATCTTTGACGGCGTGAAGACCGTGGATTTCGACGAGGCGCTGGCCGCCGGTACCATCGAGTATCTCGACGAAGCCTTCCTTGACGATTACTACGCGAAGGTGCTCTCCCGGGCGGTCAATCCCGACGCATGCAAAAAAGCGGGGCTTTCCGTCCTCTATACGCCCCTCAACGGGACCGGCAACAAGCCGGTGCGCAAGATCCTTTCCATGATCGGTGTGCAGAACGTCAAGGTGGTCCCCTCCCAGGAGCTGCCCGACGGCAATTTCCCCACCTGCCCCTTCCCGAACCCTGAGATCCGGGAGGCCTTCAACGAGGCGCTGAAGCTGGCGGAGACCGAAAAAGCGGACCTGCTGCTGGCGACGGACCCCGACTGCGACCGCGTCGGTATCGCGGTGCTGACGAACGGCGAATATCAGCTGCTCACCGGCAACGAGGTGGGCTGCCTGCTGTGCGACTACATTCTCGGCCAGAAGCAGGCCAGGGGCGCCCTTGCGGAGAAGCCCGTGGTGGTCAAATCCATCGTCACCACCGATATGGCCACCGCCATCGCCGCCTCCTACGGAGCGCAGGTGGAAAACGTGCTGACCGGCTTCAAATATATCGGCGAGCTGATGACCGGCCTTGAGAACAGGGGAGAGGCGGACCGCTTCGAGCTGGGCTTTGAGGAGAGCTACGGCTACCTTTCCGGCATGCAGGCCAAGGATAAGGACGCGGTCAACGCCTCCATGATGATCTGCGAGATGGCGTCTTTCTATAAACTGCAGGGCAAGACGCTGGTGGACGTGATGAACGGCCTTTATGAGAAGTTCGGCTACTGGAATAACCAGCTGTTCAACTTCTATTTCGAGGGCGCCGACGGCATGGCGAAGATGGTCGCCATGATGGACGGCCTGCGCGGCGCTTATCCGCAGCAGGTGGGCGGCAAGCGCATCGCCTCCGTTACCGACTATAAGCTCAGAAAGACCGTGGATCTGGCGAACGGCGCGGAAACGCCCGTGACGCTGCCGGTCTCCAACGTGATCGTGCTGCAGGTGGAAAACGGCGACAAGGTCATCGTCCGCCCGGCGGGCACCGAGCCCAAAATCAAGATCTACGCCATGGTGCAGGGCGCTGCGAAAGAGGACGCCTTGGCCCAGACCGCGCGGTATGAAAAGGATATCACCGCGCTCCTCGGCATTGAGGGATAAAACAGACAACGGGTCCGCGGGGCGGCAGCCTGTCCCGCGGACGGATTCGATCAAGGAGTACTTATGAACAGAAGTTTTGTGAAAATCGTTGCGATCGTTCTCGCGGTTCTGATGGCGATCAGCGTGGCCGCCGTCGGTATTTCCGCTTTCCTGCACTGAAACGGCGCTGCCCCTGAACAGCCGGAGCTGCGGTGAGAGATAAAAAAACACCGGACGCCCTTGCGGAGCGTCCGGTATTTCGTCTTTGTCAGGATGTTGGATTACTGATTGTCGTCGCCGGATTTCTGCGGGATCTCGATCTTTCCGTAAAGGGAACCGGCGCTGTCCTTTCTGGGCTCGCGGGTCACGGCGGGCTGATAGGCCTCTTTCTTGTGGTAGCCGCCACCGCCTCTGCGGTTGCCGCCGCCTCTGTTGCCGCCGCGGTAATTGTCGCGCTTGTTATAGCCGCCCTTGGAGGGATTGCTGGGGGTGACGCCCTCTTCCAGCGCGATGATCACGCGCCGACCGGAATCCACGCCGGTGGAGAAGGAGGTCACGCCTTCGATCTGCTGAATGGCGGTGTGGATGATGCGGCGCTCATAGGGGTTCATGGGCTCCAGTGCCACATTGCGGCCGTATTTCAGCACGGTGCGGGCGTTTTTCGCCGCCAGCTGACGGAGATTCTCGTTGCGCTTCTCTCTGTAATTGCCCACGTTGACGGAGACCTTGCGGTGCTTGTCGTCGGCAAGGCCCTTGTTGATGGAGAGCCGCAGCAGGTACTGGATGGCGTCGAGGGTTTCGCCTCTTCTGCCGATCAGGGCGCCGTCTTCTTTGCCGCAGTCGATGGTATAGACGTATTCGTTGTCGTTCTCTTCCTTGGCAAGGCTGAACTTCGCGTCTTCAATGCCAATGCCGGCGACGATGGCCTTCAGATAATTGGCGGCCGCGTCGTTTTCTTCAATGGGAAGGGAAGTATAGACGGGCTCGGGGAGCTCTTCCGCCTTGGCTTCGGCGGCTTTGCGTTCCGGCTTCTCCGCGGCGGGCTTTTTCTCCTGCGCGGGCTTCTTTTCCTTGGCGGGCGCGGGCTTCTTTTCCTGCGCGGGCTTCGCTTCCTTGTGCTCCCTGGCGGGGGCCTTTTTTTCCTGCGCGGGGGCGGGCTTTTTGGCCGGCGCGGCGGGCTTGTCCTTTACTTCATACCAGACCTTTACTTTGGCCGGGTCTTTTTTGATGCCGAAAAGTCTCTTCTTGGCTTCCTGAATCGTTTCGAAATGCAGTTCGGCGTCTTCCGGGGCGTTGAGCTGTCTCTTCGCGTCTTCTACAGCCGCCTCATAGGTTTCGCCGACACCGATTTTTTCAAAAATCATCGTCTGTTGATCCTTTCTGTTGTTTATCTGTTTCCTGCCGCGGCCGCGTCCGGCCGCTTCGGAAAGGTCAGTCGTTATCCTGTTGCTCTTGCTGCGCGGCCATCAGCGCCACGCGTTTTTTTACGCTCTCTTCCCGGGAGCGTCTTTCCACTGTTTCGTCGATCATTTGTGAGGCAATGACCTTTTCGGGTTTGAGCGCCGCCGAAAGCGCTACCGTCTGGATAAAGGAGAGAATGTTGGAGATAATCCAATAGCAGCCGATGCCGGCGGGAAGGGTGATGGCGAACACCACGGAGATCACGGGGGACATGAAGGTCATGCAGCCCATGGTGGGGTTCTTGGCCATTTCGGGGTTCTGTTTGCGCTGTTTCATATACATGAACAGGCTGGTGAGAAGCGCGCTGACGCCCGCAAGGATCGGAATGATGATCAGCTGCTTCACGTTTTCTTTCGGGATCTGGGTCAGGTCGATTTTCCCGATGGTCAGACCGTTGGTGAGATCGGTGATTTTTCCGCGGACGGTGTCTGTGACGATGTCGGAGTTGAATTTGTCGCTGAGGTTGGCGAATTCATGCAGCAGGTTCAGCTCGTAACGGGTGCCCTGCTTGGCCAGATCCACGTTCATGGCGGCGGCGTAGACCGTCTTCAGCTCTTCCATGACGGTATCGCCCAGCCGCAGCACCTTGGAAAGGGGCGCGTAGATGGCGCCGTAGAGGCCCATCATGACGATCAGGTTCAGCGCCATGGGCAGGCAGCCCATCTGGCTTGCGCTGAAGCCCTCGCGGCTGTAAAGCTCCTGGGTTTCCTGCTGGATCTTCTGCTGCGCCTCGCGGCCCTGTACGCCCGCGTATTTGGCCTTGATCTTGTTGACCTTGGCCTGCAGTCTCATCTGCTTGGCGGAATTTTTCTGCTGGGTGATGGCCGAGGGGACCAGAATCAGTCTGACGAAAACGGTAATAATAAGAAGCGACAGCAGATAGTTATCCGTCAGGCTGTAGAGAACGCCCAGAATCCATCCGAATGGCGTGGCGATCCAGTCATAAAATGCAGTCATGAAAAACCTCCGTGTCAATCAGGCTCATCTTTGCCCCCGGCGCTGCCGCCGGAAGGCCTTGTCCCGTTTCTTCTGTAACTGAATTTGAGGTCCGGCACGGGGTCGACGCCCCCCGGAAACAGCGGATTGCACCGCAGCAGCCGCAGCGTGCCGAGCACGCCGCCGATCAAAACGCCGTAGCGCTCGATCGCGTCAAAGGTATATTGCGAGCAGGTGGGATAGTACCTGCAGCGCGGCCCGAACAGGGGAGAGATCTTCCGCTGGTAGAACCGGATCGCCTTCAGCGCGCCTTTACGTGCCATCGGCGAACACACCTGCCGATCTCAGATGCTTGCGGATCACGGGAATCAGCTCCGTACTTTTCGTTCTGACCGTTCTTGTTCTGGCAACGAAGACGATATCGTAGTGCCCGCGGACGTTTTCAGGCAGGGCCAGAAACGCGGCGCGGATCACCCTGCGGGCGCGGTTGCGCTGCACGGCGTTGCCGATTTTTTTGCTTGCGGTTATCCCTACACGACAAATTCCCGCGCGGTTCTTCCTTACGTAAGTCACCAGCGCAGGATTCGTGTATACTTTCCCGCGCGCGTAAGCGCGGCGGAAATCACAATTGTCGGTGATCGTTCCGGCGCGGCGCAAGCTGTACGCACCGTTACCGTCGGCAGCCATCAATAAGAAAGCTGCTTTCTGCCCTTCGCTCTGCGGCGGGCCAGCACCTTACGGCCGTTTCTGTCCGCCATTCTCTTGCGGAAGCCGTGCTCCATTTTGCGCTGACGCTTTTTGGGCTGGTACGTTCTTTTCATCTGTAAAACCCTCCAATCTATAGTCAGATGAGCGGTCTGAACGGTGATACAAAGACCGCGTTTGCGAAAAAAGGCGCAACGCACCCCTATTTCTACAGTTACACATTATATATCAGACGG
>CADAMO010000062.1 GCA_902788995.1 Oscillospiraceae bacterium
CCGTTCGGTGGAGCCCGATTCCACCGACCGGAGCGAGCGGTATATGCGCTCTTCCCAGGGGTATATCGTCAACGTCTACGCGGATAAGATCGTGCTGACGGGCGTGGAATTCTGGGGCACCCGCTACCTCTCCTACGCCACCTTCAACATTTACAACTGAAAACAGCGGCTGTAAAAAAGCAAGGATCCCTGAACGGATGCTTCCGTTCGGGGATCCTTTTTCTGTTCGGGGAATGGGATTTATTTGGCGCAATTGCAGCAGCGCCGCCGTATTCTCACTTCGCGCTTTGATTACGCTCAAAGTCAAAGGAGACAACGCCGTTTTCCAGCTTCAGCGGCGCGTCAAAGGGGTTTCCCTTTTTGGAAACAAACCCCGTCAGCTTTTCCGTTCTGCCCTCCGTCAGCAGCGCGGCGGCGTTTTTCAGGGTGATGGGCCTGCCGCAGAGCCGCCCCGGCATTTTGAAGCCGCACCCCTCTTTATAGGCGGAACAGAGATAGCCGTAGCGGCTTTTCGTCACGTCCGCGCCGCAAAGGGGGCACTTTCCGGCCACGTCGCCGAAGGCGCCGGTATAGTCGGGGGAATCCGGCGCGTTGGCAGGGGCGGTAAACACCTCCGTGATCTCCTGCTCGGTGAGCTTTACGCTCTCCGCCACGGTCATGGCGCCGTGGAACACCTTTTTGAGGGCCTGCCCCAGCTGGCTGGTCTTGTATTTATCCATGGAGATGCCCAGCGCCGCCGTCTGCTCGATCAGGTATTCCCCGCCGGGCAAAATGCGGTAGACGTCCTTTTTCAGCTCGATATACCCGCTTTTCACCGCGTTGTCGATGATGCCGGTACGGGTGGCCTCCGTCCCCAGCTCCAGCCCCTCGAACATGGCGCGGTATTCCTCCGCGTCGTCGGCGTCGTCCATCTCGTTGGCGGCGGCCTTTTCCTCCCGGAAGGGGTTTTTCAGATAGTTATTCAGGGTCTCGATGGTGTAGTGCTTGGGGGGCGAGGTCTCCTTCTCCTTCGGTTGAAAGTTGATGTTGACCGTATCGCCCTTGTTGAGGTTGGGCAGGATCTTCGACGAGGTTTTCACCGAATCGTCATACTTCGTCCAGCCGGGCTCCAGAATCACCGTGCCCTTGAGGGTATAGTCCTCGCAGGGGCCGACGGAGACCGTCAGCTCCGTTTTCTGCGCCACGCACTCCTCCTTGCAGAACACCGCCACAAAGCGGCGCAGCACAGCGGTATAGACGGTCTTTTCCTCCGGCGTCAGGGCGTCGGGCTTGGGGATCTTATAGGTGGGCGTCAGCGCGGAGTGGGATTCGATCTTGCTGTCGTCGAAGATGGTCTTTTTGTCGGTGAAGGCAACGGGGTACCCCATATTCGCCACCAGCCCCACGATCTTTTTGATCTTATCCTTTTCCGCGGTGGCAAGGTACTCCGAATTGGTGCGAGGATAGGTCAGATAACCCTTTTCATACAGCGCCTGCGTCACCCGCAGGGAGTCGTCCATGGGCATCTTGTACTTTTTGCCGAGATAATTCTGCAATTTACTCAAAGAATAGAGCTTGCCGGGCTTGAGGGCGTCCTTTTTCGTCTTTTTGGCGGTGACGGTGGCCCTCTGGGCGTTCAGCTTGTCGCAGGCCCGCCGGGCCTTTTCCGCCTGCTCTTTGGGAAATTTATATTTCGAGACCAGCTCCACCGTTTCGCCGTTGGTCTCTTCGCTGCTCACCAGCGCGTAATAGATGTCCGGCACGAAGTTCCGGATGGCCATATCCCTGTCGTAAATGGCCTTGACGATGGGCACGATCACCCGCCCCACCCGCAGCAGCATCCCCGTGCGCAGGGTGGCGTAGCGGGTCAGATTCACGCCGTAAAGCCAGTCCACGTAGGTGCGGGCAAAGCCCTCGTTGGCAAGGTTGTCGTATTCCTCGTCGCCCTTCATCTCCCGCAGGGCGGAAGCCACCGTCTCCGGGGTCTGGTCCGGCAGCCACAGGCGCTTCACGGGCTTGGGGTTTTCCAGCGCGTTCATGATGCACAGCCGCACGATGATCTCGCCCTCCCGGTCCGCGTCGCCGGCGTTGACGATGCAGTCCACGTCCGGGCGGTTGCACAGGCGTTTGATGACGCCGAACTGCCGGGATACCCCGGCGTCGTCTTTCTTATCCCTGCCGGGGCGCAGCTTGAAACGGAACTCCTCCGGGAAGCAGGGGATGTTCTCCATATTCCAGCGGCCGGTGGAGGTGGGACCGGTGTAGTCCTCGATATCGCACAGGCTGAACAGATGCCCGAAGGCCCACGTGACCAGATACCCCTGCCCCTCGTAATAGCCGCTGTTGTTTTTCATGTCGCCGACGCCCGCCACGATGTTCCGCGCAAGGCTCGGCTTTTCCGCAATTATCAGTATCATAGGTTTTTCAATGCTTGCGCAGCGCCGACAGATCCAGCAGACCGAACCGCTTTGCCTGCAGGACGGTTTCCACCTGCAGCAGCGTCAGGTTGCCCGCGGAAGCGACGATGCCGAACACAATATCAAAGATCATGGCGTCGATCAGGGCCTCGCCCGGAATACCCAGCCAGGAGAACAGCACCGCAAAGGCCAGCAGATTGGCGCCGGGCACCGGCGGCGTCGCCACAAAGAGCACCACCACGAAAAGCATGGCCGCCAGCACCCTGGCCGGGTCCAGCGCCACACGGTAGCCTTCGGCGGCGTACAGCGCGAAGAAAATCACCCCCACGATGTTGACCGGCATATACAGCACCAGCCCCTGGGGCAGGCTGATCTGCGCGTAGGAAGGGTCGATCCCCAGTTCCCGGACGCAGGATCGCTCCGTCGCGTCAAAGGCCGCGTCCAGCGAACCCGTCTTCAGCGCCAGCAGGAAGGGCTCACGAAGCTTTCCGAAGACCGTCAGCGGGGACAGCCTGAGCCTAAACGAGAGCCACATAACGGCCGCCGCCAGCACCGCCGCCGTCAGCAAAAGGGACAGCGCCAAAGGCTGCCACATCCGCATCAGCACGTCGGTCTGCCCTTGCCAGATTTCCAGCGCAAGGAACGCCCCGGTAAAATACGGCACCAGCAGACTGACCCATTTTGCCAGCTGCAGGCCGACCATATTGACCTGACGGGTCAGCTTGCGCAGGCCGGAGACCCGCTCGCCCGCCGCCAGCATGGCGCTGCCCAGCACCAATGCGACGAAGATGAGCTGGTGGGTGTTGGAGGAGGTGAAGGGCACTAACAGATTATCCGGAAAAATGCCGAATGACAAAAACAGATCTTTCAGCATTTCCCGGGAGGGGCGGAACTGTCCGACGGTCTGCAGAAAGAAGGGCTTCGCGCAGAACAGGGCCAGACAGGAGACCAGCACGCTGAACAGGAAGTACCGGCCGATGACGTAGGCCTTGTTGCCGCCCTGACGGGTGATCCCCTTCGTATTCAGCACCGTGGTGATCACCATCAGAAAAATAACAGGCCCGGAAAGGACGTTCAGTATCTTCTGCCAGATATCGTAAAGGGGAGAAAAGAACATCTCCGTCGCCAGCAGCCGGAAGGAATCCGGCAGCAGGAACTTACCGGCCAGCCCCACGGCGCAGCCGATCAGAATGGCGACGCCGATCTGCAGAACGGGGTTGAGCCTTTTGACCGGCAGCGCCAGCCGGAAGACGTTTTTGCCCCAGGTGTAAGTATATTTCGGCGTCAGCGCCATCGCCGTGACCATGGAGCTGTTCCAGTCGCCGAGGGTGTTGCCGGTCTCGCTGAGGGGGTTAAAGGGTTCCTGCGCCGTCTCAATGCGCAGCTGCCACCGCCCATAGGGCCGCTCCAGACAGGCCTCCGCCGTTGCGTCTTCCCCAAAGCGCTCCTGCATCCGCAGGAACACCTCTTCCGTCAGCAGGCGGATCTTCACCCGGTCCCGCCGCTCCGTTTTCAGGGCGACAAGCCGTTCCTCCAGCCAATCGGAAAAACGGTCGATCTCCTGTGAGGACAGACGGAAGGTTTGCCTGATCTCTCTGCCGCGCATCAAATAGCCCCCTTTACGCTTTCGTTCCGCCGTAATATGATTCAGTATATCATATCGCGGTAAATTTGTCGAGGCTGATTCCGCGTTTTTTGCAAAAGGTCTTTTGCGGTGACAAAAAAACGGCGCTCCCGCCGGATTTCCGTCCGAAGTTGCGGCGGAGTCCATTTTTTCTATTGATTTTTTTTCGGTTTCATTTTAATATAGAGAGTGGATTTTACAACGGGAGGAATGGCTATGCCGAATGCCGTATCCGATTTTCTGAAAAAGAACCACATCTGCCCCGTGTGTCTGCTGAAAAAAGCCATGGCGGCAACGCAGGTGCACGTGAACGGCGCGCAGCGCTTTGACAACGGCGCGGCGAAGACGCCGCCCATGGGCTGGGCCAGCTGGAACCTGTTCCGGCACAACATCAACGAACAACTGATCGAAGAGATCGCCCGGGCCATGCAGGCCGCGGGACTGGATCAATGCGGTTACACCTACGTGAACGTGGATGACTGCTGGATGGCCTCCACCCGGGATGAGAATGGCCGCCTGCGGGGCGACCCGGCAAACTTTCCTTCCGGCATGAAGGCGCTGGCGGAAAAGGTCAACGAAGCGGGGTTCAAGCTGGGCGTCTACACCTCCAACGGCACGCTGACCTGCGAGGACCTGCCCTCCTCCCTCTACCACGAGCGGACGGATGCGGAAACCTTTGCCGAGTGGGGCGTGGAATACTTCAAATACGACTTCTGCCACAACGAAGCCATCCCGACCGCCGCGCCGGAGATCGAAAAGATCACCGTCTCCCCCGCCGGAAAAACGGGAGGCGACGTTTACTACGCCTTCGAGGCCGACCTGCGGGGCGGCGCGGAGGTGCTGGAGGACGCCAAACTGACGGAGACAGGGAAATACGTCACCGGTCTTGACGCGGACGGCGGTATGCTGGTCTTCGACCATGTGAACGCAAAGGAAGCGGGCAACTACACCCTGACGCTGGGGCTGCGCAAAAGCGGCCTGTTTGAAAAGTTCGCGGAGATCGTGGTCAACGGCACGGATATCTATACCGTCCGGGTACCCTCCACCAAGGGCTTCACCCGGGAAGGAAGGGCGCAGATCGTCGTCCGTCTGCAGGAGGGACAAAACACGGTGCTGATCCACAACCCCATCGCCTCCCGCATGGATTCCGCCGCCCGGCAGTACCGGGATATGGGCAAAGAGCTGATGCGGGCCACGAAAAAGGTCGCCGAAGAGCGGGGCGAACCGGAGAAGCCCATCTGCTATTCCATCTGCGAGTGGGGCCTGAACCGCCCGTGGAAATGGGGCGCGACGGCGGGCAACCTGTGGCGCACCACGCCGGATATCAAGCCCTTTTGGGCCTCCATCGTGGGCATCTATGAAGCAAACGTGCGGCTGGCGAAATACGCGGGGCCCGGCAACTGGAACGATCCGGACATGCTGGAGGTGGGCAACGGCGAGCTGACCGAACGGGAGAATATCGCCCACTTCACCCTGTGGTGCATGATGGCCGCTCCCCTGATCCTCGGCAACGACGTGCGGCAGTTCCTCAAAGCGGACGGCACGGTGGATCCCCAAAACAGAATTTATCAGATCGTCACCAACCGTGACGCCATCGCCATCGATCAGGACCCCCGGGGCCTCCAATGCCGGAGAATCAAAACCAACGGACTGACTGACGTACTGGTGAAGCCCATGGCGGATAATGAAATCGCGGTCTGCCTGTTCAATAAAGGCCCCAAGGCCATGGAGGCCTCCTTCAGCATCAAAGAGCTGACGGAGCTGGCCGACGTGACGCTGCCGAAGGCCGACAGCTATCAGGTGCGTGACGTTTGGGAGCGCACGGAATTCATCGCAAGAGACCGGATCGCCCAGTCGGTAGAACCCCACTCGGTGATCCTGTACAGAATAAAGGAGAAGACATCATGAGCGAAATATTTACTGGCATCCCAAAGATCCAATACGAAGGCCCGGCAAGCAAGAACCCGCTGGCGTTCAAATTCTATGACCCGGAAAAGGTCGTGCTGGGCAAGAAGATGAAGGAGCACCTGCCTTTCGCCATGGCCTGGTGGCACAACCTCTGCGCGGGCGGCACAGATATGTTCGGCCGCGACACGGCGGATAAGTCCTTCGGCGCCGAAAAAGGCACGATGGAACACGCCAAGGCCAAGGTGGACGCGGGCTTTGAGTTCATGAGCAAGCTGGGCATCGAGTATTTCTGCTTCCACGACGTGGATATCATTCCCGAAGCTGACGATATCAAGGAGACCAACCGCCGGCTGGACGAGATCAGCGACTACATCCTCGCCAAAATGAAGGAGACCGGCATCAAGTGCCTGTGGGGAACCGCCAACATGTTCAGCAATCCCCGCTTCATGAACGGCGCGGGCAGCTCAAACAGCGCGGACGTGTTCTGCTTCGCCGCTGCGCAGATCAAGAAGGCCCTGGACCTGACCGTCAAGTTCGGCGGCAAGGGCTACGTGTTCTGGGGCGGCCGCGAGGGCTATGAAACGCTGCTGAACACCGACATGAAGTTTGAGCAGGACAACATCGCCCGCCTGATGCGCATGGCGGTGGATTACGGCCGTTCCATCGGCTTCAAGGGCGATTTCTACATCGAGCCCAAGCCCAAGGAGCCCATGAAGCACCAGTACGATTTCGACGCGGCTACGGCCATCGGCTTCCTGCGGCAGCATGGCCTTGAAAAGGATTTCAAGATGAACATCGAGGCCAACCACGCGACGCTGGCGGGACACACCTTCCAGCACGACCTGCGGGTCTCCGCTATCAACGGCATGCTGGGCTCCATCGACGCCAACCAGGGCGACTACCTGCTGGGCTGGGATACCGACGAATTCCCCTTTGACGTATACAGCGCCACCATGTGCATGTACGAGGTCGTCAAAGCCGGGGGCCTGACCGGCGGCTTCAACTTCGACGCCAAGTGCCGCCGCCCCAGCTACACCCACGAAGACATGTTCGAGAGCTACATTCTCGGCATGGATACCTTCGCCCTGGGCCTGATGAAGGCCGCGGCCATCATCGAGGACGGCCGCGTGGACGCCTTTATCAAGGACCGCTACGCCAGCTACAACAGCGGCATCGGCGCGAAGATCGTCGCGGGCGAGACCACCCTTGAAGAGCTGGCCGCCTACGCCGATACCCTCGGCGCGCCGGAGCTGCCCGGCAGCGGCAAGCAGGAGCGGCTGGAAGGAATCGTCAATCAGATTCTGTTCGGCTGAACAACCGCGATTGAGATTCATGGATAAAAACAGGCTCCCTGAACGGAAAGGTTCAGGGAGCCTGTCGATTGTATATGCGGTTTTTCGGGGCTATTGCGGTAGCGCGGCACCTCAGTGCCGCTATTGAATGATGTTGCATTTCAGAGAACTGAAAGCAGAAATAAAACCATGTTTTAGAATATGGACTGCTGTTGTATTTTTCCTTCTGAAAAAATGTTTGTGTCATGAGCGGCACTGAGGTGCCGCGCTACCGGAGTTCCCGACAAACCCCAATTGTTCTTCTTCAGAAGCACCGTTCCTTCCGCTCTTTTTTGCAGCGTTCGATGTTGCCGCAGCGGTAGCACAGCTCGTTGTCGCACAGGCCGTCATTTTCAAAATAAGAACAGATATTGCTGACCGTGGTCTGGGCGATGTTGTTTAGCGCGTCCTCCGTCAGGAAGGCCTGGTGGGAGGTGACGATGACGTTGGGCATGGAGATCAGCCGGGCCAGCAGGTCGTCGCCGAGGATGTGGCCGGACAGGTCCCGAAAGAAAACGTCCGACTCCTCCTCATATACGTCAAGGCAGGCCGCGCCGATTTTGCGGGCCTTGATGCCCTCCAGCAGCGCTTCCGCGTCGATGAGCGCCCCGCGGGAGGTATTCAGGATCACCACGCCCTTTTTCATACGGGCAATGGCGTCCGAGCCGATCATGTGACGGGTCTCCGCCGTCAGGGGGCAGTGGACCGAAATGATATCGCTGCGCTCAAACAGCTCGTTAAGGGAAACGTAGTCGATGCCGCTGTCAGGCGCGGGGAATTTGTCATAGGCGATCACCTTCATGTCGAAGCCACGGCAGATGTCGATGAAAATGCGGCCGATCTTGCCCGTGCCGACGACGCCCACGGTTTTGCCGTGGAGATCGAAGCCGGTGAGGCCGTTCAGGGAGAAGTTGAACTCCCGGGTGCGGTTATAGGCCTTGTGGATGCGGCGGATGGAGGTGAGCAGCAGCGCCATGGCGTGCTCCGCCACGGAATAGGGCGAATAGGCCGGCACGTGCACCACGTGGATTTTGCCGAAGGCATGCTCGATATCCACGTTGTTATAACCCGCCGAGCGCAGGGCGATCAGCTTCACGCCGCCTTCGTACAGACGGTCGATGACCGCGGCGTTCACCGTATCGTTGACGAAGACGCACACCGCCTCGCACCCGTCCGCCAGTGAAGCGGTATCCTCGTTCAGCTTGGTTTCGTAGAATTTGAATTCGATCCCCTTCTGCGCGCCGTAGGCTTCAAACGACGGCATATCGTAGGGCTTGGCGTCAAAAAATGCCACTTTCATGTTTTTCTTCCCCTTTTGTTATGGTTCTTGAAGATGAAAATACGCGGCGATCTCCCGCCAGTCGGCCACCCGGGTCATTCCCGCGGAGACTGCGTCGAAGGAACGGTTATGGGGCTGAGTGAACAGCAGCTTTTCATAATCGCCGCCCACCAGATTCTGCACGCCGTCGTCGATCAGCACGTCGCCCCGGATCAGCTGTTTCTGGGAGGTCAGGATCACGTCGTCCCAGGTCAGGAACGGAAAATACCGGAACAGCACCTCTTCCATTTTCACCTTCAGGCAGACGTAATGGGAATTGGTGACGATCAGTACCCGGTGACCGGCCTCTTTCAGGGCGGACAGCGTTTCCGCCGCCCCGGGCAGCGGCGTGATGGACCGCCAGAAATCCTCCTCATACGGCAGCGCATAGATCTGCTCTTTCGTCAGCATGGGAAAGGCCAGCGCCACGTTCCAGTCCCGCAGGTCGTCGTATCGCACCGCCGTGCCGTAGCGGTGATTGGCGTAATCCACCCATCGGGCGGTAGAGTTGACAATGGTATCGTCCATATCGACAAGAATGGTCATGGCCGTCTCCTTTCTTCTTGAACGTACTGCGGTCTGAATACCGTCGTTTCAGACAAAGGCCGCGGGAATACCCTCTTCCTGCAGCACGCTGACGCAGGCGTCAGGCCAGCGCCGGTCTTCGGTGGCCTGCGACCAACAGAGATTCAGCCGGTTGCCGCAGCTGACGCATGACACGGTGGAGGCCAGCCCGTAATAGCGGGTGTCGCCGTTGATGAACCGCAGGTCGGTCACCACGCCTTTCAGACCTTCGGGAAGATCGATCTGCCCGAGATTGGTGAAGATGGTGGTGGCGGCAGAGTGGCTTTTATATTGCAGCTTTTTCATGACGGGGATCTTGATGAAGTTGGGGACCGCCCCCAGCACCGGATTGCCTGCCAGCGCGCCGTATTGGTTGATCGTTTTCTGCAGGTTTTCTTTCGTCAGCTGCTTTTTCAGCCGCTTGGCCGTCTTTTCGCAGATAAACGCCAGCGAGTCGTCCCGCTTGCCTTCCGGGTAAAACTTGATCTCCGTCTGGATCACGAAATTCCGCATGGTCTTCGACGGGAAGAACCGACGCAGGTCAACGGGAACAAAGACGGTGACGGGCCGTTCGATAGGTTTTTCTTCACTGCGGATCACGCCGAGGATCAGCACCGCCGCCAGATACTCCGTCACGGTCATGTGCTTTTCATGGGCCTTCTCCTTGACCTTGTCCACCGGCATGGCGGCAAAGAGCAGCTCCGGCAGACCATCGTTGAAATCAACGAGGAGGTGGTGGGCCTTTTCCGAAGGGTCGCTTCCCTTGGGGCCGCCCTTCTGATAATAGGTATCAAAGCTGTTTTCCGTCAGTTCCCCCTTGGGAACCGCATAGTGATACGGCGCGCGCTCCCCTGCCTTCAGCCGGGCGTAGCGGGCGATCAGCTCCCCGAAAAAGCGCAGCAGCCCCTTGCCGTCGCCAAGGCAGTGCGCCGCCTCAAAGGTCAGCAGATTGCCGGAATACGTCAGGCGGAAATCCGGCTTGCCGTCCCGGCGAAAACCGATGGGCTTGATGGTGCGGCGGTTTTTCTCATAGATATTGACATCAGGCCCGGCAGGCGTCTGATAGTTCCAGAAAAAGCCCCGGCGAAGGTTGGAATAGACGTGGGGAAAGAAGGGAGCCAGGTCCCGGCAGGCCTGCCGCAGCAGAACCGGGTCCACGTCGCCGTTTGCCAGCCGCGCGCTGAAACCGAAGGTTCTCCCCCACGAATCGGTCGTGAGAGAGGTGAACATGATGGAAGGGGTATCCAGTCTGATTCTGTCTTTCATTTCCTGTTTCTGTTCCGCATCGTATTGTATGGCGCCGGGAAGAGGGACTGCCGACAATCGCGATATCCCATTGAGGGCGTCTTGCCGCCGCGGGTCATAGGAAACGACCCGTTCCGCCGGCGGATCTTCCCGGAGCAGAAGATGATTCTATCATACCGCAGAATGCCGCAAAAAGCAAGACGAATAATTATGCGGAAAGACACGCGGGGCCGCCGCACATAGCGACAGCCCCGGTTTTTGTTCAATTGGGATGGCGTTCCGTCAGCAGCCGCAGCCGCAGTCGTTGTTGCAGCCGCAGTTATTATTGCAGCCACAGTTGTTGTTGCAGCCTCTGCAGCCGTTATCGGTCAGCACAAGGATCAGAATGATGAACAGAATCCAGTAGTTGTTGTTTCCAAGGAACATGGTGTCAACCTCCTTTCGCACCTTCCGCTACCATACTATGCGGAGAGAGGGAAAGGGTGACAACCGATGCGTCGGAATACCGATCGGAGCCTGTAAATGAATCTGCGCCTTATTCTTTTGCCGTCAGCCCGCCGGCCAGCCGAATTCGCGGCCTGCCATCAGGTGGAAGTGGAGATGGGGCACGCTCTGGCCCGCGTCCTCGCCGCAGTTGTTGACGAGACGGAAGCCGCCCTCCACACCGCAGATCTTGGCGATCTCCGGGATCTTTTCAAAGATGTGGGCCACCACCGCGCTGTTCTCCGGCGTAATATCGTAGGCCCAGCGGATGTGCTGCTTCGGGATCACCAGCACGTGCACCGGCGCCTGAGGATCAAGGTCCTTGAACGCCAGGATCTGGTCGTCTTCATACACTTTATTGGACGGGATCTCCCCGTTCGCGATTTTACAAAAAATGCAGTCCATGATGGTCTCCTTTCTGAGTGAAAAAGGGGGATTTGTAGGGATGCTTCGCATCCAGTCGGAAGTCATCAGTCGGAAGTCCCGCTGGCGCACGGTTGACAGAATAAATCACTGTCTGCCGTCAGGCGGTATAATCAAAAACCGAGGAGCGAAGCGACCCTATCGGCGTAAGCCGATTTTGACTTCCGACTTCCCACTCCCCATTTCCGACTCGTCGAGCGTCTGCTCGCCAATCTACCAATTTGTTTATTTTATCATCGCCCCGGCGATACCGGCCACAGCAGCCAGCGCTTCGGCAATCTTGGTGGGGTCCTTGCCGCCGGCCATGGCGGAATCGGGCTTGCCGCCGCCGTTGCCGCCGGCGAGCTTGGCCACCTCGCGGACGATGTTGCCCGCGTGTGCGCCCTTGGCGATAGCCGCCTTGCCGCAGGCGCAGGCGAAGGAGCAGGTGCCCTTTTCGCTGTTCTTGCCCGCGACGACGATCACCGCGTCGTCCGCCTTGGCGGAATCCAGCATGGTGCGCAGGGCGTTGGCGTCGGCCTCGCCCAGGTCGGCTGTCTTCACGGTGACGCCGTTAAAGCTGCCCGCGTCGGTGAACAGCTCGCCCGCCTTGGCTGCCGCGATCTCGCCCTTCAGCTTTTCGATCTCTTTTTCCTTGGCTTTCAGCTCGGCGGTCACCGCAGCGGCCCGGTCGCACACGTCCGCGACGTTGCACTTCAGCGCGGCGGCGGTCTTTGCCAGCGCCAGCTCCGTCTTCTTCACATATTCCAACGCACCCTTGCCGGTGTAGGCCTCAATGCGGCGCACGCCGGAAGCCACGGAGGATTCGGAGATGATCTTGAACAGGCCCAGATTGCCGGTGTTGGCGGCGTGGGTGCCGCCGCACAGCTCCAGCGAATTGCCCGCCTTGACCACGCGGACCGTATCGCCGTATTTCTCGCCGAACAGCGCCATGGCGCCCATGGCCTTGGCCTCCGCCAGCGTCTTTTCGCCGGTCTCCACGGGGACGGCGGACAGGATCACGTCGTTGACGCGGCCCTCGATCGTGGCCAGCTCCTCGGTGGTGAGGGCGGAGAAATGGGTGAAGTCGAACCGCATACTGTGGTCGCTGACCAACTGCCCTGCCTGCTCCACGTGGCTGCCCAGAGTCTCTCGCAGGGCCGCCTGCAGCAGGTGCGCGGCGGTGTGGTTGCGGCGGATGGCGTCACGGCGGGCCGCGTCCACGGCGGTCTCGCAGGAATCGTTCTCGGCCACTTCGCCTTCAGCGACCACGCCCTTGTGCAGGAAGATGCCGTTGCTGTTCTTGGTGGTGTCGGTCACCTCAAACCGGAAGCCGTTGCCGGTGATGACGCCCGTGTCGCCCACCTGTCCGCCGCTCTCGGCGTAGAAGGGGGTGGTATCCAGCACCAGCACCGCCTTGTCGCCCTGCATGGCGGCCTCGGTCTTTTCCGCGTCCGCGTTCAGAATGGCCAGCACCTTGCCGCTGCCGGTCACGCCCTCATAGCCCGTAAACACAGTGGGGGCGACGCCCTTGAGGGTGGCGCCGGTGTTTTTCCAGGCGTCCGCGCCGGCGTCCTTGCGGGCGCTGCGGGCGGTGTCCTTCTGCTTTTTCACCAGCCGGGCGAACTCCTCCTCGTCGCAGGTCATGTTCCGCTCGGCGAGGATCTCTTTGGTCAGGTCGATGGGGAAACCGAAAGTGTCGGACAGCTGGAACACATCCGCGCCGCTGAGGGACTTACCGTCGGAGGCGGCGATCATGTTCTCCAAGAGCTTCAGGCCAGCGTCCACCTTCTTGTTGAAGTTTTCTTCCTCGATGCCGATGATTTTCAGAATATAGTCGCGCTTCTCCTCCAGTACGGGATAGGCGCTCTTGCTTTCATTGATGACAGTCCCGGCCACCTCCGCCAAAAACGGACGGTCGATGCCCAGCAGCTTTCCGTGGCGGGCGGCGCGGCGCAACAGGCGGCGCAGCACGTAGCCTCGTCCCTCGTTGGAGGGCATGACCCCGTCGGAGATCATCATGGTGGTGCTGCGGATGTGGTCGGTGATGACCCGCAGGGAGATATCCTTCTTCTCGTCGTCGTGATAGTTGACGCCCGCGATCTCCATCACGTGCTTCATCACGTTGCGGATGGTGTCCACCTCAAAGATGTTGTCCACCCCCTGAGCGATGCAGGCAAGGCGCTCCAGCCCCATGCCGGTGTCGATGTTGGGATTTTTCAGGCGGGTATAATTGCCGTTGCCGTCGTTTTCAAACTGGGTGAAGACCAGATTCCAGAACTCCACGTAACGGTCGCAGTCGCAGCCCACCTTGCAGGTAGGTTTGCCGCAGCCCTTTTCCGGGCCTCTGTCATAGTAAAGCTCGCTGCAGGGGCCGCAGGGGCCCGCGCCGTGCTCCCAGAAGTTGTCCTCGCGGCCCAGCCGCACCATGTGGTCGGGCGCTACGCCCACTTCTTTCGTCCAGATGTCAAAGGCCTCGTCGTCGTCCTGAAAGATGCTCACGTAGATCTTTTCCGGATCCATCTCCATTACCTTGGTGCAGAACTCCCACGCCCAGGCGGTGGCCTCGTGCTTGAAGTAGTCGCCGAAGGAGAAGTTGCCCAGCATCTCAAAGAAGGTGCCGTGGCGGGCGGTGATGCCCACCCGCTCGATATCCGGCGTGCGGATGCACTTCTGGCAGGTGGTGACGCGCTTGCGGGGCGGGGTGACCTCGCCCGTGAAATACTTCTTCATGGGGGCCATGCCCGCGTTGATGAGCAGCAGGCTCTTGTCGCCCTGGGGGATCAGCGAGAAGCTGTCCAGCCGCAGGTGGCCCTTGGATTCAAAGAAATTGAGATACTTTTCCCGTATCGTGTTGAGGGATTGCCATTCCATATGTAAAAACCTCCGTTTGATATACGTTCCTTTCAATGAGCAATGTGCAATTAGCAATTATCAATGTCGGGGCCTGCGGCCGGCATTTTAAAATGGGCAAGGGCGGAGCCCCTCCGACATTGCTCATTGCACATTGTGAATTGCTCATTCAATAAAAAACGCCCGTCATCTCTCCGGGACGGCGTTTGGCCGCGGTACCACCCGGATTGTGACAAGCACCCCTTTGTTCTTCCTTAACGCGGAAGCGACGCCGGATTCCTCACCCGGGCGCGGCGCGGCGGCTGTGCTTTTCCGAAAACCGGGGACTTACACCGACCGTCCCCTCTCTGCGCGTTTTGCAGAAAAACGTAACCGCGCCATAGCGCAGCATTATTATTAGATAGTATAATTCTTTTTTTGTTTTTTATTTTCGGCCAGATCGCCATGCGCCGACATCTCTGCGGGCAAGCCCGGGCCCGTCTCCCCTGCTTTTTCCAGGGGAGATACTCCGGGAGCTTGCGCAAAGGTCGGCGCGGCGCACACTCTCCTCTGCTGCGGGAAAATGAAAAATATACCGTTAAGGTCGCTTGGCCGTGACAAAATGCGCGCTCCCCCTTGCATTTTTTACAATAGTAGTGTAGAATTATCATAAGTCTTTCTGTCTTTTGAAATGACGAACACAAGAAAAAGGGGTAAGAATCATGAAAAAAGCCATTTCCGTGTTGCTCGTTTGCGCTATGCTGCTGACGATGTGCACCGTGTACGGTTTTTCCGAAAAACAACCGATCAGATACGACATTGAAAATCCCTATGAGGACGTGGACTGGGACGCCTGGCAGGGTTACAAGACTCAGCTTCACTGCCAGACCACCGCCAGCGACGGCTTCCAGACCATCCATGAGGCCATCGCAGACTATTACGCGCTGGACTACGACGTCGTAGCCATCACCGACCACGGTACCACCAACCGGGGCTGGGACAAGGCGCCCCAGACGATCCCGCTGGTGCGTGAGATCAAAAAGGACCGCACCGGCGGCGCCAACGCCCCCATCACGCCCCTGACGGCGGAAGAATATGAGGCCTACACCACCGGCACAGCGGAAAGCATCACCTACTCCTACACGGAAAACGCCGACGGCACCGGTGAGCGGCTCCAGACCGACCGCACCCGGACCCACGCCAACGGCATGCTGGACGTGGAGCAGGGGAACGAACTGAACATGGCCACTCCCTTTGCCGACTGCCACCTGACCGGCTACTGGAGCGACTACGGCCAGGGCTACGCCGGCGTTTACGGCGACTATGAGACCCCCTGCCGGGAGGTCAACAAAGACGGCGGCGTGACCATGCTGGCCCACGTGGGCGAATACGTCTATCCCGACAAGGACTCGGCGGATCACGTCGGCCAGCCCATCGACGAATACTACGTCAACAAGTTTGCGCGGATCTTCCTTGATAACCCCGGCTCCACCGTGGGCATGGGCATCAACAGCGCCACCGACGCCCACACCCGCTGCGACCGGATCCTCTACGATTCCATCCTGAAAAAGACCATCCCCAACGGCGTCACCCCCTGGGGCTTCACCTTCAGCGATTCCCACGACGAAAAATCCCTCAACTTCGCCTACACCTATATGTATATGCCAGAGCTCACCCAGCAGGCCCTGCGGGACTGCATGACAAACGGACAGTTCTTCTCCGTCTCCCACTTCTCCAACGGCTATGAGCTGAACGGTATGCAGGAGATGGAGGGCTACCGGGACGAGGACTGGGACAAGGTGGCCTATTGGGAGGACACCACCCCCCGCGTGACAAAGGTCGAGGTCGACGATGAAAACGACGTGATCAAGGTCTGGGGCGAGAACTTCAACTATATCACATGGGTCTCCGACGGCAACGTGGTGCTGCGGGACTACGACGTGGCGGACGGCTACGCCGAGCTGGACCTGAACCGGGATGACCTGCTGGACGACATCCATATGTTCGTGCGGTTCTACCTCTCCGGAGACAACGGCATCTGCTACGCCCAGCCCATGGTCGTCCGCGCCGAGGGAGAGACCTTCGCGCCGGTAAACGTGCCGAAGACCTACGACCTGCCCTATTTCCTTCGCAAGCTCGTCACCATCCTCGACTGGATGATCTTCAAATTCAGCCCCGTGGTATGGGCGTTCAAATACTTCGCCCTGGGCTACGACCCCGTCAAGCAGGCGACGGATTCGGTCAAGGACGCGGTAACGACGGTGACCAACGCCGTCTGCTGACGCCGCTGGAGTCGCCCGCTGCTGCGACGACAATGATTTCTGTGCAAAAATCCTACTCAGCCGGTTCCCATTCAATCACTATGACGTTCGGAGGGATCTCACTTGCCAAAGTATTGCTGTCATTGTATGCACCCTGTCGCGGAAACGGAATCCGTCTGCCCCATCTGCAGGCAGGCGGTGAACTGCACCCCGCCGTCTCATCATCTGCGTCCCGGCACCGTTTTGGGAGGGCGGTATTATCTCGGCGCGGCGCTCGGTCACGGCGGTTTCGGCATCACCTACGTCGGCTATGATATGCTGGCGGCCCGCAAAGTGGCAATCAAGGAGTACTTCCCTTCCGGTTTCGTCAACCGATATACAGCGGAATCCACCTACGTCAGAACTGACGTGGAAGCGGACAAGATCGAGTTTTTCAAAAAAGGAAAACGCCGTTTCTTTGACGAGGCCACGATCCTGGCCGGTTTTGCCGGCGTCGACGGCGTGGTTGACGTGTTGGACTGCTTCGAAGCGAACAATACCGTCTATATCGTGATGGAATTTCTTGACGGCATCACGCTGAAGCAGTATCTGGAGCAATACGGAACGATCACTGCGGAACAGGCCATCAACCTGCTGATGCCCGTGATGACGGCGTTGAAGCAGATCCACAGAAAGAACCTGATCCACCGTGATATCAGTCCGGACAATATCATGCTGATACAGCAAGGCAGCGGGTTTAAAATCAAGCTTATTGACTTCGGAGCCACGCGGAACGTTTCCGCCGTAGCGAACAAGAGCCTGACGGTCATTCTCAAGCCAGGCTTTGCGCCGATCGAGCAGTACGGCAGCTGGGATGATCAGGGCGCGTGGACCGACGTTTACGCGCTGTGCGCCACCATTTACCGGTGCATCACCGGCGTCACCCCGCAGGCGTCGCTTCTGCGCATCAGAACTGACCAGCTGCAGCGTCCCTCCGCCATCGGGGCGGTGATCGGTCCCTATACGGAGCAGGTATTGCTGAAGGGAATGAGCGTCAGCGCGCCGGACAGATACAAAAGCATCGACGAGCTGCTGCAGGCCTTTGCCGTTGCCTCCAGAAAGGAACAGGCCTCCGGCATGTCGCAGTACGTTCCCCCTGTTCCCACCAATCCCGTCGGTCGGTCCCACAATCAGACGTCCCCGTATACGCAAAGCGGTCATACCGGCAGCGCGCACGGCTACACGGGGCAGAGCCATTCCACGGCGTTTACCGGAGGCGGCCGCTCCACTCTCGCCGGAAATAAAAAACGAAAGGCGAATACCTCCGTTATCGCCATTATCGGCATTGCCGCCGCGGTCTTTGTGTTAATGATCACGGTGATCGTGGCCATTCCGAAGCAGACGCCGTCGAGGCCGGCCGCCAATATCTCCTCTGCCGTTCCGACTGTCCCCAGCCAGACGCCGTCGCAGCCGGAGCCGGAGCAAAACCAGTCCCAGACCGGATCAGACAAGATCGTTATCGGCAACAATACCAACAACGGCGGCTCAAAATTCAACGTCCAGTCCGTCCATCTGGCGGATTTCGCCCAATTGCTGTCGACAGAGTCCCGGATAGATCTGGAAACCAAGCTGACAGACGCCTCCGACGCCTTGCAATTCGATCTGGTCATCGTCACGACCTATTCGTTGGACGGAAAAACGGCGGAGCAATACGCCGACGATTACTTTGACAACAATCAATTCGGCGTCGGCTCTGACAAAGACGGCGCGCTGCTGCTGATCAGCCTGGGGACGCGGGAGTGGCACATCTCCACTTCAGGAAAAGGCATTACGGCGATGCCGGACAGCGTGATCAATCAGATCGGGAAGGACATTCAGTCGGGGCTTATGTCCGGCAACTACGCAAAAGCGTTCTCCATTTTTATTGAAGACTGCCGGAAATATGTCAACGCGACCAATTAATCGGAAAGGATATGACAATGAAAAAGGTCATCGCGATTCTCTCGATGTTGGCAATGACGGCCGCGCTGGTCTCCTGCGGCGGGAAGCCGGGCAACGACCCGACTGACAACGCGGAAAATCAGGAAGCCCCCTTGGTCGGTTCTGTCTTCGGCGAAACAGAAAACAACGAACCCGCCGCTCCCGCTTCCGCAGGGCAGCTGGATTTTTCCACCACGGATATCGACGGCAATCCCTTTACGGTTGACGACCTGAAAGACGCGAAAGTGGTGATGATCAACTTCTGGGAGCCCTGGTGCGGTCCCTGCGTCGGCGAGATCGGAGATTTGGCCAAGCTATATGAAGAGTATAAAGCGCAAGGCTTTCTGATCGTCGGCGCTTACTCCACCGACGGCATGGACGACGACGTCCGTTCCGTCATAGAAAAGAACGGGGTCGCCTACCCCATCGTCCGCACCGGCGGCAACATGAGCGAATTCATGACACCCTACGTGCCCACCACGGTCTTTGCGGACGGAACCGGAAAGATTCTCTCCGCAGCACCGGAGATCGGCGCCCACAGCTACGACGAGTGGAAAACCATCATCGAGAATTATCTGTCGCAGGTATGAAACAACGAATAAAGAGTATGCTTCCCACGGCGGCGCTGCTGATCGTTTCCGCCGCGTTGATCGCCGTCGGCGCAGCGCAGGGCCAGGCGGCTTCCGTGCTGGCCAAGGCGGTAAGGATCTGTCTGGAGTGCGTGGGAATCGGATAGCGCCCGACGGGCGAATGTTAAAAGTTGAAAGTTGAAAGCCGATGAATAAATACAAGCGCTTCAGGATGGCGGTGCAGGGCGCGGCCGCGCTGTTGCAGAACGCCAATTTCAAGGGCTTTTTTACCGGAAAAATCTATGAGGGCAATCTGAAAAGCGTCTGTGTGCCGGGGCTGAACTGCTATTCCTGCCCGGGGGCGGCGGGCTCCTGCCCTATCGGTTCGCTGCAAAACGCTCTTTCCGCCAACAAATTCAGATTTCCTTACTACGTACTGGGGCTTCTGATCTTTTTCGGCGCGGTGCTGGGCAGACTGGTCTGCGGTTTTCTGTGCCCTTTTGGTCTGCTGCAGGATCTGCTGCATAAAATCCCGTTTCCCAAAAAGATAAAGACGTTCAAAGGAGACAAATTCCTCCGCGAACTGAAATACGCGGTACTGATCGTCATGGTCATCATTCTGCCGCTGTTTGTGAAGCTGACGCCGGTCTTCTGCAAATATTTATGCCCCTCCGGCACGGTTTCGGGATTGCTGCTGGCGCTGGGAGACACAACATTGTTCCGGCTGTTCGGAAGCCGTTTCGCCTGGAAGGCCTGCGTACTGGGGATGATCGTGCTGCTGAGCGTCGTGATCTACCGCCCGTTCTGCAAATATCTCTGCCCGCTGGGGGCGTTCTATGCGCCATTTAACAAAGTGGCGGCGGTCAGAATCGCGGTGGCCGGAGACAAATGCATCGGCTGCGGCGCCTGCGCCGAAGAATGCGGCATGGGCGTGGACCCCAGCAAAACGCCGAACCATACGGAGTGCATCCGCTGCGGCGATTGCATCCATCGCTGCCCCACGAAAGCGCTGCGCTACACCTGGCCGGGAGCGGACAAGACGGCAGGGGCGACGGCGCCGCATACGCCGGATCATCCATGACGGTTTTGGCCCATATCGGTCTTTGGATCAATCGAGTAGGAGGCTGCCCATTAGTTGAGCAGCCGACCTCTCACACCACCGTGCGTACCGTTCGGTACACGGCGGTTCAATCATAAACAGTGCAGAG
>CADAMO010000063.1 GCA_902788995.1 Oscillospiraceae bacterium
TGCACAAGTGCAGGAATCTCCATTTTGCGATCAAAATTTCCCGAAGTGAACAATAATAACAATGGGAATTGTGTAGAATCACCAATAAATTCTGTCGATTTAAAGCAAAACAACAAGAAAAACCGTCGGTTTGCAGCAACCGACGGTTAAATCTTTGTGAAAAATGACATATCTTTTTTTTGAAAACGTCATCTGCCCGGCAGCGGCAGGATCAGATGATCGTTTTGACCCATACCTTCTTTTTGACCAGCACGAAGGCCACGGAGACCTTCAGCAGCTCGATGGCCTGCACGATGGGGAAGACCGTGCGGATGGGCAGGTGGAACAGGTAGAACAGCCCGAAAGCCACCGGCACGTAGAAGACCCACAGGGTGCCGCTGTCGAAGACGGAGGTGATCAGCGTTTTGCCGCCGCTGCGCAGGGTGAAATAGGAGGCGTTAGTGAAGGCCACGAAGGGGGAGAAGCAGGCGCACACCCGGATGAAGTAGGCCGCCAGCGCCTTGGATTCGTCGCTGGTTTTGTACAGCTGCGGGATCTCTCCGCCCACCATAAACAGCACCGTGCCCATGACCACGCTGACGGTCAGCGAAAAGGCGATCAGCTTGCGCACCGTGTCCACCGCCTCCTCGTGCTTGCCGGCCCCCAGCAGATTGCCGGAGATGATGCCGATGCTGGAGCCCAGCGACAGAAAGGCGATGTAAAACAGGTTCGTGACGGTGGAGGCGATGCTGCTGGCCGCCACCACGGAAAGACCGTGGAGGGAATAGGCCACGCTGAGGGTGGACATGCCCGCCGACCACAGGATCTCGTTGCAAAGCAGGGGCAGGGCCTTTCTGACGATAGCGCCCAGCATGGCGCCGGGCACCGAAAAGCCGCGGAACAGCCCCTTGATATAGGGGAAGCGCTGCCGTTTGACCACCGCGTAGATCACGATGATGAACAGCTCCACGTAGCGGGAGAGGACCGTCGCCACCGCCGCGCCCCTGACGCCCATCCGGGGGAAGCCCAGATGGCCGAAGATCAGCAGCCAGTTGAACAGGCAGTTGACCGCCACCGCGATCACGCCCGTGATCATGGGGGTGAAGGTGTCGCCGGTTTCACGCAGGGTGGCGGCAAAGGCCTGTGAAAAGGCGAAGGGGGCCAGCCCCAGCAGGATCACCGCCAGGTATTCCTTGGCGAAGGCCATGGTCAGGTCCACGCTGCCCGTGTTCTCCGCGTCGTGCAGGAAAAGAGAGATCAGCGGCTCCTGCGCCGCCAGCAGCACGCCAAGGGCCGCCGCCGTAATCAGCAGGGCGGTGTAGATTTTGACGCGCAGCGTATAGCGCACGCCCTCGTGGTCGCCCCGGCCGAAGAACTGCGCGGTGAAAATGCCGATGCCGCCCATGGCGCCGAATACCGCCAGATTGAAGATGAAGACCAGCTGGTTGACAATGGAAACGCCGGACATCTGTTCCGTGCCCAGCGCCCCGACCATCAGGTTATCCAGCATGCTGACAAGGTTGGTGATAAAATTCTGCAGCATGATGGGCAGGGCCACCGTCAGCGTCATTTTATAAAACGCCCTGTCGCCGATGAATTGTTTCAGTTTCATATTGATGATTTTGATTGATGATGGATGGAAAGGAGAGACAAATCCCCCTTTACCTGAGGCGTTCGTACAGCACGTGCACGTAGGGGATATCTGTTCCGCCCTCGTCGATGACGGTGCGGGTCCATTCGGATTTGTCGAATTCAGGGAAGTACACGTCCGCCGTGTCGTCCTCGGCCTCCGCCTCGGTGAGGTAGAGCCGGTCGGCCATGGGCAGGAACAGCTTGTAGACGGAAGCCCCGCCGATGATAAAGGCCTCCTCCGCGTCCTTCACCAGCGCCAGCGCCTCCTCCGGCGTCAGCACGGCGGTGACCCCCGGCGCTTCAAACAGCGGGGGAAAGGTCAGCACGATATTCTGCCGCCCGGGCAGGGCCTTTGGCAGGGATAAATAGGTGTTGCGGCCCATGATGACGGGCTTGCCCATGGTGACTTTTTTGAAAAAGGGAAGGTCGCCGTCCAGATGCCAGATCAGGTCGTTGTTCTTTCCCAGTTCGTTGTTTTTGCCGATGGCGGCGATCATGGAGAGTGTCATTTCTTACCTCACTGCGCGATGGGGAAAGACAGCTTCCCCATGTGCTCATACCCGATCAGCTTCACGTCGGGCAGGTCTTTGGAATTGTCGAATTTGAAAAAGTCGGTGACCTCCGGGTTCAGCCAGAGCTTGGGCGCGGGCAGCGAGCCGTTTTCGTCAAAGCGGCGCAGCTGCTCTTTGATGGGGTCGATCTGATTGACGTAGATGTGGGCGTCCTTGATGCTCCAGTCCAGCGTGCCGGGCTGCAATCCGCAGACCTGCGCCAGCATACATAAAAGCGTTGCGTACTGCGTCACGTTGAAGGGCAGTCCCAAAGGCACGTCGCAGCTGCGCTGGTGTACCCACGCGTTGAGGCGGCCTTCCGTCACGTCCCATTCGCTGCTCCACACGCAGCTGGGCAGCACGGCGGTGGCCAGATAGTCGTTCTGCCACAACGACAGGATCATCCGGCGGTCCTCCGGGTGGTTCTTTAATTTGTCGATCAGCGTTTGGGTCAGCTGAAAGCGGTTGACGATCCAGCCGTAGGCGGTGCCGATGGTGTGGGCCCACTCCCTGCCGAATTCCTTATGCACCTCGGTTTTGACAAGGTTTCCGCTGTCGTCCGGCAGCAGCTGGGTGGCGTTCCAGAAGCCCTCTTCGTCGATCTCCCATTCGTCCCAGATATGGACGTTGCGCTCCTGCAGCCATCTCACGTCGTTGGACTGGGCCTGATAGATCCACAGCATCTCCAGCACGGCCTGGCGGATGAAAAGCTGCTTGGTGGTGAGGATGGGGAACTCCTCCGAAAGGTCGAAGTGGAAGCAGTGGCTTGGCACCTTGATCGTATCCACCCCCGTCCGGTTGACGGCGCGGGTCCCTTCTGTCAGGATCCGTCGGCACAGGCCGAGGTAAGCTTCATCCCATTTTGACATGACAGATCACATCCATTCCGGCGAAATCTTTCGCGTCTGAACGCGTTACGTTAAGTATAACATATTTTTTCGGTTTGTAAAGATAAATGTCCAAACAAAAACACCCGCAGGAACCCCGCGGGTGCTTTCGTGTGTTGTAAACGATCAGTCGTTGGAGGGAGCGCCTACGGGGCAAGTGGAAGCACAAGCGCCGCATTCCACGCAGAGATCCTCATCGATCACGTACTTGTCTTCGCCTTCGGAGATCGCCTCTACGGGGCACTCCGCTGCGCAAGCGCCGCAAGCGATGCAATCATCGGAAATTTTGTATGCCATGTTTCAATCCTCCTTGGATAGTATTAGCAAAATCATTGTAACATATTATTTTAAAATTTCAATATCTTTTTGAAATTTTTCTCAGCCGTCCTCAATTTCTTTCAGCGCCTCGATCTCTTCCCTGTTCACCCGGATCTGTGAATCCCTTATCAGCTTCACGTCCTTGCGGTGCATCACCGTGGGGGCGGCGTCCGGATGGCGGTCCAGCCGGATCTTCAGCATGCCGGTCAGCAGGTTGGATTCCGCCACGACCCCGCGGCCCTCTTTGGTCTCCACGATGGCCCCCACCTTCGGGGTGGTGCGCAGCAGATGCTCATAGGCCTCCTGCTCGAATTTCAGGCAGCACATCAGCCGTCCGCAGGTGCCGCTGATCTTCACCGGGTTCAGGGAAAGCCCCTGCTCCTTGGCCATTTTGATGGAGACGGGCTGGAAATCCCGCAGGAATTCCTTGCAGCAGAAGCCTCTGCCGCAGATGCCCAGGCCCCCCAGCATTTTGGCCTTGTCCCGCACGCCGATCTGGCGCAGCTCGATGCGCACCCGGAAGATGCCCGCCAAGCACTTGACCAGCTCGCGGAAATCCACCCGCTGGGGCGCGGTGTAGAAGAACAGGATCTTGCTGCCGTCGAAGGTGTATTCCACGTCCACCAGACTCATATCCAGCTTGTAGTGGGCGATCTTCTCCTCGCAGATCCGGAAGGCGCGTTTCTCCTTCTCCTTGTTCGTTTCAATGGTCTTCAGATCCGCCTCGTTGGCGGCGCGCAGAATGCTTTTCAGCGGCTTGACGATGACGTTGTCCGCCACCTCCTTGTTCTCCATGGCGCACTCGCCGCACTCCACGCCTCTGACGGTCTCCACGATCACCTTCTGGCCCTTTTTGAGCTTGACGCCCTTGGGGTCGAAGTAGTAGATCTTGCCGACCTCTTTGAATCTTACGCCGATTACTTCTGCCATATCACTGTCGCGTCCCGCCGCCGGCCTGCCGGGGCGGACGCCCTTCTTTCCGTATTATTTTCGCTCTTTCATCACCACGGCCAGGAGCGAGCTGAACCGGGTGAGCAGTAAATTTTCGTTTGCGTTGGCGTTGGCGCCGGCCGTGATCTGCTCCATGGCGTCCTTGACGCGGATCAGGGCCGCCGGGTCGTAGCTCATGGAGAGCAGCAGCGCCTCCCGGTCGCAGCCGGAGAGCATCCTCGCGCCGCTGTGCTCGATCAGCGCGTCCCGCACGATCTCGGTCAGCTTGGCGGCCACCCGGGCCATCAGCGCCCGGTTTTTGGCCATGGGGGCGGTTTTCAGCATCAGGCCGTATTCGTCCTCTTTTGCCAGCGCGGAGGCGATATCCCCGGCGATGCGCGTCACGTTTTCGTCCTCCGCCCGCCCTGCGGCGGAAAAGGTATCCCCCAGCGGGTACTCCGTCAACCGGGAGATCACGGTGGTCAGCAGGCTTTCCCGCTGGTCGCAGAGAAACAGGAACATCACGTCCGCCGGCGGTTCCTCAATGGATTTCAGCAGCGCGTTCTGGATCTGGGGGGAGAGGAAATCCGCCTCCGGGAAGAGATACACCTTGTTGGCCGCTTCCGTGGGGGATTTATACAGCCCCTCCAGCACCTGCGTCCGCACGTCTGCCACAGAGACCGTCTTTCTGCCGCCGGTGGGCCCCACCCTGACCAGGTCCGGGTGCGTGCCGGCCAGCACCTTGCGGCAGCAGTGACACCGCCCGCAGGGGATCTGCGCGCCCTCCGCCGGTTCGGCGCACAGGGCGGCCATGCACAGCTCCTTTCCGCAGCTTTCCCGCAGGCTTTGGGAACCGCCGGAGAGCATCACGCTTTGGGGCAGCCGACCACGGGCCAGCACGGCGTTGACCGTGCGGCGGGTATCCTCGGGAATGGAGCGATCTTCAAAAACCATGGTTTCCCCCGGTCACATTTTGATGAATTGGTCGATATCCAGCACAAAGACGGTGGCGCCGCCGATGGTGATGGAAACAGGGGCGGGGGAAAAGAGCTGGTCCGCATAGTTGACGGAGGCGGGGTTGATCAGCTGGGTGTGCTGCGAGCAGCACTTGCGCATGATCTCGATGCACTCGTCCACCCGTTCCTCCTCGGTACCGATCAACAGGGTGATGTTGCCCGCCCGCAGAAAGCCGCCGGTGGTGGCCAGCTTTGTGGACATGAAGTTGTTCTTGTTGAGGTTGTGGATCAGGTCGGAGGAATCCTCCTTGTTCACGATGGCGATAATCAGTTTCATGCCGGAACCTCCTTATATAATGATGAAAGATGAGAGATGAAAGATGAAAGATGAAAGTCGGAAGTCGGAAGTCGGAAGTCGGGAGTCGTAAGTCGTAAGTCGTAAGTCGTAAGTCGTAAGTCGTAAGTCGTAAGTCGTAAGTCGTAAGTCGTAAGTCGTAAGTCTAACCACTAACCACTAATCACTAATCACTATTGCCTATTGCCTATTGCCTATTGCCTATTGCCTATTGCCTAAAGCCTACTTCTTCATCGCCCGGATATTCCGTTCAATCACGGCTTTGCCTCGCCAGGCGAAGGCGCGGCCTTCTACGGAGACGTCTTCCTCCACGTGGGGAGCGGCGGTCTCAAAGAAGCGGGCGATGGGGGTGACGGCGGCGTCTACGTTGTGGGGGCAGACCTTCTGGCAAACGTCGCAGCCCCAGGCGCAGCCGGTCTCGCGCATTTTCTCCAGAATCTGCTCCGGCAGGTCGCCTTTTTTTTGGGAAAGGAAGGACAGACAGTTCTCCCGGTCGATGCCGTGGTCCGTAATCGCGCCCATGGGGCAGGCCCTCACGCAGGCGTCGCAGCCGCGGCAAAGGGCGGGCGTTGCGCCCGTGGCGGGAAAGTGCCTGTCGGTGACGATCTCCCCCAGAAATACCCACGATCCGTAGCGCTCGTTGATAAATAAGGAGTTCTTGCCCAGACACCCCAGCCCCGCGTTGACGGCGCAGCGCACCTCCGGCAGGGGAGAGTTGTCCACGAACACCTCAAAGACGTTGTCCGGGAACCGCTCCCGCAGCTTTGCGGCGGCTTCGTTCAGCAGCTCCGACGTGACGATGTGATAATCCTCGCTCACCGCGTAGCGGGATACGTTGGCGGATTCGTAAAAGTCCTCCCCCAGATAATAGGGGAACAGCACGGAGATCACGGTTTTCGCGTTCTCCGGCAGCCGCGATTTGGCGCGGCAGTCGATCAGGTTGTCTTTGATCTTGTCAAAATCGGAAAATCCGTAGGGCAGTACGCCGAAAATGTCGTTAAGTGTCATAATCGTAAAAAGTGAATGATGGAGGGGGCGTTACACGCAGTCGGGAGTCGGAAGTCGGAAGTCACGAAAACGTCAGGTCGGTTATCAGATCAAACGATCGTTTTTTGTCAGGCTTGGGGAAGCGGCGCTTGTATAGGAGAAAACACCTTTCCCCTATGCGGCTTCCGACTTCCGACTGATGACTTCCGACTGATAACCTCCGACGGATGACCTCCGACGCATCCGTCCTTCGCCGGATACGCAACGCCCGCTTACAACTGCGTCAACGCGATCATCACGGGCATGGTCAGCACCGAGGCGAAGCTGATGAACGCCACGGTCTTGGAGGCCACCCCCGTATCCCGCCCGTATTTGGCGGAGAACATCACCGTATTGTTGGCGCTGGGGGCGCTGGCCTGAATGATGCAGGCGGTCAGCAGCGTGCCGGAGACGATCCCCGTCAGCTTCAGCAGCCCCAGCATCACCAGCGGCACGGCGATGATCTTGATGGCGGCGGTGAGATACTGTTCTTTGTTTTTGAAAATGGTTTTCAGGCCAGCGTTTGACATATAGGTGCCCAGCATCAGCATGGCCAGCGGCGTGTTCATGGAGCCGATGAAGGAGACGGGCTTGGCCAGCACCTCCGGCACGCTGACCTTCAGCAGGAACAGCGGCAGGCCGATCAGCACGGCGATGACGCCGGGGTTGAGGATCAGCTTTTTCGGGGTGAACTTCGTTTCGCCCTCGTTGCCCCGGTTCATGACCCACACGCCGTGGGTGAAGCAGAACACCTGAAACATGATGACGCCGGCGGAGCAGTAGAACACGCCCTCGCTCCCCAGCATGGCCTGGGCCAGCGGCAGCGCCATATATCCCATGTTGCCGTAGACGCAGGCGAACTTGAAAATGGCGTTGGTGCGTTTTTTGGTATCACGGAAAAATGGCAGCGACAGCACGATGCCCGTCAGGTGGGTCAGCGCCGCAATGCCTCCCGCCAGCGCAAGGCCTTTGGCGGTCTCTCCGGTGAATGCCGTGGTGATAAACGAGTTGATGATCACGCAGGGGGTGATCAGGTAAAACAGCAGGTCGTTGGAGGCCCTTGCCGTCTTTTCGGTAAAAATGCCCGTCTTGTCGCAGACGTAGCCCGCCGCCACGATGAGATACAGAATGACGACCTGCTTTGCCGCGATCAGGCAATTCTGAACGAACAGCTCCATCCCGGCGTCAGGCGGCGTCCCGCTCCGCCTCCGTTGCTTCCGGCAGGGTGGCGCGCATGGCGTAGGCGAGGGCGGTGATCACGAAGAAAGCGCCCAGCAGGTTATACGGGCCGAAATCGCATTCCGCCACCAGCCGCTCTTTGGCGAAGAGGGTGAAGAACAGGTTCGGCACCTCCGTCGCCAGCAGCAGGAAGACGGCGGCGAACCCGGCGCCGTAGAAGGCGTGGATGGAGTCGCGGATGCCGATGCCGGAGCTGAACCGGGCGTACTCAAAGAGGAAGATCATCAGGAAGGCGTCGGCGAAGATCGTCAGCATCAGCTGGCTGACCTTCACGTAGCTGACGGTGATCTTGAAATAGCTGATGGTCAGGAAGAAGGCCCACAGGGCGGGGCAGAGGATGAGGATCTTCAGCTTGCGGATGAGGGGCTTGCCGGCGGCGAAGGAGACGCCGTTCACCAGCATGGCGGCGGCGGACAGCAGCGCGAAAACAGGCGCCACCACGGAGAGATAGCCCCCCATGGCGCTGACCGCGTCCTTGAAGTTGTAGTAGGCGGAAACGGTGGCGATCAGCTCCCGCAGGCCCTTGACGCCCTCCATGGCCAGCGGAATGGCAAAGAGGAAGGAGGAGGCCGCCAGCGGCAGGTCCCGCCGGTGGGGCGCTTCGCCGCTGCCCGCGCCGGAGGCGAGATAGGCCAGCGCCACCACGCCCAGCACCGAACCGACGGCCAGCGCGTAGAAGACCGGCACCGTGAAGTTGGAATGGTCGGTGAAGAAGCCCGTCTCCGGGTCGGTCAGGGAAGTGAGCTGCCAGAACCGCAGCGCCAGCATCAGCGCCAGCAGGATCAGCGTCACGACGGACAGCTTCTTCATATCGAATTTTTCAAGCGAACCTTTCAGTTTCATGTTGATCACCTTGTATTCATTAAAACCGCCGGGGTTTTAACAAAACTTAAAAATAACGGTTTTTACCGCGTGTTTCAGCGGTTTTCGGTCATTTCTTCCAGCCGCTCGGCCAGCATCCGGTAGTCCTGGTGCTTGGCAAGGCTCTTGTAGGCGGGCCGCATGATCTTGGAGCAGGTGGCCAGCTCCTCCAGCCGGTGGGCGCACCAGCCCGCCACCCGGGCGATGGCGAACATGGGGGTGTAGAGGTCCTCCGGAATGCCCAGCGTGCGGTACACCAGGCCGGAATAGAGGTCCACGTTGGCGCAGATGATCTTGTTCAGCCCCTTTTCCTCGCAGAAAATGGCGGGGGCGTTGCGCTCGATGGTATCCAGCAGCTGCCATTCGGACAGCAGTCCCTTTTCCTCCGCCAATTGTTTTGCGTGCTTTTTCAGCAGCACCGCTCTGGGGTCGGAGAGGGTGTAGATGGCGTGGCCCATACCGTAGATCAGGCCGCTGCCGTCGTTGACCTCCTTGCGGACGATCCTTCTGAGGTAGTCGCACACGGCCTCTTCGTCGGCGGTGTCGGAGACGTTCTCGGTGATGTTCTTCACCATGTCGCTGACCTTGATGTTGGCGCCGCCGTGGCGGAAGCCCTTCAGAGAGCCGATGCCCGCGCCGATGGCGGAATAGGTGTCCGTGCCGGTGGAGGTGACGCAGCGGGTGGTGAAGGTGGAGTTGTTGCCGCCGCCGTGGTCCGCGTGGATGATCAGGCACAGGTCCAGCAGCTTTGCCTCGCTGTCGCTGAACTGGCGGTTGGAGCGGATGGAGTTCAGCACCACCTCCGCGGTGCGCTGGGTGGGCTTCACCGGGTGGATATACATGCTCTTGCGGTAGAAATAGCGGCGCTTGACCTGATAGGCGTAGGACATGATCGCCGGCAGCTGCGCGATCAGCTGAATGGACTGGCGCAGCACGTTTTCCACGGAGATGTCGTCGGGGTTGGGGTCATAGGCGTAGAGGGCGGTGACGGAGCTGCCCATCTTGTTCATGATGTTGGGCGAGGGGGCCCGCATGATCACGTCCTCCACGAAGTCAAAGGGAAGCTCCCGGTTCAGGGCCAGCAGGGCGCAGAAGTTATCCAGCTCCTTCTGGGTGGGCAGCACGCCGAACAGCAGCAGGTAGACCAGCTCCTCATAGCCGAAGCGGTCGTCGGCGGTGCACCCGCCCACGAAGTCGTACAGATCGATGCCCCGGTAGTTGAGGCGGCCCTCCTTCGGGATTTTTTCGCCGTCGTCGATATAGTAGCCTTCCACGTTGCAGATCTTCGTCAGGCCCACCATCACGCCGGTGCCGTCGGGGTTGCGAAGCCCCTTTTTGACGGAATATTTATCAAAAGCGGCGGGGTTGACCCGGTTGTTTTCCGTGAATTTCCGGGAAAGCTCTCCGAACGCGCTGTTGTCAACGAACAATGAACTGTCCATTTCGACCCTCCTTTTACGGTGGAATAACCGATTTTCTTTTTGAAATAATATTTTAATATAAATCGCGAGTCAAGTCAAGAGTTATCCCGGAAAAAACGGCGGGAGGACGGATAGGGGAATGCGGAATGCGGAATGAAAATGAGGGGAGGGAAAAAACAGGAACCGCCGGACCGGTTGTCGCCGGTCCGGCGGTATTCGTCGTTGTCTGTTTCGTCAATCGTCGGGGGATCAATAGGCGATGCCGGTGATCTCCATGGTGTCAACCAGTCTGGCGGAACCGTTGATGGGGATGAACACGGCCTTGCCGTCCACCTTGATATCCACGGGCTCCACGTAGGTCAGGGTCTTGATCTTCTGGCTGGCGGTATCGAACACGCAGGTCACGGTGCACTCGGTATAGGTCAGCGTCAGGGAGTTCATGGTGACGACCGCCTTGAATTTCTCGACGATATTGTCAATGCCGGCCTGATCCATGGGGAAGAACATGGCGCTGGTATGATACTGTGAAGAGGTAGCGCCGGCGTCCACGGGCTTGGGGTTGTCCTCGTCCACCAGCGTGATCACGAGGGTGGCGGTGCCGTCGCCGTTATCCTTGCAGGAGGCGGTCTTGATCTTGCCGGCGTCGGTCAGCAGGCAGCCCTTGGCGTTATCCTTGATCGGGATGTTGTTGGGGTCGTCGCCCTGATTGTGGATGGAGGGATCGGCCTCCGCCTTTTCCTTGGAGGTGATCATGCCTTCCGCAATGCCCATGACCGCGTTGGCCACGGTGCCGAGGTTACGGTGCTCCTCGGGCAGGGTCTGATATTCCACTTTTTTGTAAGCGGGCTTGGCGGCCTTCATTTCGTCCACCAGCTTGGTGTAAAGGGTCAAAATGCCGGCGTTGTCGGTGGGCAGCGCGCCGGTATCGGCGGGCGCGGCGGCCGGAGTGGTATCGGCAGTCGCGGCGGAATCAGCCGGGGCGGCGTCGGAGGACGGGGCGGCGGTAGTATCCGCGGCAGGCGTGGCAGCCGGAGTGGTATCGGCAGCCGGAGCGGGCGTCACGGCGCTGCTGCCGGCGGGCGCGATGGCAGATAAATCAAGGTCGTTGCCGTCTTTGTCAACGAACCGCACGAGAATGGTCTGGGTACAGGAAGCGCAGGCAAACAGCATAATAACCGTCAGCGCCAAGCAAAGGACTCTTAAAACAGTTTTTTTCATGTAGGTTTGTCTCCCTTCTGAAATGAGGAAATATACCCCGCGGCAAAATACAGCGAAAAAGGCGTATATCCTTATTTAATTTACAACATTCCCGGATAAAAGTCTAGAATATAATAAAAATCACCGTAATTATTTGCATTTTTCGGGAAATATGATATACTGTCATTGAAAAACAATGACAGGACGCCGGGCGTCGCTTTGCGCCGGCCGGGCGGGAAGGAGCCGTTATGGAACGTGCAGCCGGATATGAGCGCCTCATGAACGAAGCGCGGGGGGCGTGGATGGAAGAGGATTATGAGAAAGCCGCCGGGCTGTTTGAGGCTCTGGCGCCGGGGGACGCGCAGGCGGCCTTTTACGGCGCGGTGGCAAGGGCCATGCAGGACGGGGCGGATTTCCGCCGGATCGCCGATATCACGGGCCCCGCGGAGCGGGCGGCGGCCGCTGCGGCGGAACGGTTCGGTTCCGGCGCGGCCTATTACGACGCCTGCCGTCAGATCGCCTCCGCGCTGATCGACGTGGCCGCCCTGCACTACGGCGCGGTGACGGACTATGCGAAAAAAGAACGGAAAAAGCGCCGTCACGGCGACGGGGACGGCGCGGACGCGCTGCTGCGTGACTGCGTGCTCACGGTGGGCAGCGCGGCGAAGCAGACGGCGGACGCCATTCTGGCTCGGGCGGAGGACCTGTCCGAAGCGGACGAATTCTTCTGGGACTGCCTGCTGACGCTGCTGGATAACGCCGATACCTACCGGTTTGCCGCCGGCCTTGGCCGCGACCCCGAGATCGCGGCGCTGGAGGAGGAAATCAGCCGGCTGCGGGGCAACGTGTTCGGCGAGTACGCCGGAGTAGAGGAGCTGGAGGAGGATACGGGGGAATACGCCGAGATCGTCTGCCCCCACTGCGGCGAAACGCTGTCCTTCAGCGCGGAGGAGCTCTCCGGCGGCAGACCGGCGGAATGCCCCTTCTGCGGCGGAACGGTCGGCGAATAAAAGGCATCGGTCGACGAAGGGTCGGCGTGATCTGCCGCTGCGCGGAGACGTCCCCCGTAGCACGCAGCCTCAGCTGCGTTCCCGGCGCAAATGTTGCTTTCCGTAGCACGGCGCATTGCGCCGTCAGGCGGTTTGGCAGTAATACACGTTCCTGATTGTGATACAACCTTGGATTCGTCATCAATATTATTGTTTTTATATAGGGACACGCCAGACGGCGCAATGCGCCGTGCTACCAATTGATTTCGACAAATCCCTCTTTATCAAAAAACAGGCCGGGCGACCGACCTGTTTTTGTTTGCCCGACGGGGCGTTGGTTATTTGATCACGCCGTAGAAGTTGGGGTCCAGCACGGAGCCGATGGCCTTGGCCACCACGGTGCAGGTCTTGCGCAGGGGCTCGTTCAGCACCATGCCGTTGAACTGCAGATAGAACTCGAACAGGTCCTTGAAGCCCGGCAGCGCGCGGCTGGTGACGTGTACCACCCCGGCGGGCAGGAAGCGGAAGAAGAACTCCCGGTACTGGGCCATGTTGCGGGGTACCACCGTCAGCTTGAAGACGTTTTCGCTCTCCCACGTGCCGAAGGAGGCCACGGGCACCGTCAGCTCGGAAAGCTGGATCTCGGAATACAGGTATTCCCCGTCCAGCCCCACGTTGACGACCGACTTGGGGCTGTTTTTCTCGGTGAATTCCACCTGCAGGCTGTCGTGGGTGAAGTTGAACCGGAAGCTGTTGATCTTGCCGGCCCGGGCGGACAGCATGAAGTTGTTGCCGGAACCCAGCACGCTGGCGTTGTGGCGGGCGGTGGTCTTGATCAGACGGCCGTTGATCTCCGCCTCCTTGTCCGGGCGGCGGCGGGCCATGGGGGGCTTGCGCTCCGCGATCTTCTTCATATAGGCCTGCAGCGCGGCGAAGCCCTCGGCGTCCTCCTCCGGCACGTCGATAAAGGCGTTGGGCAGGTGGGCGTGGGTCAGGTGGAGGAAATCCGCCTCACGCAGCTCGCCCGCCGTGCAGGTGAACACCGCGTTGTATTTGGGGTACATGATGTCGAACTGGGTATAAAGGCCGTTGAAGGAGTAGGTGCCCCGGAACTCCGGCTGGATGAACAGCTGGAAGCCGTAGCCCAGCTTGTCCGTGAAGGTGGGCGGCACCTCGGCCAGATGGCGCTCTGTGGACTGCCTGATCCAGTCCTCCGGGATCACCTGCTTGCCGTCGTACTGGCCCATGTTCAGGAAGCAGACGCCGATCTTGGCCATGTCCTCCGTCTTGAGGAAGGCGCCCCAGCCGCCGGCGTCAAAGCCGTTGTGGTCGTGCTCCCAGTAGGGCGTTTCGATGCCCAGGGGCTCGAACAGGCGGGGGGTCAGGTACTCCGTCAGGCCCTGCCCGGAGACCTTCGTCACCAGACGGGAGAGCATGTAGATGTTTTCGCTGAGGTAGTTGAACTTTTCGCCGGTGACGCCCTTGAAGGGCGCGCTGAGCCAGTTGTTCAGCCACTCGTTCTTTTCGTTGTTGGTGGTAAAGATGGAAATGTTCTTGCCGGACCGCTGGGTGATCAGGTCGTAGACGGTGATCTCGTTGTTGCGGGCGTCCTGCTTTTCCTTGCCGGATTCATAGGGGAAGTACTTGCAGACGGGGTCGTCAAGGCTGAGCAGCCCTTCGCTGACGGCAAAGCCCACGGCGATGCTGGTCACCTGCTTGGAGAAGGAGAACATCGTGTGGGGGATGTTCAGATCGTAGGGCGCCCAGGCGCATTCCATGGCCACTTTCCCGTTGCGGGTGACCATCACGGAGTGCATGTTGAGGCCGAGCCTGTCGAAATCGTGCAGCAGCTCTTTCAGCACCCGGGAGGATACGCCGACCTCTTCCGGCGTCTTTGCGCGGGGCAGATGGGTCGTTTTCGTTTCAGACATAGTTTTCTCTCCTACCTTTTTTACAGACTTCACGAGAAATGTGAAATGCGCTTTGCGCTTAAGGAAGGCCCTCAGAAACATAGTCGCACTGTCGCCTTGGAGCGGCGCCATTGCTCCTTGTTTCTTCACTCAAATCCCTCGCTTGCTCCGCCA
>CADAMO010000064.1 GCA_902788995.1 Oscillospiraceae bacterium
CATGATCAAATGAGAAGGTCGTTTACCTGAAACAAAAAAAACACCAAACAGCCAGCCTCTGAACCATTCGTGTTCAGGGGCTGTTTTTCTTGCTGCAGCGGTAATCCCCTGTGAAATACGGCAAGAATACCATCTCTCTTTACTCGCACGCCATTCGCAGATCTTCACTTGATGAAATCGGTTTTCCCGTCTTGATTGTTCCCCGCAATCATGATAGAATAAAAAAAAGGGCAATTAAAGGGGGAAACGGGTCATGCATACCGAAAATCCGCGGGTACTGAAAAACCTGATTAAACAACTGGCGCCTTACGTGGAGGAGCGGGCGGTGGAGATCCCGGAGTGGGTCAGCTGGACCGGCGTTCACACCGCGCCGAATCATATCGAGCTGGACGATAAGCCGAAGACCGTGATGCGCTTCGGCGACCGCTACGACGTTGGCTACGACGACACCCGGTACTTTGAAGCGGAGGTGACCGTGCCGGAGGACTTCGCCGGGCGGCGGGTGTATCTCGTCATCGACTTCGGGGGCGAGGCCCTGGTGCGGATCAACGGCAAGATCGTGGGCGCGGTCAGCTCCCGGGAGGGGGGCGGCTGGGTCTGCCGGGACGCCATCCTCTTTCCCGAGGGCCTCAAGGCCGGGGAACGGCTTTCCATTCAATGCGAAAACGCCGTGGACTGCGGGAGCTTTTGCGACCACGCCATGGCGGGCGAGACCCACATGACCTACACGCTGAAAACCGCGAAGCTGTCCCTTATCAACGAGGCGGCGGAAAGCTTCGATTTCGACATGCGCTGCGCCTGGGACGCCTATGAAACCACGGCGGACAAGGTGGTGGCCAAACGCCTTTATAACGCCATCGACAACGCCATGCATCTGGTGGATTACGACATGGGCAAGGAAAAGTTCTACGCCTCCGTGCCCGCCGCCGCGGCGCGGTTCTGGGAGGAGGCGGAAAGGATCCGCTTCGCCACCCCCGGCGAGGTGGTCATGGCGGGCCACAGTCACCTGGATATCGCGTGGCTGTGGACGGTGCGGGAGCTGAACCGCAAGACCGCCCGCACCTTTTCCAACAACCTGGCCCTGATGGACGCCTACCCCGACTTTCACTTCACCCAGAGCCAGGCCATCGTCTACTGGTTCATGAAGGAACGGTACCCGGAGATCTTCGAGCGGGTGAAGGAGAAGGTGAAGAGCGGCCAATGGGAGATCACCGGCAACACCTGGGTGGAGGCGGATACCAACATCGCCTCCGGCGAGAGCCTTGTCAGACAGCTGCTCTATGGGCGGGAGTTCTTCCTGAAGGAGTTCGGCGTTTCCTCCGATATCTACTGGCTGCCGGACTGCTTCGGCTTCACCGCCGCCCTGCCCCAGATCATCCAAAAATCCGGCATGAAGTATTTCTTCACCGCCAAGCTGAACGGCAACGACACCAACGAGTTCCCCGTTTCCGTGTTCCGGTGGCGCGCCCACTCCGGCGACGAGGTGCTGGCCTATATGCAGAAGATGAGCTACAACGGCGAGGGCGACGCCCTCTATGTGACCGACGTGCGGCAGAAGAACCGGCAGAACGATCTGGTGGACGCCAGCCTCGGCTGCTTCGGCTACGGCGACGGCGGGGGCGGCTGCACCTACGCCATGGTGGAACGGCTGCGCCGCCTGCAAAAGCTGCCGGGCATGCCGCAGGTGAAGATGGGCAAGGCCAGGGAATTTTTCACCGTCGCGGAACAGGCGGCGGAGGACCTGCCCGTGTGGGACGGCGAGATGTACTATGAGAACCACCGGGGCACCTTCACCAGCCAGGCGTTTATCAAAAAGAACAACCGCCGGGGCGAGTTCGCCCTGCGGAACATCGAAATGATCGGGCTGCTGGCGGGCGACTACCCCGCCCGGGAGCTGGACGAAGCGTGGCGGCTGCTGCTGCAGAACCAGTTCCATGACATCCTCCCCGGCACCTCCATCCACGAGGCCGTGGAGGACACCCGGGCGGACTACAAAAAGCTGGACGGTATGTACGCCGCCATGAAGACCCACCGGCTGGCGGCGCTGACGAAGCAGGCGGCGGGGAAGGAACCCTGCGTGGTGGTTTGGAACTTCCACACCCATCCGCTGACCTCCATGGCAACGGTGGACGCGCCGGAGGGCTTCACCGGCGTTTGCGACGGCAACGGCAGGGCCATGAAGGCGACGGTCAAAGACGGCAAGCTGTCGTTCGTCGCCGAGGACGTGCCGGGGCTGGGATATAAGGTCTTTACCCTGACGAAGGAAACCGGCGGGGCCCGCGTGACCGCGACAAAGACGCTGCTGGAAAACGAATACCTGCGGGTGGTCTTCGACGAAAACGGCCTGCTCGACTCGGTCTATGATAAAGAGAACGGGCGTGAGACGCTGAGCGGCAAGGGGAACCTGCTGACGGTCTCCCACGACAAGCCCATCCATGAAAGCGCGTGGAATCTGGAATCCGACTACAAGATGAAGATGTGCCCGCTGACAGAGGCGGTCAGCATTGAAGTCACCGAAAGCTCCCCCGTGAAGGGCGAAGTCACCGTGGTACGGCGGTTCAACGAATCCGCCATTACCCAGCGGATCTCCCTGAAGGCCGGCTGCCGGACGCTGGACTTTGAAACGGAGGTGGACTGGCGCGAGCGGGAAAAGGTGCTGAAGGCGGAATTTCCGGTGAACGTCCGGGCGCGGTATTCCACCTTCGAGATCGCCCACGGGGCCATCGAGCGGCCCACCTACGCCAACAACTCCTATGAAAAGGCCATGTTCGAGTGCTGCGCCCACAAGTGGACAGACCTTTCCGAGGGCGGCTGGGGCGTGAGCCTGCTGAACGACTGCAAATACGGCTACGACCTGACCGGCAGCGTGATGCGTATCACCCTGATGCGCGGCCCCGTCTGCCCCGACCCCAAGGGGGATCTGGGCCGCAACAGCTTCACCTACAGCCTCTACCCCCACGCGGGGACCTGGCGCGACGCGGACACGGTAAACGAGGCCTTCCGCCTGAACCTGCCCTTAGAGGCCTATTGCGTCGCCGACGGCGCGGGCGAGGGGGGCGAGAAAGCCTTCTTGTCCGTCTCCGCCCCCAACGTGATCGTGGACGCGGTGAAGCAGGCCCAGGACGGCGACGGGGTGATATTGAGGATGTACGAGGCCGAAGGCCGCCGGGGGGACGTGACCGTGATCCTGCCGGAGGCGGTGACAAGCGTCGCGGAAAACAACCTGATGGAGGAACCGGCGGAGAGCTGCCTCACCCACGAGGACAACGCCTTTACCTTCGCCATCAAGCCCTTTGAGGTGAGGACGTTCAGGATTGAAGTGTGAACAGCAAGTTTAGTGGTTAGTGAACAGTGGATAGTGGAGTAGCACGACGCCCTGCGCCGTTGCAGAGCGGAGTGCGGAGAGCGGAGAGCGGAGATATCCCCGGCCCGGTGTCCGACCTATCCCGTAGCACGCTGCCTCAGCAGCGTTTCCGGCGTAAATGTTACTTCACGCGGCCCGGTGTCCGACCCACCCCGTAGCACGCTGCCTCAGCAGCGTTGCAGCGCAGCTCCGATGAGCGGCGCGTGGCGCCGTGCTACGTGATGTAACACTTGCGCCAAAAACGCAGCTGAGGCTGCGTGCTACGGGATGTAACACTTGCGCAGAAAACGCAGCTGAGGCTGCGTGCTGCGTGATCGCGACAAACCCCAATTTGACTTTTTCCAAATATCGTTATATAATAATATAATCACAGGATCGGAGGGGATGCGGATGTACTGTATCGCCGGGGCGGACGGCTTTTTCGGGGCCTATTTGCAGCGGGCGCTGCTGGCAAAGGGCGAGAGAGTGATCGCCCTCAACCACAACGCGCCGGTGTTCCCGAAGGAAGAAAACGTCCTCAACCTGCCCTTCGAACTGACCGATCCCTTATGCATTAAAAACGCGGCGGGGCTGCTGCGAAAGGAATGCGATATCCGGCTCATTTACCTGATCGCCGAGCACGCCCCGGACAAGGTGAAGGCCGACCCCGCCCGGGCGGCAAGGATCAACCGGGAGCTGTACGCCGACTTTCTGACGGCAATTTCCGGCTGCGATATCAGGGCGCTGTTCTATTCCTCCAGCGACACCGTCTACGGCGAAAGCCGGAACGGGAAGGTCTTTACGGAGGAGGACGCCCCCGCCCCCATCAACGCCTACGGGCAGCAGAAGGCGGAGGCCGAGGAAATCACGCTGGCGCAGGGCTTTTCCGTGGCCCGGTTCAGTTACATGTTCGCCCCGTCGCTGACCCATAAACGCCACTTTTTCGACCAGATCACCGACAAACTCCGCGCCGGTGAGAAGGTCGAGATGTTCACCGATTTCATCCGCTCGTCGCTCCCCTATCCCACCGCGGCGGAATATCTGCTTCGCCTGACGGAAACGGAGACGGCGCACCGGATCTTCAATATCTGCGCGGACGAACCCACCTCCAAATACGATATCGGCCTGTACGCCGCCCGGCTCTGCGGCGCGGACCCGGCGCTGGTGGTCCCCACCCTCGGGAAAGAGGCCGGCGTCTTCACCGAGACCCGGGCCGAAGCCATCGTCATGAGCAACGCGAGGCTGAAACGGACGGTGGGAGACGGGGCCGCTATCAGGCCGTTTGCCGGCATAGAGTCGTAAGTCGCAAGTCGTAAGTCGTAAGAAGCCCTCCGGGCGATTCTTTGCCCTCACAGCATGGCGCCATGCGCCGTTAATATGTTAGTCTGCGCCATGACCAACGATACTTACGACTCACGACTCACGACTTACGACTGAAAAAGAAGGAGACACAGCATGGTCATTTCCCGCACGCCCTTCCGTATGTCCTTTTTCGGCGGGGGCACCGATTTCAGAGAATATTTTGAAAAATACGGCGGCAGCGTCATTTCCGCCACCTTCGACAAGTATTGTTTCGTCACGGTGCGGGACTATCCGCCCTTTTTTCCCTATACCAACCAGCTCACCTACTCGAAAATCGAGCGGTTCAACTCCCCGGAGGAGCTCTCTCACCCCATGGTGCGGGAGATCTATCACTTCCTGCACGAGAACCGGCTGCAGATCAGCTACGACTCCGACCTGCCCGCAAGATCGGGCATCGGGTCCAGCTCCTCCTTCGCCGTGGGGCTGCTGAACGCCATCCACACCCACCGGGGCAAATCCTGTAACGCCTACACGCTGGCCAAAGAGGCCATCACCGTGGAGCGGGACCTGTGCAGGGAATACGGCGGCATTCAGGACCAGATCGCCGCGGCCTACGGGGGCTTCAACCGCATCGACTTTGACAAAAACGGCTTTTACGTCAAGCCGCTGAACGTCGCCTATGACCGGCTGGAACAGCTGAACGGCAGGCTGATGCTCTTTTTCTCGGGGCTCAGCCGCATCGCCGGGGATATCTCCCGCCAGCAGTCGGACAACCTGAAAAAAAACATCACCACCCTCTCCAACATGAAGTTTCTGACGGACGAGGCGGAGAAGATCTTGCTGTCCGACGAATCCCTGGACCACTTCGGGGAGCTGCTGGACGTGACCTGGCAGCTGAAAACGAAGCTGGCGGACAACATCAGCAACGACGGGGTGATGGCCATGTATGAGACCGCGAAGCGCAGCGGCGCCGTCGGCGGCAAGCTGCTGGGGGCGGGCGGCGGCGGCTTTATGCTGTTCTACGTGCCCGAAAACCGGCAGCAGCACGTGCGCGACGCCCTGAAGGACTATATGTACGTGCCCTTCCGGTTTGAAAACGAGGGCAGCCGGATCATTTATAATCAATAACGCGGTTTTTTCGCTGCCGCTCAAGTCGTAAGACGTAAGTCGTGAGTCGTAAGAAGCCCTTCGGGCGTTCCTGTATTACGCTGAAAATGAAGGGATCTTATTTGGACAATACAACTATTTCTCACGACTTACGACTTACGACTCACGACTCACGACTCAAAAAAAACGAGGTAAAACTATGAACGACATTCTGATCACCGGCGGGGGCGGGTATATCGGCTCTGTGCTGACGCCCATGCTGCTGGAAATGGGCCACCGGGTCACCGTGCTGGATATGTTTATGTATAAGCAGTCCTCCCTGATCGACTGCTGCAAATACAAGAATTTCACCGTGATCAACGGGGACGCCCGGGACGAGGAGACCCTGAAACGGGCGCTGGACGGCAAGGACTTCATCTTCCCGCTGGCGGCGCTGGTGGGGTTCCCCCTGTGCGATAAGGACAAGGTGGCGGCGGCCTCCACCAACTTCGGCGCCATTGAAACGCTGGTGCGCCTGCGGGACCCCGCCCAAAAGATCATTTTCCCCTGCACCAACAGCGGCTACGGCCTGGGGCAGGGGCAGCAGTACTGCACCGAGGATTCCCCCATCAACCCCATCTCCCTCTACGGCAAGACCAAGATGGCGGCGGAAAAGGCGGTGCTGGAGGCGGGCAATTCCATGACCTTCCGCTTCGCAACGCTCTTCGGCGCTTCCCCCCGGATGCGCACGGACCTGCTGGTGAACGACTTCGTCTATCGGGCGGTGTTCGACAGGGCCCTGCTGGTGTTTGAGGGCCACTTCATGCGCAACTACCTCCACGTGCGGGACGCGGCCAACGCCTTTATCTTCTCCATGAACAACTTTGAGCGCATGAAGGGCAGGCAGTACAACTGCGGCCTGAGCAGCGCCAACCTTTCAAAGTTAGAGCTGTGCGCCAAGATCAAGGAACACATTCCGGGCTTCGTCTATGTGGAAGCCCCCGTGGGCACCGACCCGGACAAGCGCAACTACCTGGTTTCCAACGAGCGCATCGAGCGCATGGGCTTCCGCCCGAAATACAGCCTTGACGACGGCATTGAAGAGCTCATCAAGGTCTATTCCATCATCAAGAACTCCTCTTACGGGAACGTGTGACGGCTATGGCGCTGATTGAAATTGTCAAACCGGATTTCACCTTCACCGACGACCGGGGGACCCTGACCCAGCTGGTCCACGGCGGGTACAGCCAGGTCAACGCGGTCTATACCCGCGCCGGGGCGGTGCGGGGCCGGTTCCACTACCACAAAGAAAACAGCGAGACCTTTTTCATCATTGCCGGCCGGGTGCTGGTGCGGGCGGAAAGGGACGGCGAGAAAGAGGAATATACCTTCTCCACGGGGGATATGTTCACCGTGAACCCCTTTGTGCGCCACGATTTCAAGTATTTGGAGGACACCTATCTGGTGGGCATGTACTCCGGCTGTGTGGAAAAGCCGGACGGCACCAAGGACATCTATGAGGATTGACGCGGATATCATCATTTTGGCCGGCGGCTTCGGTCAGCGCCTGCGGCACGTGGTCAGCGAGACCCAGAAGGTCATGGCCCCCGTTTGCGGAAGGCCTTTTCTGCAATACGTGCTGGACGCGGCCATCGCGCAGGGGGCGCGGCGGTTCGTGCTGGCGGTGGGCTACAAATGGGAGCAGATCCGCGACTGCTTCGGCGACGCATACAATGGCGCGGAGATCGTCTATTCCCTTGAGCAGACGCCGCTGGGCACCGGCGGGGCCATCCGGCAGGCCATGGAACAGTGCCAGACGGAGGACGTGATCGTCCTCAACGGCGACACTTTTTTTGACGCGGACCTGACCGAACTGCTGCGCCGCCACCGGGAGCGCGGGGCGGAGATCACCCTGACGCTGAAGCCCATGACGGATTTCGACCGCTATGGCACCGTGACCACGGACGAGAACGGGAAGATCACCGGCTTCCACGAAAAAAAGCCCGTCAAAGCGGGCCTTATCAACGGCGGGGTCTACGCCCTCCGGCGGGAGACGATGCAGAAGATGCCGGAAGGGCCCTTCTCCTTTGAAAAGGCGGTGCTGGAACCCCTGACGCTGACGTCCTTCGGTATGGTCTGCGACGGGTATTTCATCGACATCGGCATTCCCGCAGACTACTTCCGGGCTCAGACGGAGATTCCCCTGCGGTTCGGGCAGACCGTCTTCCGGGCGGCCTTCCTCGACCGGGACGGCGTCATCAACAAAGAAAAACGCCACCTGTGGAAGATAGAGGACTTTGAGTTTATCGACGGCGCGCCCCGGGCGATAGAACGGCTGCGGGAGCAGGGGTATCTGATCATCGTGGTCACCAACCAGGCGGGGGTGGCCAAGGGCTTTTACACCGAGGAAGATATCGCCGCGCTGCACGGCTATATCAAAGAACAGCTCAAAGATACCGCGTATATCGACGCCATCTACTACTGCCCCTATCACCCCCGCGGGCAGGTAGAGGCCTACCGCAAGGACAGTCGCGACCGCAAGCCCGGCCCCGGCATGATCGAGCGGGCCGTGGCGGATTTCGCCGCAAAGGGGATGACCATCGACCTGAAACGCTCCATGATCGTGGGCGATACGGAGAGGGACATCGAGACCGGGATCAACGCCGGGATCGGTCGGAAGATCCTCGTCCGCAGCGGCCACGCCATTGACGAGAGCGCCACCAAGGCCGACGAGATCGTGGATTCGCTGGCGGACGTGACGGGGTGACCCAAAGAAAAAACCGGGATCACACGGCGGTATGCGCCGCATGAAATAAAGCTCCTTGAACGGGTGTTCAGGGAGCCTTTTTCGTTCATCACGGAGATATGCAGGAACCGTTTCCACGCAGCCGCATAAGGCGACGGGCCGTATGCTTGTTTGCGCCGTCTGACGCAGCTAAGGCTGCGTGCTACGAGGCGAGGCCGTGGGCCTTCTCCCACTCGCTGGGGAGGAAGGGCTGCTTTTCTTCAAACATCGCCACGGCGTGATGATCGGCAAGGTCGTCGTCGAAATCCACGGTGAACGTGGCGCGGATACCGTCATAATCGTCGTTGAAACGAGGCAGGCCGTCCGCCTCGTTCATCGCCATGATATTCAGCGCGGGGGCGAAATCGCCGTAAACGCAGACGCGCAGCTCCCGGTCGGCGTACATCACGGCGTCGTGCAGAGGGACGAACAGATACGCCACGTCATCCACGATGATGAACTGGCCGTCGTAATGCCAGACGATGGGTTCAACGCCCTGAATGAACAGCGCGCAGCCCAGACGGCTGTGAAGCTCCGATTCGTCCGCGCACCCCAGCACCGGTCCGCCGTCGTCGGCGGAAACGGTCAGCACCGCCCAGTACTCTTTTTTCGCGGTAAAGGTCAGCGAACTCGCGTCCCCGCGGTTGTTCACCACATTCAGCAGTGCCGCGATATCCGGCCGGATGGCGGTCCCGTCCAGCACCGCCTCCATGGACACCGTCTGCCCCGCGGTCTTCACGGAGCCCTTTTCGATCCGCACGCCCTCTACCCCTTCCACGGAGCCGTCCGCCAGGATCTGCGCCAGATGGGAATCCTCCAGCTGCAAAAAGCGCTGCGCTTCGTCGGGCATGGTAAAGTGGACCACCGCTCCAACCGTCGCCGCGAAGACCACGGCCAACGCCGCCGCGATCAGCAGCGCCCTTGCGCTCTTTTTTGCAAAAAACGACTGTTTCATCATGGTATTCTCCCCTTTCTCCGCCAGCCTCCGCCGCAGCAGCCGCTTGGTCGCTTCGTTGAAATCGTCTGAAAACGCAATGCCGTCAAAGGCCTCTTTGAAATCGTTCCGTTCCATCGGTCAATCCTCCTGCAATATCGTTTTGAGCTTTGCCCGCCCGCGGGAGAGCCGCGTGCCCACCGTGGCGGCGGGCAGCCCCAGCAGCCGCCCGATCTCCTTGATGGAGTACCCGGCGTAATAGTGGAGATACAGCGGCGCGGCGTACTGCTCCGGGAGGGCACGCACCGCCTCCAGCAGGGCGTTTTCCGCCTCCGGCGCGGCGGGCTCGGGGACCTCCTCCAGCGGCAGGTCGCCCCTTGCAGCCCGCTTTTGCAGGTCGCTTGCCCGGTGGAGGGTGGCCCGGATCAGCCACGCCTTTTCGTGGGCCTCGCTTTTGAAGGTCACCTCGTGCTCCAGCAGGTAGAGGAAGACCTCCTGCACCGCGTCCTGCGCGTCGGCGGCGCCGCGCAGGCGGGAAGAGGCCAGCCGCAGCAGCAGGTCGCCGTAGGTATCCACCAGCCGTTCCACCGCCTCGGCCGTGTCGTAGGAAATCATGCGCGTTCACTCCCTTTCACCTGGAATACGATTGAGCGGAGCGGAATTTTTCATCTTGAAAGAAAAACAAAAGATTTTTTCACCGGCTTGACAATCATACAGCAAGTATTGTATGATGGATTCACAATACAACAGGGTTCGCCGGAAGGCGGTTGGTGTATCTCCTCAAAAAAAAGGAGGTGATACATATGCCGATTTCTTTGACGTTTCATTTTCGGAGCATCACCGTTTCGATCAGAATCTTCAAGGCAAAAAGGAACAACCGCCACTCGGCCAAGTGACGGTTGTTCAGGTTAATCCTTAACACACAGCGCTAACCGCTTTTAACGGTTGCCCTGTATCTGTATTGTATTTCATTGGCTGAAAAAAGTCAATGGGTTGCGGTAGGTTTTTTATATCTGCCGCAATTTTCATCTTTTGTGGGAAATTTTTCAACCGGAGGAGCGTCAACCAATGCAAGCAATCCGTTATATAAACACCAATATCCACATCGAGGGCATTTACGGCTTTGCGCAGACCGGGCGGTTCCGCCGGTACACGGATGAGATCGTTGAAAAATACCCCCGCCTGCAAGAGGCGGACCGGAAATGCGCCGGGGCGCGGCTGCGCTTCCGCACGGACAGCCCCACCGTGACGGTGGCGTTCCGCCTTTCCCATCAGTACGTGGACCGGGGCATGTCCTTCTATCAGGCCAACGCCGCCTACGCCTACGTGGGGGATTATTCCCGTTCCCGCTACGCCGCGCTGCTGAGCGCCGATAACACCTACGACAGCGATACGGTCTCGGCTGCCTTCGCCAACAACGGGATGAACGATATCACGGTCTTCTTCCCCCGCAACCCCACGGTGGAGGATATCACGGTGACGCTGGAAGACGGCGCGGTGCTGTGCCCGCCCACGCCCCATAAAATCGCCTTGCCCTTCGTGTTCTATGGCTCCTCCATCACCGAGCAGGGGCACACGTCCACGCCGCTGGCCTACCCTTCCCTGCTCTCCCGGTTTTTCGACGCGCCACTTTACAACTTCGGCGCTTCCGGCAACGCCAAAGGAGAGCCGGAGCTGGCGGAATATCTCGGAAAGATCCCGAAATCCGTCTTTTTCTACGACTACGACCACAACGCCCCGACGGTTGAGCACCTGCGGGCGACCCACGAGGCGTTTTTCAGGCGTTTTCGCCAATTTGACCCGGAAACGCCCGTCATCATGACCAGCCGTCCGGCGGACGACGGCCCGGAGACGGAAGAACGCGCCGCGATCGTCAGGAGAACCTGCGAAAACGCGGCGCGAAACGGCGATAAAAACGTGTATTTTGTGGACGGGAGGACCCTCTTCGGAGACGTGGACCCGGCGATCTGCACCACCGACCGCACCCACCCCAACGATCTGGGGCATTATCTGATGGCGCGGACGCTGGCAGAGCTGGTAGCACGGAGCCTCAGCTCCGTTTCAACATCCGGATAAAACGCTGCTGCGGTAGCGCGGCACCTCAGTGCCGCTATTTACCAAAGCTAAATTCAGCAATCTGGAAAATCCCCTGAACCGTTTTTTCGACATTACCTTTTTTCACTTCACAAAAAATTGTTTGTTTACGTCACAAGCGGCACTGAGGTGCCGCGCTACAAGGGTTCACCGGATCAGGGAAAAACCAACAACCACGGACGCGAACACGATAGACACCATCGACAGGAGCTTAATAAGGATGTTGATGGCGGGGCCGGCGGTATCCTTGAAGGGGTCGCCCACGGTATCGCCCACCACGGCGGCCTTGTGGTTTTCGCTGCCCTTGCCGCCGTGCACGCCGCTTTCAATGTACTTTTTGGCGTTATCCCACGCGCCGCCGGAGTTGGACATGAACACGGCCATGAGGAAGCCGGAGGCGGTGGCCCCTGCCAGCATGCCCACCACGCCGGTGCAGCCCAGCGCCAGCCCCACGATGATGGGGGCGGCCACGGCCACCACGGTGGGCAGGATCATCTCCCGCAGGCTCGCTTTCGTGCAAAGGTCCACGCAGCGGGCGTAATCGGGATCGGCCTTGCCCTCCATGATGCCAGCGATCTCCTTGAACTGGCGGCGCACCTCCTTCACCACGCTTTGGGCCGCGCGGCCCACGGAATTCATGGTGAGGGCCGCGAAGACGAAGGGCAGGCACGCGCCGATGAACAGGCCGATGAGCACGGTGGGGTTGGTGATATGCAGGTTGGCGATGCGGTCAGCGCCGCCGGGGAAGCTGTTGACCTTGTCGATATAGGAGACCATCAGCGCCAGGGCGGTGAGGGCGGCGGAGCCGATGGCAAAGCCCTTGCCGGTGGCGGCGGTGGTGTTGCCGAGGGAATCCAGCGCGTCCGTGCGCTCACGGACCTTTTCATCCAGCCCCGCCATCTGGGCGATGCCGCCGGCGTTATCCGCCACGGGGCCGTAGGCGTCGGTGGCAAGGGTGATGCCGAGGGTGGAGAGCATGCCCACCGCCGCCAGCGCGATGCCGTAAAGCCCCTGGGCGGGGCTGGCGACGGAGTCGCCGGAGACGAAGAAGGCCGCCAGCACGCAGACCGCAACGATGACGATGGGAATGAGCGTGGAGACCATGCCCAGCGACAGGCCGCCGATGATGATGGTGGCGGTGCCGGTCTCGGAGGCGGCCGCCAGATTTTTGGTGGGCTTGTAGCTGTCGGAGGTATAGTATTCGGTGGACCGGCCGATCAGCACGCCGGCGATCAGCCCGGCCAGAATGGCGAAATAGACGTGCCAGTGCGCCTTGCCCAGCACGAAGTAGACCAGCGGCAGGGAGACGACGGCGATCACGACGGCGGAGAAATTGGTCCCGCGGGACAGAGCGCGCAGCAGCTGCTTCTGGTCCGCGTTTTCTTTTGTGCGGACGAAGAAGGTGCCGATCACCGAGCAGATCACGCCGATAGCGGCGATGAGCATGGGCAGCGCCATGGTGCGCAGCGAATCAAGGGAGGGGACCACCGCCCGGGCGGCGGAAACGCCCAGCGCGCAGGCGGAGATGACGGAGCCCACGTAGGATTCATAGAGGTCCGCGCCCATACCGGCCACGTCGCCCACGTTGTCGCCCACGTTATCCGCAATGACGGCGGGGTTGCGGGGATCGTCCTCCGGGATGCCCACCTCCACCTTGCCGACGAGGTCAGCGCCCACGTCGGCGGCCTTGGTGAACACGCCGCCGCCCACACGGGCGAACAGCGCCATGGAGGAGGCCCCCATGCCGAAGGTGAGCATGGCGCCGGTGATCTCCTCCGGCGGGAGTTTGAACACGAATTTCAGCAGGGCGAACCAGATGGAGATATCCAGCAATCCCAGGCCCACCACGGTGAAGCCCATGACGCTGCCGGCGGAAAACGCCACCCGCAGGCCCTTGTTGAGGCCCTCCTGACAGGCGTTGGCGGTGCGGGCGTTGGAGAGGGTGGCGATCTTCATGCCGATAAAGCCGGAAAGCCCCGAGAAGAAGCCGCCGGTGAGGAAGGCGAAGGGCACGTAGGGGGTCAGGAGCCTCAGCAGCGCCATGACGGACAGGATCACGAACATGGCGGCGAAGAAGATGCCCACAATGCGGTACTGCCGCTTGAGATAGGCATCCGCGCCGCTGCGGATGGCGGCGGAGAGCTTTTGCATCCGCTCCGTCCCCTCCGGGAATTTCAGTACCTTGCGCGCCGTGAGGGCGGCAAAAACGATCGCCAGCAGGGAACCGGCGAAGGTCATGATCAGCATCAACAGTTCCATGTGATTTCTCCGTATTTCAGGGTATTTTTATTATAATAACATAATTTACCGCATCCGTCAAATCTTATTTTATTAATGCGGCAATTAAATAGTTGAAAATAAGAAAGGTTGTGCTGCCGCATTAATAAAACGATCATAACGCCGTTTTTTGCCGTTTTACGGCAAAAAACATGGCGAAATATTACTTCGGCAATC
>CADAMO010000065.1 GCA_902788995.1 Oscillospiraceae bacterium
CGTTCCGCTACGCTCCACTCGCCTCCCACATCGTTTAGCGGATAGTTTTCAAATTTTACGAACTTTATTTGTCCAAAAATCTTGACGGGTTCACGGAATGGCGCGGGCGGTTCCGCGCTTTTCCGGCGCAGTTTTTTTATCCCTCGACGTCCGTCCAGAACCAATAGCCGTCTCCGGGTTCCAGCGTCTTCAGGATCGCTTCGATCTGCTCCTTCATGGCGTTGTACTGCGCCGCGTTTTCCTCCGTGAACTGCACGTCGGTGGGGTAGACGGCGTAGAGGGTATAACGCTCCGTTCCGTCCGTCATGCCGTGCAGCGTGTCATAGGCGGGCCAGACGACCTCTTCCCCGTCGGGGACCAGCGCCACGGTGAACAGATGGCCGCCCCAGCCGGCCTCCGCGCTGGCGCGTTCCATGAACCGGACCCGCATCACGTCGCCGTCGTATTTCGTCTCGCAGCGGTAGTGACCGTCCCACGACGCCGGCAGGCGCAGGGAGAAATAGGCGTTGCTGATGGGAATGCCCGCGTCGGAATAGGTGACGGCCTCCGTCGGCTTGTAGGAGGATGCTTCGCCCGCCGTCGTCTCTGACGCAGCGGTTGTCTCCGTCGCGGCCTGTGTGGTGGTTTCCTGAGTGGCGGCGGTCGTTTCATCGGCAGCGGACGCCGTCTCTCCGGCAGCCGTCGCGTCGGTCGCCGTGGTGGGTTTGACGGCGGGCTTTGCGCAGGCGGCGAACGCCGTCAGAAGGGCAAGGGCCGCCAGAATCGCCATATATCGTCTCATTGGAATGACCTCTTTTCTTAATATTCGATTAAAATAAAGGAAATCTGACAAAAAGTCAAGGTTTATGACAGGTTTGTCATTGCAATTTGTAGGGGAAATATGGTATTCTGAAAAAAAGACGCCTGAAAGGAAGGTTTTGTTATGTTGACCGACGCTGTTTCCATCAACGCCCACAGCAGTATCCGCATTGCGGGGGAGAAGGTGCTTTGGTTCGATCCCTTCCATCTGACGGAAGAGCCCCGCGACGCGGACCTCGTCCTGATCACCCACGACCACTACGACCATCTCTCCCCGGAGGATATCGCCCGGGTGAGAAAAGCGGACACGGTGTTCGTGCTGCCCGCCTCCTGCCGGGAATCGGCCGAAAAAAACGGGCTGGCCCCCTGCGTCTTCCTGTCGCCCGGCGAAACCGCCGAAGCGGCGGGCGTGAAGGTAGAGGCCGTGGCCGCCTATAACGTGCTCAAGCCCTTCCATCCGAAAAAGAACGGCTGGCTGGGGTATGTGGTGACGGTGGCGGGCCGTCGTGTCTACGTGGCCGGCGACACCGACGAAAATAAAGACAACCTCTCCGTGAAGTGCGATATCGCGCTGGTGCCCGCCGGGGGCACCTACACCTTCGACGCGAAGCACGCCGCAAAGTTCGTCAACAAGCTGCGCCCCGCCGTTGCCATCCCCACCCATTACGGGGATATCGTCGGCAGCCTTTCCGACGGAGACGATTTCGCCGCCGCGGTGGACGATGGGATCAAGGTGGTCAGGAAGATCTGAAAAGAGGGATTTGGCGCTGCGACGCATTGCGTCGCAGGTGTGAGGTGATAGGTGTGAGGTGTGAGAAAAAGCCGGTTTCCGATAAGGGAAAAACGTCAATTTAAAAGATCTCAAACCTCAAACCTAACACCTCAAACCTGTCGCGCCTTCGGCGCGACAAACTCCACTTTCCCGCGTTATTCAATCATCTGCTCCCAATAGGGCTTGCCGTCCTTGATCATGACCTTGCGGTTCATGGTGTGGCGGGCGAAGTTGCGGGGGCGGATGACCACCCGGTCGTCGTAAACCTCGATGATAACGCCGATGCCCATGGATTTGTCGTCGCCGTGGTGGTTGCCGCAGGCGAGGCTGGGCAGGTTTACCAGCGTCACGCCGTCCTCCTGCTCAAAGCTGGCGTAGCCCTCCGCCTGTTTGCGGGTTTCGCCGCACAGGCCCATGTGGGAATGGCCGCTGAAATAAAAAACGTTTTTGTGGGCCTTCAGAATGGCCTCCACCTTGTCGGATTCCGTTCCGATCCCGCCCTCCATGGGGTCCGTGGCGCTCTCTTCCCGGTCCCAGGTGCGGGGCAGGCCGTGTCTGCCGTTCAGGCTCTGGTGGCAGAAGACGAAGGCGGGCTTTCCCCCGGCCTCGTCCAGCTCCCGCTGCAGCCAGGCAAGCTGTTCCTCGCCCAAATGGGCTTCGCACCCGGCGTCCTGCGTGTTGCCGAGAAAGATCAGCTTGTAGCCGTTGACCGTGTGGCTGAACCAGGTTTCGGTATGGTCGGTGCCGCAGATGGCGTTGGAATAAGTCAGGTACCGCTGCCGCACCGCCTCAAAGCCGTCGTCGCCCCACAGGTCGTGGTTGCCGACGGTGAGAAAAATATGCTTCGCCGGATTGGCCTTTTTGAAGCAGGCGGCGGCCAGCTCCCAGTTTCGCTGCGACCCTCTGGAGGTGGTGTCGCCGATGGTGACGTATGCGTCCACGGGGCGCAGGCTCCTTTCGCAGTCCTTCAAAGACTGGGTCAGGAACCACATGGGCACCTTCGGCACCGGGTGCTGACAGTCGATGTGGTTATCGCTTGTCACGGCGCAGATCAATTTCGCGTTGTGATATAAAGGGGCTGTTTTTCCCATTTGCGCAGGCCTCCTTTGCCTCCGTTGATGATACCCCCTATTATGCCACCGATTCCGTCAAAAATCAATGCCTTCGGGCATTTTACAGGAGATAAATCATGAAAAAACTGGCTGAGATCAAACGCTTGTTTCCGCTGTGGCTGATCGTTGCCGCCGGGGTCTTTTTCGCCGGCGCCGCCGCGTTCTTCCGCACCTATCTCGATTGGAGCAACGTGTTCCTTGTCGTGCTGAGCGCGGTGCTGATGATCGCGGGCTTTTCCTGCGGCCTGTTGCTGGCCGTTACCGCGGGGGAACGGAAGTTCAGCGGCAGGGCGGTTCTGCTGACCTTCCTGATTACCAACGCCGTCTCCCACGCGGCGCTGTGGACGGTGCTGACGGTGGTGAACGTGGACGGCCTTTACAACCGCCGGGCCATTTATATCACCTATTTCATCTTCATGCCCCTGTTTCTGCTCTTTGCGCTGGTCACCCTGCGCCGTATCCCAAAGCTGGGTATCCGTCTGGTGAACCGGCTGCTGGCGCTGGCCTGCGTGGCGGGAATGGCCTTCGCGGCGGCCTCTCCCTTTTTGCGGGACCCGGACGCGCTGACGGTCCGCCTGCTTTCCCCCGGCATGCCGTCCTTTGAGGCCATTTCGGCGGAATCGCTGGCCGTCACGCAGGAGGAAAAGGAGAAGTGCCGCGCCTGGTTTGAGGAGCACATCCTGCTGCTGGGCGACAAGCCCGCCCCCGCCTTTTCGCTGGACGTGGACGGGGTGGACCTGAGCCACACCATCCCGTTCTACGACATCACCCGTTCCGAAACGTCGACGAACGAAAAGGGCGGCGAGACCGCCACGGTGACGCTGCGCAAAAACGGGTTGGAGATCCGGGTGACGGGCACGCTCTATGAGGACAACGCCACCTGCGAGTGGGCCGTTTATATCGCCAACGCGGGGGAGCAGGAGAGCGAACGGATCAACGACGTGCTGGCGCTGGACGCGGACTTTTCCCTGAACCGCCCCGCCCTCTATTACAGCACGGGCAGCGACTGCCGGGCCGATGATTTTACCATGAAAAAGGCGTTCCTGCTGCCGACCGTCGGCCTGCATTATTCTCCCGTGGGCGGGCGTTCCAGCGACGGCTATCTGCCCTTTTTCAACCTCTCCGGCAGATACGGCGGCGTGGTGGCCGCCATCGGCTGGACCGGCGAGTGGAAGAACGACGTGGAAAAGACCGACGGCGGCGCGTCCCTTGCCATCGGTCAGAAGGAGCTGGACCTGACGCTGCTGCCGGGGGAGGAGATCCGCACCCCGCGGGTATCCCTGACCTTCTACAACAGCGCCAGCCCCATGAAGGGCTTCAACCTGTTCCGCCGGTTCGTGGCGGACTGCCTGACCCCCGCCGGCGCGTCGAAGATCACCTCCTTCGTGCTGGCGGACGAGTTCTCCACCCTGACCGCGCAGGAGTTGATCGAAAAGGCCCGGGCCATCCCGGAGGAGAAGCTGGCCTTCTTCAACACCTTCTGGATGGACGCGGGCTGGTACGACTATGACGAAAGCTGGTCCGACGGCGTGGGTACCTGGAGCGCCAACCGGACGAAATTCCCCAACACCCTGATCGAGGTGGGCAACGAAGCCGCCGCCATGGGCAAGCGCTATCTGCTGTGGTTCGAGCCGGAGCGGGTGCGGGAGGGCACCTTCCTCTACAAGGAGGGAGTTTCTCACGAAAACTGGCTGATCCGGCCCGAGGAGGGCGGCGACTGGATGTGGAACCTGGCGGACGACGGGGCTATGGAATACCTCAGCGGCTATATCACCGCCGCTTTGCAGGAAAACGGCGTCACCCTCTACCGGCAGGATTTCAATTTTGAGCCGCTGGAATACTGGCGGCAGGCGGACCGTGAGATCTACGGCGGCCGGACCGGCATGGCGGAAAACCGCTACGTGACCAACCTCTACCGGTATCTGGACAGCCTGTTCGCCGCCAACCCCGGCCTGGTGATGGATAACTGCGCCTCCGGCGGACGGCGGCTGGATCTGGAGATGGCCGCCCGCAGCGTGCCCCTGTGGCGCTCGGACTACAACTGCGACGGCGACCGGCCCGATATCCTTGAGGCCACCCAGGCCATGACCTACGGCCTGTCCTTCTGGCTGCCCAGCTACGGCACCACCTTTTACGCCGCCGACGAGTACGCCGCCCGTTCTTCCATCCTGCCCTGCTGCTCCACCGGCGACGGGACCTCAGAATTCCTCGGCGCTTATGAAACGGAGCGGGACGAGATGCTGCAAAACTATTTCCCGCTGACGGAGGGCGGCGCGAAGCCTTCCGACGCGGTGGCGGTGCAGTATGGCCTCGGCGCGCAGGGCCACGCGGTGGTGTATATCCGCGAAAAGGTGAAGGCGGAGACCCTGACCCTCACCCTCAGCGGTCTGCTGAGCGATAAGATTTACACCGTCGTCAACGTGGACGACCCCACGGACGTGACGGAGATGTCCGGCTCGCAGCTGATGAAGAACGGCTTTGAGATCCCCGTGACCGAAACGAGGACCGCGCTGCTGTACCGCTATTCGCTGAAATAAGCGGCGGGATACGGCGAATTGCCGTTCTGCGGCAACGAGTTATCAACAGTTCCCAACTTGTTCACAAATTGTTCTTATCATTATTTTGCCAATATCAAAATTTAATGCGATAATATCTGTCAGTACAGGTATTGGCCGGCTGTGAGAGGGGCGTCCCTGTCGCGGCCGATTTTTTTTTCGGAGGTTTTGACATGAGAAAAAGCATGAAAAAAGGGCTGGCTCTGTTCCTGACGGCGGCCCTGTTGCTGCCGTCCCTGGCGGTCTTCGCCTTCGCGCAGCCCAAAACGCCCATCGTGTACGTACACGGTGAAAACGCGATCTACGCGACGAAGGAGGACGGCACCCGGTACGCCCCCCGGGAGGAATTCGCCGACGAGCTGATTGCCGAAGTGGTGCCGGCGCTGGCGCCGGATTTCGCCAAGGCGATGCTTTCCGGCGACTATACCGAGTGGAGCGCCAAGGCGCTGGAAGCCATCGCGCCCATCTATGAGCCCATCGGCCCCAACCCTGACGGCACCCTGCCTGAGGGCACCGATATCCTCTGGCACTGGTCGCCCGAGACGCTGTCGGCCGACCAACGGTTCAATTCCTACGTGTTCTGGTGGGATCCGCGCCGTGCGCCGCTGGACGTGGCGGACGACCTGAACGAATATATCCAGGCCGTCAAGGCGAAAAACAACGCGGAAAAGGTGGTGCTGGCCAGCTGCTGCGCCGGAACCGGCGAGGCGGCCGCCTATCTCACCAAATACGGCACGCAGGACGTGGAAAAGGTGATCTTTGCCTGCAACTCCCTGCACGGCTTTACCTTTGCCGACCTGTCCCTCAGCGGCAACGTGACGATCTGCGGCAGCGCGCTGTACCGCTATCTGCAGGAATACGACCTGCTGGGCGGGCTTGACGACGGCGTCACCGCTTTCCTCATGGCCACGCTGAAGGCGCTGAACGTGGACGCCACCGCGGACGAGATCCTCGACCTGTTCATGAACGTCTACGACAAGATCGGCGACTGCTTCATCGCGCCCTTCATCCGCATGTATCTGGGCACTGCGCTGGGCAACGTCGCCACCGTCGACGAGCACTTTGACGATTATCTCGATTACGTGTTTCCCACGGAGGAACTGAAAACGGAATACGCTCCCATCATCGCCAAGGCCGTGGAGTTTCATGAGACGGTGCAGAAGCCCCTTGACGGTATGCTGCGGGAGATCAACGCCAACGGCGTCCCCGTGTATTTCGTCGCCAACTACGGCGAGCAGACCTATCCCGTCGGGGACATGAGCGATTACGTGGGCGACCAGCTGCAGAGCGTATATATGCAGTCCTTCGGCGCCACCACCGCCAGAGTGCCGGAGACCCTTACGGACAGCTATATCGCGGCGCAGACGGAAAAGGGCATGGGCAAATACATTTCCCCCGACAAGCAGATCGACGCCTCCACCTGCATGTTCCCGGAGCAGACCTGGTTCATCAAGAACCTGCGGCACTCCTATGAGAATACCGCCATCGAATCGCTGATCGACGTCATCGCGCACACGGATGACGTCACTGTGGACACGCTGGAAGCCTACCCGCAGTTCCTGAACGCGAACGAGAGCCTTACTGCGGTAACGCCCGCGCAGGCGGTCAACGCCAACGATATCGACTGGGCGGCGCTGGAACCGCCTCAGATGAACGACGACGGCAATTTCATCGTGAGTATCATCGCGTTCTTTGCGAAGATCGCCGCGTTCATCAACCGGATCATCCGCGCCATCAAGAATCTGTTCGGCGCGATTCAATAATCTGTAATAAAACGACAAAACGGCCGGCGGAGTGATTCCGTCGGCCGCCCTGTTTTATCAGAGGGAAAGATGGAGGAAAATTGGGAGTTTGGCGAGCTGACGCGAACCCCGTAGCGCGGCTCAGTGAGCCGCTCCGCCGTCAGGCGGTTCTTAGCACAAACAATATTTCATCGCCGCTTTGCGGCGATAGGCATCTGCCTGCGGCAGATGTCGGAATCGCATTGCGGGCGGATCACTGATCCGCGCTACATCTTATGCCTGCGGCGTGCCTCCAAAAGACCCCGACAACCCCGCCTTTATTCATACCTCGCCCGTTCGCCGCCGATGAGCTTGGGGCGGGTGCGGGCGCAGACGATGGGGGCTTCGCCGATGGTCTTGACGGAAAGCCGCACCGGCACCGCCACGTCCTTCAGGTGCATGCCGATCATGGTGAGGCCGATGTCGATCCCCGCGTCCGCGCGGATATGCTCCACCGCCACGGGGTGTTCAAAACGCCGGTAGGCGGTGGTGGCGAAGGAGCCGCCGCCGTGCTCCCACGGCACCACGCAAACGGGGGCGTAGCCGAATTTCTCCGCCGCCTCTTCTTCCAGAATCAGCGCCCGGTTCAGGTGCTCGCAGCACTGGGCGGCGAGGTAAATGCCGCGCTCACGCAGCAGGGGATAGACGCCGTCGAACACGGCCCCCGCCACGTCCAGGCTGCCGCCCTTGCCGATGATCTCGCTGGAGGAGCAGCCCACCACGAAAAGACCGCCCTTTTTCACCTGCGCGACGGCCAGCAGCTCTTCCACCGCTGCCCGCGCCTGTTTGGTAATGGATTCATACATGTTCGTGACCTTCTTTCTGATTGAATTATATCACTCGTTCTCGCTGTTTTCAAGAACGATCCTATATTTTATTATCTGTTCAAAAATAATCCTTTATTTTTTATTCTGTATGTGATAGAATAAAATGACTATCAATTTCTTTTTGGTGAATTATGACAGAATATGTGATCATCGCGCTGCTGGCGGCGGTCGTCATCCTGCTGGCGCTGCTCCTGCTGCGGCAAAAGCAGCTTTCCGATGCGCAGGGAAAAGAGACGGAACGCCTGCTGGAGGGCAACGCCCGGGAGACGGCGGAGGCCCTCTCTGACCTGCGGCGGGAAAACGACGCAAAGGCGGAGACGCTGAAAAATTCCATCGCTCAGTCCCTCAACCACATGAGCGGACGCGTCGACGATATGGGGCGGCAGGCCGCCCGGCAGACGGTGGAGGTCATCAAAAGCCTTTCCGAGATGCGGGAGAAGATCGACGGCTACGGCAGAGAACAGACGAAGACCGTCACCGAGGCCGTGGAGAAGCTGCGGGAATCCAACGAGAAAAAGCTGGAGCAGATGCGCCTGACGGTGGATGAAAAGCTGACCGCCACCCTCAACGAGCGGCTGGACAGCTCCTTCAAATCCGTTTCAGAGCAGCTTTCCAACGTGTATCAGTCCCTTGGGGAGATGAAGGAGCTTTCCGGCGGCGTGACCGCCCTGAACCGGGTGTTCAGCAACGTGAAGACCCGGGGCAACTGGGCGGAGACCCAATTGGAGAACATTTTGGATCAGATCATCCCCGGCATGTACGTGAAAAACTTTTCGCCGGAGGGCAGTAAGGACGTGGTGGAGTTTGCCGTGAGGATCCCGGACGGGGACGGCCAGACCAGCGCGTTTCTTCCCATTGACTCCAAATTCCCCATGGAGGACTATCTGCGTCTGTGCGACGCGGCGGACAACGCCGACCCGGAAGGGGTGAAGGCCGCCCGGAAAGCGCTGGAGGCAAGGGTTTTCAGCGAGGCCAAAGAGGTGCGCAAGTACGTCTGCCCGCCGGAGACCACCCCCTTCGCCATCCTGTATCTCGCCACCGATTCCCTCTACGCGGAGATGATCTCTTCCAAGGCGAACGTGGCGGACCGTCTGCACAGCGAATACGGCGTGATGCTGGCGGGGCCCTCCACCATCACGGCGCTGCTCAGCTCGCTGGCCATGGGTTTCCGTACCGTGGCGCTGAACCAGCGCGCCAACGAGGTCATGGAGCTGCTGGCGGCAGCCAAGGCCCAATACGATAAATTCACGCTGGCGCTGGACAAAGCCCGGCGCAAGATCGACGAAGCGGGGCAGAGCCTGGACGACGCCCAGAAGCGCAACGGCATCATTCTGAAAAAGCTGAAGGACGTGGAGAGCGTGGACGCGCCCATGGCGGAAGGGCTGCTGACGGATCTGTAGCACGGCGCCTTGCGCCGTTGCCGTAGCACGCTGCCTCAGCAGCGTTAACCGTAGCGCGGCACCTCAGTGCCGCTAAATACGCAAACAATCTATCAGACGAATCAATTGAGCAATCAATTGTAATTGGTTTTGCTGCCATCCGTTTATTCAGTTACATATGCCAAGAGCGGCACTGAGGTGCCGCGCTACCGACTCTTTGCAAAAACGAAAATAAAACGGAGCTGAGGCTCCGTGCTACCACATAAATACAGAAAGGACGATCACTATGAAGCATCAGGACATCATCGAAAAACTGACTCTGGAGGAAAAGGCCTCCCTTTGCTCCGGCAAGGATTACTGGCACCTCGTGGGGATCGAGCGGCTGGGGCTGCCGAGCATCATGGTCTCCGACGGCCCTCACGGGCTGCGCAAGCACAACGACAAGAAAGAAAAGACCGATATCATGGGCTCCGTGCCCGCTATCTGCTTCCCCACGGCGTCGGCCACCGCCTGTTCCTGGGATGAGGACCTGCTTTTTGAAATGGGCGAGGCTTTGGGCGACGAATGCCGCACGGAAAATATCTCCGTGCTGCTGGGCCCCGGCATGAATATCAAGCGGTCCCCTCTGTGCGGCCGCAACTTCGAATATTTCTCCGAGGACCCCTATCTCGCGGGCAAAATGGCTGCCGCCTTTATCCGGGGCGTCCAGTCCAAGGGGATCGGCACCTCGCTGAAGCACTTTGCCGCCAACAATCAGGAGCCCCGCCGCATGACCATCGACACCATCGCCGACGAGCGCACCCTGCGGGAGATCTATCTGGCCGGGTTCGAGATCGCGGTGAAGGAGGGCAAGCCCTGGACCGTGATGAACGCCTATAACCGGCTGAACGGCAAATACTGCGCCGAAAACGACTGGCTGCTGAACGACGTGCTGCGGAAGGACTGGGGCTTCGACGGCGTGGTCGTCACCGACTGGGGCGCGGAAAACGAGATGGTGGACGGCCTCAAGGCCGGTCAGAATCTGGAAATGCCCGGTTCCAACGGGCTGGCCCCCGCCAAGATCGTCAAGGCTGTCAAGACCGGCGAGCTGGACGAGGCGGTGCTGGACGCGCGGGTGGATCAGATCCTCGACGTGATCCTCAAGGCCAAAGAGACGCTGGGCAAGTACCAGTACAACGGTATGGAGCACCACGCCATCGCCCGGAAGATCGCGGAGAACGCCATGGTGCTGCTGAAAAACGAGGGCGGCGTGCTGCCGCTGAAAAAGGACAGCCGCGTCGCGTTCATCGGCGATTTCGTCAGATCGCCCCGCTATCAGGGCGCGGGCAGCTCCCAGATCAACCCCCGCATGATCGATAACGCCTACGACACGCTGATGGAAAAGGGCTATCCCTTCGTCTACGCCCGGGGCTACGATAAAGAAAAGGACGTGACGGACCTCTCGCTGCTGAAAGAGGCGGTGGAAGTGGCCCGTCAGACGGAGACCGTGGTCATCTTCGCCGGTCTCACCGACGTGTACGAATCCGAGGGCTTCGACAGGGATCACCTGTCCATCCCCCAGAGCCATATCGACCTGATCAGCGCCGTCGCCCGCGTGAATCCCAACGTGGTGATCGTGCTGGAGGGCGGCGCCCCCGTGGAGATGCCCTGGGAGGGCTGCGCCAGGGCCATCCTCAACGGGTATCTGGGCGGTCAGGCCAGCGGCAGCGCCACCGTGGACCTGCTCTACGGCGACGCCAATCCCTCCGGCAAGCTGGCGGAGACCTATCCGCTGATGCTGGAGGACAACCCCTCCTTCTTCAACTTCCCCGGTTCCCGCAAGTCCGTGGAATACCGCGAGAGCCTGTACGTGGGCTACCGTTATTATGACACCGCGAAAAAGGACGTGCGCTATCCCTTCGGCTTCGGCCTGTCCTATACTTCTTTTGAATACTCCGACCTGAAGCTCGGCAAAAAGACGATCAAGGATACCGATACCGTGACCGTCACCTTCAAGGTGAAAAACACCGGCGACGTGGCCGGCGCGGAGATCGCCCAGCTGTACGTGCGGGACGTGCGCTCCACCGCCTTCCGCCCCGAAAAGGAGCTGAAGGGCTTCAAGAAGGTCTTCCTCGCCCCCGGCGAAGAGGCGACCGTCACGCTGGAGCTGGATAAGCGCGCCTTCGCCTACTATAACGTCAATCTTCACGACTGGCACGTGGAGGGCGGCGACTTCAACATCCTGATCGGCGCGTCCAGCCGGGATATCCGTCTGGAGGGCACCCTCCGGGTGACTTCCACCGTGAAGGACGTGGAGATCCCGGATCTCAGCAAGACCGCCCCCTGCTATTATACCGCCGACGTGCAGCACGTCAGCGACGCGGACTTTGAGGCGCTGCTGGGCAGGCCCATCCCGTATCAGGACGGCGGCTTTGACGAGGTCATCACCATCAACAACGCGCTGGAGGACGCCGCCGGCACCCCCGCCGGGCGCAAGATCAACGCCCTGCTGCTGACCCTGTTCAAGACCATCTCCAAGGGCAACGCCGCCCAGGAGAAGATGATGACCTCCATGGCGCTGCAGATCCCGATCCGCTGCTTTATCTCCATGAGCATGGGCGTGTTCACGCCGGAAATGGCGGAGGGCCTGTGCATGATCCTCAACGGTCAGGGCACCATGAAGGGCATCGGCCGCATTCTCAGCGGCCTGGCCGGGGCCGTGCAGAACATCGGCGGCCTGATGAGCAGCATCTGAGAAACGGCGGAGCCGTTTTTCAGTGGGAAGTCGGAAGTGGGAAGTCGGAAGTCCTTTGAACCGGAAGGTCCCATTTTTCAATATACGGATCTGTCTTTTCCGATTCCGGCAACCTGAAAAACAAACCACGGACGTTCCCGTAACGGGACTTCCGACTTCCGACTGATGACTTCCGACTAATAATAAAAAAGAATCGAAGGTAACACTATGGTAATCGCCGCCGTACTGGCCGGGGGGACCGGCACGCGGATGGGCAGCGCGCTCCCGAAGCAGTTCATTGAGATCGCCGGGACGCCCATCATCATCCGCAGCATCCGAAAGCTGATCGGGAATCCGAATGTGGACCGCTGCGTGGTGGCGGTGGGGGAGGACTATCTTGCCTACACCAGGGAGCTGATCGAGACCTACATTGACGCCGGCAAGCCCGTGGACGTGATCCCGGGCGGGGCCTTCCGGGGGGATACCCTGCGCAAGGTGCTGGCCTTTATGGAGGAAAACGGCTTTCTTGACGCCATCGTGCTGACCCACGACGCGGTGCGGCCCTTTATTGACGACCGCATCATCAACGACAATATCCTTGCCGCGCGGGGCTACGGCGCCTGCAACACCTGCGTTCCGGCGGTGGATACGGTCCTGCTCAGCCAGGGCGGCCGCTTTATCGACGAGGTGCCGCCCCGCAGCACCGTCTTCCACGCCCAGACCCCCCAGAGCTTCGACGCGGCCAAGCTGTATGCACTCATTAAGGAGACCCCGCCGGAGGTGTTCAAAACCATGACCGACGGCTGCTCCGTGTTCATTTATCACGGTGAAAAGGTCTTCATCGTCAAGGGGAGCGAAAACAACATCAAAATCACCTTCCCGGAGGATATCGTCCGGGCGGAGGTCATTCTGAAAGGCGGACTGGATTCGTGACGGGTTTAACGGTAATTGTGACGGTAAACGGTGATCCCGAGGGGCTCACCTATACGCTGGAGGGGCTGTGCGAGCAGTCCACCGAGGAATTTGACGTGCTGATCGTAGACCACGGCTGCGACGAAGAGACCGCCGGGGTCATTGCGAAATACTGCGGCGAATACGTGGGCTTTGAAAGCGTCGCCATCGGCAGGACGGGGACGCCCGCCGCCCGCAACGCGGGGATGAAGCTGGCCCGTCGGGAGCTGGTTTGGTTCGTGGACGGCGGCGACTACCTCTCGCCGGAATCCGTGGAAAAGGTGCTGGAAAACGCCGAAGAGACCAAGGCGGATATCATCTGCCCCCGCTACTATTACTCCGGCGACAACGAGCCCTATTACCTCGACTGGGCGGATATGCTGGCCGTGGTGCCCCATATCGACAAATTCGACCGGGCCCTGCTCAACACGCTGGAACTGGACGGAAGGGTATTCAAAAAGAAATTCTTCGATCTGTATTCCCTCACCTTCCCCGAGACCCCCGATTTTTACAACGGAAAGTTCCTGACGGACTGCGTCTTCGGCTGCGGGGCCAAGGTTTCCGGCTGTGCCGGGGCCATCTACGCCCGCCGCACCGGCGTGTTCAAGGACGGTTTCGCCGAGGGGGCGGCCCCCTCGCTGGCGCTGATGGAGACCGTCTGCGGCTTCTACGACAAGCTGTGTGAGGACGTGAAGGCGATCATCGAGGAGGAGACCGGCTCCTTCGACGGGGACGAATATACCTATCAGGAGCTGCTGACCGTATATTTCCAACTGCTGACCGACCGGTTCTACCGCTATTTCTGGTATCTGGACGACGGGGCGCTGACGGCGCTGCGGGAAAAATTCGAGGCGCTGACGGCGGAGATGACGGAGGAGCGCAAAAAGAAGATCGGCACGCTGAACGCGGATCTTCGCTTCCCGTCCATGTTCATCTGCCGGGCGGACGCGGCCCAGACCCCCCTATTCAGCCTGATGGCGGATTTTTCGCCGGACGAGGGCCGTGCCGCCTTTGTGGAATCCCTCTTCGTGCAGCGCTTCCCCTTCTTTGAGCTATTCGTGCGGGAAAGCCTTCTGAACGCGCCGGGCTTCCCG
>CADAMO010000066.1 GCA_902788995.1 Oscillospiraceae bacterium
TCTGCACTGTTTATGATTGAACCGCCGTGTACCGAACGGTACGCACGGTGGTGTGAGAGGTCGGCTGCTCAACTAATGGGCAGCCTCCTACTCGATTTCTGTTGATCATTTGTGGAGAGGTCTGAATATCGTTTGCGGCAGATGGTACACAAAGGAAAAAGCCTCCGTATGGGGAGCCGCCCGACGGCGCAATGCGCCGTGCTACGATAGTTGTTTATGTAAAAAAACCGGCGCAATGCGACGCGCGGCGACGGGTCGGCGGGTTATTGATCCTCGATCTCCACCGCGATATACCGCTTGCCATTTTTGACCACGCTGCCCATTTTACTGAAACAGACGTAGGCCGCCTCGATCTTCTGACGCAGCACGGCCTCATCCGCGCCCTCCGTGCTGAAATACAGCACCACGGCGTTGTCTTTATTCTCCGAAAACTCCGGTATCACGATCATACCGCGTTCCCCTTTCTTCCTGTCATTGATAACGCAATCCACTAACCACTATTCACTAACCACTAATCACTAATCACTAATCACTACGCGTCCACCAGCACCGCGCAGGTCTCCGGCGGAATGATCACGCCGCCCCAGACCTTGGTGCCGCCCACCACGGGGACCATGTCAAGCATGTCGTCGTGCAGGCGGTATTCGATCTCGTGGTCGTTTTTGTTGGCGGCCACAAAGACCCGCGCCATGCCCGGCGCGTACCGCAGGTAGGCCGCGCAGCCTTCGGCGGCGGAGATGGGGTAGAAGCCGCCCTCCTTCAGCACCGCCTGGCCCTTGCGGAAGTTGCCCGCGGAGCGCATCAGGTTCAGCGTCACGGGGTTTTCCATGCCCCAGGGATAGCAGCAGCGGTTGAAGGGGTCCTTGCAGCCGGTCATGCCGGCCTCGTCCCCGTAATAGACGGCGGGGACGCCGGGCAGGGTGTAGTTGATCCATACCGCCATGCGGAACAGCCGCAGGGCGTGTTCCAGGTCCGCCTCCGGGATCGTGACCGCCGCCTGCTCCTCCCTCGTCTTGCCCGCGCAGTCCACGCCGGAGAGCACCGTCAGGATGCGCTCGGTGTCGTGGGTGCCCAGGTGGTTCATGCAGGCGTGCAGCGCCTGGGGCGGGTAGTTGTCCGTCACGGAGCGCACCGCCGCCATGAAGGCCTCCGCCTCGCCCGTCAGCAGAAAGTCGATGATCGCCTTGCGGAAGGGGTAGTTCATCACGCCGTCCAGCTGGCGGCCCAGCAGAAAGCGCCGCCGCCCGCCGTGGCTGATCTTGTTGGTGGCGTCTTCCCACACCTCGCCCAGCAGGTATTTGTCCTGCCCGTGGCGTTTGACCGCCTCGCGTACCCGGTCGAGAAAGGCGTCCGGCAGCTCGTCGGCCACGTCCAGCCGGTAGCCGTCCGCGCCCAGGTTCATCCAGTGGTCGATCACGCCGCCTTCGCCCGTGATGAAGGCGGTGAAGGAGGGGTCGTTCTCGTTGACCTCCGGCAGAGTGTCGATATTCCACCAGCTTTTGTAGTCGTTTTTCGTCTTGCCGAAGGTGTACCAGCTGCGGTAGGGGGAGTGTTTGTCGTTGTAGGCGCCGCCCTTGCCGTAGCGGCCGAACTTGTTGAAATAGACGCTGTCCGCGCCGGTGTGGCTGAACACGCCGTCCAAAATCACCCGGATATCCCGCTTGTGGGCTTCCTCGCAGAGGGTGCGGAAGTCCTCCTCCGTGCCCAGCAGCGGGTCGACCTTTAAGTAGTCCGCCGTGTCGTAGCGGTGGTTGGAGTGGGCCTCGCCGATGGGGTTCAGGTAGAGGGCCGTCACGCCGAGCGATTTGACGTAGTCCAGCTTTTCGATGATCCCGGGCAGGTCGCCGCCGAAGTAGTCGTTGTTGAGGATCTTTCCGTTTTTGTCCGGTTCCCAGCAGGGCAGCGCGTCAAAGTCGTCCCGCAGCACCCGGTCGGCGGGCACGTTTGCCTTCGGCTTTCCCGAGTTGTAAAACCGGTCCGGGAAGATCTGATAGATCACCCCGCCCTTGATACAGTCAGGCGTGGTGAATGCCGGGTCATAGACGGTCAGCTGCCATTCCTGCTGCCCGCGGAAGGAGCCCTCCTGGGTATCCGCGTCGTGGCGGATATAGGTCCGGCCCCAGGCGTTTTCATATTCAAAGTGGTAGAACAGGGGCGCGGGATGGTCGGGGGTGAAATCCACGTACCAGTTTTCCTCCCGCCCGTCGGTGGCGCCCCAGGTCATGGGCAGAAAGCGGGTCTCGCAGCCGTCCTCGTTGACCGCCAGCCAGCAGTAGCAGACGTGGAAATCCCGGGGGAAAATCACGGTGAACCGCAGGGTTTCCCCTGCGGCGACCGCGCCTGAACGCGACTTAAAATAAGATATTGTCGGATCGTATGGTTTATACATGGTTTATCTGTGAAGTCCGGTAGCGCGGCACCTCAGTGCCGCTTTTCATGCAAACAACTATTATTACTTCGGCAATTAAATATTGCAAAAATTCATTGACCGTTTCGTTATTGCCGAAGTAATGATCCGCCATGTTTTTTGCCGTGTTACGGCAAAACGTGTTACGGCAAAAAACGGCGTTATGATTAATTTATTAATGCGGCAGATTACGTTCCTTTTCAGAAATATTTAATTGCCGCATTAATAAAGAAAACGTCTGATGACGGCGGATCTGTTGTATTCACAAACGCAAAGGCAGAAAGAACCGAAAAGCTACATTCGCCGGGAGCGGCACTGAGGTGCCGCGCTACCGGGTTATTTCGCTTTTACCGTGTGCCAGATGTCGCGGGCGTAGTCGTTGATGGCGCGGTCGGCGGCGAAGCGGCCCGCCCCCGCGATGTTATACAGCGACATGCGGTTGAAGGCGGGCTTGTCGCAGAACAGCTCCTCGGCCCTGTGCTGGGCCAGACGGTAATCCGCGTAGTCCGCCAGCACCATATAGGGGTCGTGGTGCTTGATGGTCTCGCCGATCTCCGGGAAGGACTTGCCGTCCACCGTGTGGCTGTTGAGCCAGTCCAGCGTCCGGCGGATATCCGGGTTGTTCTGATAGTAGTTGCCCGGGAAGTAACCGCTGCGCTTCAGGGCCTCCACCTCGGGGGTGCTCATGCCGAAGATGATGATGTTGTCCTTGCCAACGGCGTCGAAGATCTCCACGTTTGCGCCGTCCATGGTGCCCAGCGTAATCGCGCCGTTGATCATCAGCTTCATGTTGCCGGTGCCGCTGGCCTCGGTGCCGGCCAGGGAGATCTGCTCGCTGATATCGGCGGCGGGCATCAGCTTTTCCGCCAGCGTCACGCAGTAGTTCTCCACGAAGATCACCTTCATGAAGCGGTTGACCTGCGGGTCGTTGTTGATCATGTTGGCCAGGGACGTGATAAAGCTGATGATCTTCTTTGCCACGTAGTAGCCGGGGGCCGCCTTCGCGCCGAAGATATAGGTGTGGGGCACGTAGCTGCCGTTCGGGTTCTCTTTGATCTCCAGATAGCGGGTGAGGATGTTCAGGGCGTTCAGCTCCTGGCGCTTATACTCATGCAGGCGCTTGACCTGCACGTCAAAGACGGAGTCGGTATCCAGCGCCACGCCGATGTTTTCTTTCACGTAGGCGGCGAAGTTCTCCTTGTTCTTCTTCTTGATGGCGCCCAGCTTTTCCAGCACGGCGGCGTCGTCGGCGAAGGCTGTCAGCTTGGAGAGCTCGTCGGCGTCAAGGATAAAGCCGCTGCCGATGGTCTTGGTCAGGAAGGCGGTCAGGTCGGGGTTTGCCTGGCAGAGCCATCTGCGGTGGGCGATGCCGTTGGTCACGTTGGTGAACTTGGCCGGGGTGAGGGTATAGAAATCCTTGAAAACGGTGTCCTTGAGGATCTGGGAGTGCAGGGCGGAAACGCCGTTGACGCTGTGGCAGGCGGCCACGCACAGGTTTGCCATCCGGACCGCGCCGCCGGAGATGACGGCGGTGCGCTCCACGTAATCCGCGTCGTGGGTGCATTCCCACACGTAGGCGCGGAAGCGGTTGTCGATCTCCTTGATGATCTGATAGATGCGGGGCATCAGGCCGCTGACAAGGCTCTCGCTCCACTGCTCCAGCGCCTCTTTCATGACGGTGTGGTTGGTGTAGGCCATGATGGAGGTCACCATCTGCCAGGCGTCGTCCCAGCCGTAGCCGCACTCGTCCAGCAGAATGCGCATCAGCTCGGGGATGGCGAGGGTGGGATGGGTGTCGTTGATCTGCACGGAGATCTTTTCAGAGAGGTTATCCAGCGTGCCGTACTGGTTCAGGTGGTGGCGGATGAAATCCTGCACGGAGGCGGAGACCAGGAAGTACTGCTGGCGCAGCCGCAGGCTCTTGCCCTCCGGGTGGTTGTCGGCGGGGTAGAGCACCTTGCTGATGGTGCTGGCCATGGCGTCCCGCTCGATGGCCTTCAGGTACTGGCCCTCGTTGAACAGGGCCATATCCATGCCGGGGGCCTCCGCGGACCACATGCGCAGCACGCTGACGCCCTTGCCGTCCTTGCCGGCCACGAACATATCGTAGGGCACCGCGCGGACGGTATCCGCGCCGATCAGCTCCACGTTGTGGTGATTGTTGTCCCAGCTGTCCCGCACCTGGCCGCCGAAATTCACGTTGACGGCGCTCTCGTCACGCTTGGTCAGCCACACCTCGCCCCCGGGCAGCCAGAAGTCGGGCAGCTCGGTCTGCCAGCCGTCCACCAGCTTCTGCTTGAAAATGCCGTATTCATAGAGGATGGTGTAGCCTCTGGCGGGGTAGCCCTGGGTGGCGAGCCCGTCCAGATAGCAGGCGGCAAGACGGCCCAGACCGCCGTTGCCCAGACCCGCGTCCGGCTCGCAGTCATAGAGCTTTTCAAGGCTGATGCCGTAGCCTTTCAGGACTTTTTCAAAGGTCTTTGTTAAATTGAGGTTGTAGAGGTTGTTTTTCAGGGAGCGCCCCATCAGGAACTCCATGGAGAGGTAATAGACGCGCTTGGCCCCGGCCTTTTCGCCCCGCTTGTTGAAGTCGGTTCTGGCCTGCGCCATAATGTCATTCAGGATCATGGCGATGGCCCGGTAATAATGGTCGTAGGTGGCGTTCTCGGCGGTCACGCCGAAGAAGTGCAGCAGTTTATTGTCAAGCAATTCCTTTGCCTGTGTTTCGGTAAGGTAATTTTTCATGCAAAACCTCCAAAAAAATTTCCGAAAAGAGGGTTTTTGAATACTCTTATTGTGTATTTTATACCATAATCGGCACAAAAACAACCCCTAAGTGAGAAAAAGTAAAACGAATCATAATATATTGCTATTATGACCCGTTTTACAGTGTCGTAACTGACGTATTTTGTACGTTTTATGCCTGCGGCGGTTCGTTTCCGCCGTCGTTTTGCTGCGGCGGGGCGGCTTCAAACGGCTGCGGGGCGGATTCTTCCGCCTGCGGCTGCGCGTAACCGTTGAACCCCTGCGGCTGCCGGAAGCCGCCGAAATCCTGCGTCTCCTGCGACGGGGTCGCGCCGTTTGCGTAGGGAGGCTGCGCGTAACCATAGCCGCCCTGCTGCTGCGCGTTTATGCCGCCGGCGAAGGGGGCGGGGGCGTCGGGGTCGATCCCGGCGTTCCGCTTTTCCACGTTCTTGCCGGAGACCTCGTTGAAGAACTCCGCCGCCGCCGTCTCCACGTAGGGGGACAGGAAGATGAAGCCGACGCCCAGAGTGAGGACGCACAGCAGATACCAGCCGATAAAGCTGAGGTGCAGCAGGAAATAATCGCCCTTGTTGCCGCGCATCATGTCCTTGGACATTCTGAGGGCGTCCATGGGGCCGATCTCCGGGTGCTCCGCCATGATGTAGGGCGCCATGGCGTAGCTGAGGCCGGCGATAATGCCGGGAATGATGAACAGCAGGCTCCACAGGAAAGTGAAAATGCCGGTCAGCAGGGTCAGCAGCACGGTGTTGCCGAAGTTTTTGAACTCCGCGAACAGATCGCCCAGTTGGGGATTATTGCGGTCGGTCACCCGCAGGAAATAGTGGGCGAGGCCAACCGCCATAGGACCGCCCACCAGAAGCATGGCGATGCTGGCGAGGGAGCTGAAGGGGCTGAAGCTCATCTGGAAGTTGAAGCCGTCCCCTGAAATGTCGGGGCTGTAGCCGCCGTTCTCCATGGCGGAAAAAGCCTCCTTCAGCATGGGCAGCCCGCTTGAGAGAAAAGTGAAGACGCCGCCGATGGAAGAGACGGCGGAAATGCACATGGTGTAGATCAGCGTGACGAGCAGCGACTGACCGTACATCCCCTGCAGCTTGATTTTCGCCCGGTTCTTCAGAACGGAAGAGGAAAGATTCATGGTATGCTCCTTATTTGTGTCGTGTGTTGTGTGTAGCGTGTTGAGAAAATCGCAGAACGACGCGTCCGCCTTTATTCTCTTTGTTCCCTCTCAGCAATTGCCTATTGCCTACTGCCTATTGCCTATTGCCTACTGCCTATTGCCTACTGCCTATTGCCTATTGCCTACTGCCTATTGCCTATTGCCTATTGCCTACTGCCTATTGCCTATTGCCTATTGCCTGTTGCCTGTTGCCTGTTACTGCCCGACGATCTCTTCAAACAGCTGCTCCGCGTCTTTTCTGATCTCGGAGGCGATGAAGGCCAGCGTCATGGCGGTCAGGGCGAGGGTGAGCTTTTCCTTCGCGCCGGGGTAGGGCTCGGTATAATCTTCCAGCGTGTCCGCCACGGTCCGCCGGATCTCCTCCGACCGGATGATCTCGTTTTTCTCACAGGTATCCGCGACGACGCACAGGCGGGTGTAGAGCACGCTGTCGGGGATGATGTCGTCTCTCCGGTCGTCCGCCTCGCCGTTGACGAAGCGCAGCAGATACGCGATGTTGTCCAGCTGAAGGCTGGAACGCAGCATGTTGATGATCATGATCCTTGCCAGCTGGTATTCGCCGTAGCGCTTGTTTTCGGGATGGGCCACCCAGCCCCGCTTGATCCAGTTCTGAATGGTGGATTGCTCCAGTCCCGTGATGGTGCAGACCTGCGCCAGCGTCAGGCCGTTGGTAGCGCGGATGGAGGGGTGCAGCACCCCGAAGCCCTGGGTGATATCTTCTGTCGGAAGAACGGTGCCCGGTAAATTCTGCATGGCAAATCTCCCTTTCTCTTTGAAATGATACAATGTGATTATATCATACGTTCATTTGACTGTCAATAGAATTCGGGGGATATTTTGATTGAATCAGTCGCCAGTCGCCGGAAGTCCTCCGGACGATCCTGTGGAGAATCAGCGGAAAACAACTTTTTCTCGCGACTGCGGCGCAGCGCGCCGCTTCTGGCGACTGGCGACTGTTTGGCGGGCGCCGCCCCGTCAAACATTTGTCGACAGATTATCATTGACAATCCATTCAAAGAATAGTAAAATAAAGTTTAATTGTATATAATACAACAGGGGTTTTGAGACGAATGCAGAACGTATTGAAACGAACGTGGGCGCAGATCAATCTGGACGCCGTTGACAATAATATCACCCAGATCAGAAGCGTTCTGGCGCCGGGCTGCCTGCTTTGCGCCACCGTCAAGGCGGATTGCTATGGTCACGGCTACCGGTACATGACGCAGGAGATGGTCTCTTCCGGCGCGGATTGGTTTGCCGTTTCCAACCTGGCGGAGGCGCTGCAGCTGCGGCGCTGCGGCATTGAAAAGCCGGTGCTGATCCTCGGCTACACCCCGCCGGAAAACGCCCGTGAGCTGGTCTATAACGATATCTCTCAGGCGGTGTTCTCCTATGATTACGCCAAAGCCCTTTCCGACACGGTGGCGGCGGACGGGGTCAGGGTGAACGCCCACATCAAAATGGATACGGGCATGTCGCGGCTGGGGTTCGTGTATCACGATTCCGTGGAGGATTATCCGGTGTTCGACGAGATCGAGCGGGCCTGCCGCCTTCCGGGCATTGAGCCGGAGGGAATCTTCACCCACTTTTCCAGCGCGGACTGCGCCGACGGGGAGGCCTACACCCGCATCCAGTACGACCTGTTCCTCAGCGCGGTGGAGCGGCTCCGGCAGCGGGGAATCGACTTCCGCATCCGCCATTGCAGCAACTCGGCGGCCATTCTGCGGTTCCGCGAGATGGGGTTCGATATGGTCCGGGCGGGCATCATCCTCTATGGGCTGTACCCCTCGAAGGAGGTGCCGGAGAACCTGAAGCTGCTGCCGGTGATGGAGCTGAAAACGGTGGTGTCGCTGGTAAAGACGCTGGCGGCGGATACGCCGGTCAGCTATTCCCGCACCTTCGTCACGCCGAAGGAAATGAAGGTGGCCACGGTCCCCATCGGCTATGCGGACGGCTATCCGAGGCGGCTTTCCAACAATATGTATATGCTCGTCAACGGGCAAAAGGCCCCCATCGTCGGCAATATCTGCATGGACCAGTGCATGCTGGACGTGACCGGGATCGACGGTGTGAAGGAGGGGACGGAGGTCACCGTCTTCGGCGCGGACCACGGGGCGTTTCTGGGCGTGGATGAGATCGCCTCCCACGCGGGGCTGCTGAATTACGAGGTCATCTGCGGCCTGAGCCGCCGCGTCCCCCGCATCTATCTGCGCAACAACGAGATCATAGAAGTCACGGACTATATGCTGTGACCCGGAGGTAAAACCATGGTAAAAAAATACAAGATCATTCTTTCCGTGCTGCTGGTGGCGCTCATCTGCGTGGGCGTGATCACGGTCACCGGCGTTTTCGACATCAACAAGATCGTCAAGGCGCACGACGAGGCCGTTCATGAGGAGCTGACGATCTCCTATACGGACGTGTTCGCCTATATGACGGAGGAGAACAGCCCGCTGCTGAAGACGGACGTGGAAAACGTCTACTACGCCATGGATCTGCAGGGCGGCGTGCGGTTCTACCGGGTGGAAAACGGCGAATTCACCCAGATCGAGGAGAGCGGAACCTTTGAGGTGAAGGCCCCCTGCAGCGGTCAGGAGCTGCCCGCGGTGATCCACTACATCGACCTGCCGGAAAAGACCATCGGCTACGGTCTGTTCACCAACACGCTGTATGAGGGCGTTTATCTTTACGATTACGCCTTCTTCAAGGTGACGGATATGTTCCCCGGCTTTACGGAGGAAGCGCCGCTGCTGATGCTGCTGGACGTGGACAAGACCCGGTTCTATCAGGACGACAAGGTGTTCAGCGAAAGCTTTTATCTCTATGCCGACCACACCTGCAAGCACTTCCTGAACGAGAACCAGCGGATCGTGGATATCAACGCCCGTATGCGCACGGACTATAAGATGTTCACCTCGGATATCCTGGGGCAGACCGGCAACGTGCTGTTCTTCTCGTCCCGGTACTATACCGCCCTGCAGGACAGCAGCAAGCTGGATATCCTCACCAGCGGCGGCACCGGCGAAAACGTGGATAACGTGCAGTATATCATCGACGCCGCCTCCCTGCACATGTGGGAAGACGACAAGGGCGTCTACTATTTCGGTCGGGTGGACGGCGGCTTCATCCTGCGCTGCTTTGACGGCGAGAACCACACGGACGTGAAGACCTTCCCCGGCTCGCTGGAAGACGACTACATGATCTGCGGCCAGTACATTCTGAACAAGGCCTCCGGCGAGATCTACGGCGTGCTGGACGGCTCGACCAAGCAGCTGGATTATTCCGGCCTGCGCAAGGATTTCGTGCCGGATCTGTTCTCCATCAGCCAGAATGGCGTTTACGCCGTGTTCCGCGGCGCCAACAACCGCAACAAGCCGGTGCTGGGCATGACGGATTTCGTGGCGGGAACCACCTCCGACTTTGAGGACGATATTTTCGGTTACACCGCCGCGCTGCACGTGCAGAACGACGGCACCGTGGTCATCTCCGCCGCCAGCGGCGAAAGCGCCTCGTCCTATTACCAGCTGATCGGTCAGGTTGGCATGACGCTGGATACCTTTGAATCCTCCCAGGAGGAGCCCTATTCCGAGGGCGACCAGACGACGGAGGGATAAGGCCCTCTGTCGCGGAGCAGCGTCCTGAAACAAAGAAAAGGAGGGGATCGGTCTGCCAACTGAAAATTTCGGCGTCATCGCCTTTCTGGTACTGATCGCCGCCTTTGTGGTCTATATCATCGCCGCCGCCATGCGGGACAGAAAAAAGAGACTGGGCGGCGGTGCGGAAGAGCCCGCCGGGGAAGCGGCCCTGCCCGCCGTCACGCCCACCCCCGCCCCGCGGGAGTGGTGCTACGCCTGCATGGCGAAGCTGTCAGGGGGCGAGACGGTCTGTCCCGCCTGCGGCAAGCCCCTGTCCCTCCGGGAAAAGCCCGGCCATCTGCCCGCCGGAACGGTGCTGGCGGACCGGTACGTGGTGGGCCTTGCCATTTCGGAGAGCCGTTCGGGGATCGTCTATCTGGCCGTCGACCGCTTTCTGGAAACGAAACACAGCCTCCGGGAGTATTTCCCGAAGGATCTCGCCGTCCGGGGCGCGGACGGCGCCGACGTGGCGGTGACCCCCGGCGCGCAGGAAAATTTCAACGCCGGGAAGAATAAATTCGTCCGGGAGCTTCGTCTGCTGAGCCGGATGAACGGCCTGTCCTCCGCCGCGCAGGTGACGGATCTGTTTTACACCAACGGCACGGTCTACGGCGTGACGGACGAGACGGCGGGGCAGCCGCTGTCCGCTTTCCTTGAGACCCAGGGGCAGATCTCGCCGGAGTACGCGCTGGCGCTGTTCGCCCCGGTGATGCGCCAATTGGCGCGGGAACAGTCCATGGGGCTGCTGCGCTGCAACCTCACGCCGGACAGCTTTACGGTCCGGGACGGTCTGCTGAAGCTGGAAGGCCTCGGCTCGCAGGGAGGGAACGTCGCCACCTTTCTCTCGCCCGGGTTCGCCCCGGAGGAGCTCTACCGGAAGAGCGGCGTGCCCGGCGCGTGGACGGACGTCTATTCGCTGTGCGCCGTGATGTACCGCTGCATGACCGGCGTTACACCGGACGCGGCCTCCGACCGGGTCTATAAGGACGAGCTGCGCGCGCCCTCTTCCCTCGGCGTCTATCTGACCGCCGCGCTGGAGGAGGGGCTGATGAAGGGCCTCAGCGTCTATGGGGAGGACCGCTTCCCGGATTGCGACGCCCTGTTCCGCGCCATCTATAACGGCAGGCCCGCCGGTAACGCGGAGATATTCTACCGGCCCATCATCGACCCGCTGACGGAGGACGTTCCTCCTGCCGGCGGCCTCCGCGAGCCCGTGGATAACGATTTGAACTGAAACGAAAGGGGAAGAACTTTTTTATGAAACGATCTGTCAGAATGATCACCGCAGCCGCGCTGATTGTCGCGCTGCTCAGCTGCTCCGCCTGTAATCTGACGCGGGCGTTCAACCTTGATCCCAGCAGCCGTCAGTCGTCCGAAACGCTGACGGCGCCGACGGAGACCACCTCCTTCATGCCGGAGACCCAGACGGCGCCGGCCCTGCCGGAGACCACCGTTCCGGTGACGGAAACCACCTCGGAGGCCCCGACGGAAGCGCCGCAGCTTTCCGTGCAGGAGGTTATCAATCTCTACGCCGACGCGCTGAACCGCACCCGCGCCTATACGGGCACGGTCAGCGTCCATCATACGGAGACCTTCTCCGGCAACGTGGTAGAGGCGCAGCCCCTCGGCGCGCTGACCACCAAGCTGGCCAACACGCTGGTGAGCATGATCGGCGACCCGGCGGATTCCACCCTCACCTTCAACGGCGGCACGGGCGTGAACGAAGACGGCGAAACGGTGCCCATCCTGCTGCCCAAGCGCGGGGCCTTCTCCCTGTCTTCCGAGGGCGTGCGCAACGCCTTTTCGGATACGGCCAACGGCATGCGGCACGTGGTGATCAACCTCTTGCCGGAGACCGTTGATTTCGGCGGCATTCCGTATTACAACGCCGGCGCGATCGGCTACCTTGACACCGCCTCGCTGGATTTCAAGGTCATCAAGATCAATTCCTGCACCATCACCTACACCGGCTCCGTGATCGACGCGTATATCCGGGACGACGGCTATATTTCCTCCGTCAACTACACCATCAACCTCAGTGTGGAAGGCAGCGTGACGGGCCTCGGCATCACCGGCAGCGGCATCATGGAGGGCGTGGAGTATGAGAGCTGGGAGATTTTGTGGTGATTTTTTTAGGCAATAGGCAGTAGGCAATAGGCAATAGGCAATAGGCAATAGGCAGTAGGCAATAGGGAATAGGCAATCGGGAAGAGGCGGCAGGAATCTGCTGTTAGTCTGACTGTGCCAAAGGCTGTATCAGACAGAAAAAAGACGGTATCGGTATCTCCGACGCCGTCTTTCATTTTGAGCGCTTATCCTTTATAGCAGCCTTACTATTTCCTATTGCCTACTGCCTATTGCCTGTTTTCTATTTCAAAAATCCCTCAATAATGACCTCTTCCGCCTCTTCGGGGGACAGGCCGAAGGTCATCAGCTTGAGCAGCTGGTCGTTGTTGATGCGGCCGATGGCGGCCTCGTGGATGATCTGCGCGTCCGTGTCGTTGGCCTCGATGGCGGGGATGGAACGGATCTTCGCGTTGTCCATGATGATGGAATCGCACTGCACGTGGGCGTGGCAGGGGGCGTTGCCCACGGCGTTGGGGTAAAATACCTGCTGCGAGCTGTCCTTGGCCACGCTGCGGGAGATGATCTGCGCCGTGGCCCCCGCGCCGTTCAGCTCCACCTTCATATTGGACTGGGCGGTCTGCTGACCGTGGGTCATAAGGCGCTCGGTGACGATGAATTTGGCCCCGGCGTCCAGCGCCGCGTTGGTCTCGCGGACGGTGGAATCCACCCCGCGGATCTGCACGGTCTCCATTTCACAGACGGAGTTGTCCCCCACGAACACCTCGGTGGTGGGGTTCAGCACCCGCGCGCCGGTGCCTTCGCCCTCGCCGTAGTGCTTTTCCACGTATTTCACGTGGGCGTTTTTGCCGATGAAAAAGCGGTGGATGCCGTCGTGGCGGCTTTCATGGCAGCCGGAGTTGTGAATGCCGCAGCCCGCCACGATGGTCACGTCCGCGTCGTCGCCGATATAAAAATCGTTATAGACCTTGTCGTTGACGCCGGTGTCGGTGATGATCACGGGGATATAGACCGTCTCGCCCACGGTGCCGGGCTTGATTTTGATGTCGATGCCGGGCTTGTCCGTCTTGGTGACGATCTCCACCTTTTCGGTGTTGCGGCGCTCGATGCCCGCGCCGTTCTTGCGGATGTTGTAGGCGGACTGGGGCGGGATATAGGAGAGGTCGGAGATGGTCTTCAGCAGGTTTCTGTCGGTGATATCAAGCATGGGTCGTCTCCTCCTTTTCGCCTCTCAGGTCGCACTTGCGGTCAAATTCCCCCAGAAGTCCGGGCAGGATCTCGTCCCGCGGGCCCTGTGAGCGGATCTTGCCGTCGGCGATGACAAGGATCTCGTCCGCCAGCTTCATGATGCGCTCCTGATGGGAGATGATGACGACGCTTTCGTTATTCTCCTGGGTCAGCATCCGGAAGCTCTGCACCAGCATGGAGAAGCTCCACAGGTCGATGCCGGCCTCCGGCTCGTCGTAGATGGCAAGGCCGAGGTTGCGGGCCATGAGGGTGGCGATCTCGATGCGCTTCACTTCGCCGCCGGACAGGGAGGCGTCCACTTCCCGGTTCAGGTAGTCCATGGAGCACAGCCCCACCCGGGTGAGGTAAGAGCAGCACTCGTCCTCCGGCAGCTCGCTGCCGTGGGCAAGGCTCAGCAGGCGGCGCACCGTCAGCCCCTTGAAGCGGGGCGGATGCTGGAAGGCGTAGCCGATGCCCTTCTTGGCCCGTTCGGTGATGGAAAGGCCGGTGATATCCTCGCCGTTGTAAAGGATCTGTCCGGCGGTGGGCTGTTCAATGCCCATGATCAGCCGCGCCAGCGTGGATTTGCCTCCGCCGTTGGGGCCGGTGATGACAAGGAATTTGCCGTCGGGCACGGTAAAGCTGACGTCGTCGAGAATTTCCACCTTCTCGCCGCCGTCGTCGTTGACGTTAAAAGAAATGTGTTTCAGTTCAAGCATGGGGTCTCCTTCATTTGTATAGGGTGGCACGGCGTTTTGCGCCGTCTGGTGTGAATGGTAATGAAAACCGTTAGTATTGAATCAATATCTTGCCAATAAGATGATATTCTGACGAAAACAAAAAAAGCATGGGATGGCGCCGGACGGCGCAATGCGCCGTGCTACACCATGGGAGAGGTTTATGGTAAAGTCCGAAGATACAACAGCCCGGCCGCCGCGGCTTCCAGCAGAATGATCACCGGCAGGCCGACCATGAATTTTTTATGTTTCGTCTTGTGACGGATGAGCTGCATGGTCAGATATTCCGCCGGGCCTCCGCCGAGGACGGCCAGCAGCAGAAGGGTGTTTTCCGGCACCCGGTGACGGGGCCGTTTCTTTGCCGCGATCTTGTCATAGACTGTGACGATGACCGTAACGAGCGATATGACCGCGAAATACGCCAGCGCGATTTTAAGTACTGGATTCATAAAAGAAACGAATGACTTCCGACTAATGACTTCCGGCTGAAACGGCGCGAGGCGCCGTGCTACCATTCCGCCTTCACCACGCACGCGCCCCTGCCCGCATGGACCTGCAGAATGAGGCCGTTTTCGGTGTGTTTCAGTTCATATTTTTTGGTGGAATAAATCTTTTTCGGTTCCTTCGGCAGCCAGATCAGCGTGGGCGCTTTGATCGTCGAAGATCCCTCGTAGGTCAGCGTAAAGGTGTCGTTTTTCCGGTCGTAGCCGTAAGATCTGATATGGCCCGCCACCGCCTGGGGGAAGGGACGGGCGAGGATCTCCATGATCTTGCTGTTTTCCATATCCCGGAACCAGTGCCAGTAGGTCTGGCTCCAGCGGTTGCGGTCGAATTTGTCGATCAGGTGCTCCAGCGCGGGGTATTTTTCGCCGCCGGGCACCATGCCGCCCCATTCGCCCACCAGCACCGGCGCGTTCAGCCTGGCCTGGGTCCGCTGGTGCTCGTCAAAGATGAAATCCACCCGGTGGGGGCTGGCTTCGTTGGTGAGGGGCGTATCCACGGTCAGGTCGTAGCCATGGGGGGCGAAGGCCAGGTTCCCTTCATCGGACCCGTCCGCGTAGGTGACGCGGGGGTAGGAGCAGGGGATGCCCATATTGGAGTAGTAGCAGTTTTCGGAGAAGATCACGCCCTTGTCGGTGACCCTGCGGATGGCCGCGGCGGCCTCTTTCAAAAAAGGATAATACCGGTTGAGGTCAAAGTCGCGCAGCAGCCGGTTGCCGTTGTCGATGACGCCGTGATAGACTTTTGGGTCGTCCGCCACGGAGAGGGCCTTCATCACGTCCTTGTCCTTCAGGTCGCGGACCAGTTGCTTCCGGTCCACCCGCTTGCTGAACAGCAGCGTCCCCACGCCGCCGGATACCAGTTTGCGGAAGATTTTTCCGCCCGGGGTGCCGGGGAAGGGTTCGTTCAGCAGATCGTAGCCCATCACGGCAGGGCAGTCCTTCAGGTAGTCCGCCGTAAAGGCCAGCATGTCGCAATAGCTGTCCCGCAGGCCCTTGCCGTTCACCGGCTTGTTTTCCCAAAAGGCGTCGAAGGAGCGCCAGACGGTCCTGCCGAAGAAGTAGCCCGTGGCCCAGATCAGGAAGGGTTTGCGGCAGTCCGCGGGGCCCAGCACCGCCCACTTGGGCGCGCCGTCGCCGGCGTTATAGCAGTAATAGCTGAACAGGTCCTGGTGCCAGTCGATAAAGGCGTACACGCCGTGCTTTTCGCACAGCCGCAGCGCCTCCTTCACGCCGTCCAGATAGACGGTGTTGTAGCGCCCCTGTTCCGGCTCGATGGCGGCCCACGTCACGCCCAGCCGGACGATATTGACGCCCCTTGCCGCTACGGCGGCCAGCGTCTCCTCCGTCAGATCGGTGCGGTAGCGGATCACGCCGTCCTCATCCGGCAGGCAGTGCTTGTCCACGAAGTTCAGCCCGTTGAAGATCCGTTCGCGTCCCTTCTCGTCGATAAAGCTTTGCCCTTTGACCGAAATGGAATTCATCACGCCTGCCTCCCTGTTTCTATTATCTTCAACATATCATCTTATCATACCATTATTTTCAGCGGATGTCAATTTATTCTTGATCTTGTCGGCGGGCAGGCAAGAGAATGCTCCCGGACAGAAAAAACGGTTCTCCGGTGAGCCGGAGAACCGTCTGCCGATTCGGATTGGTCTGTTATTCGATGGCTTCCAGCTTGGCCTTGAAGTCGTCGATGCGCTCCTGGGTGTTGGTGATGCCGAGGGAGTCGGCGATGTTCTCGATGAAGGGAAGCGCCTGCTCGA
>CADAMO010000067.1 GCA_902788995.1 Oscillospiraceae bacterium
AGCCCAGCGTGTAGCAGCCGATGTCCCCGGCCACGGTCAGCCCCAGCTTTTTCAGCACGTAGAAGGTGCCCCGGTGGGGGCAGCCCGCGCACATGACCGGCGGGCGCACCGGGATATCCGCGGCGGGGGTCTCTTCCACTTCCTCGCCGAGAACGTTCTTTTTAATCATATTGACGGAGTATTCGCCCAGCATGGTGAAGGCGTCCTTGCCGACGACCTTCACGCCGAGGGCCTTGCAGTGCTCCTCGATGAAGGGGTCCAGCTCCTCCAGCACATAGACGGTCTCACACTTCGCGACGAAATCGAGGATCTTTTTCTCCGGCAGCGGCCACACCACGCCCAGCTTCAGGTAGTTTGCCTTATCGCCCAGCGCCTCTTTGGCGTACTGGTAGGTGATGCCGGAGGTGATCACGCCGATGGCCGCGCCGTTGTCCTCCACCGTATTCAGATCGGTGATTTCGGCAAAGGCGGTCTCCGCCTTGGTGCGCTCCTCCACGACAACGTGGCGTTTGATGGCGTTAGCGGGGGTCATGACGTATTTGGCCGGGTTCTTTTCATAGTCCTTCAGCGCGTCGCCGCTTCTGTCCTCCAGCGCCACAAGGCTCTGGGAGTGGGAGATGCGGGTGGTCAGCCGCAGGAACACGGGGGTATCAAAGCGCTCGCTCAACTCAAACGCCTGTTTTGTGAATTCTTTGCACTCGGCGGAATCGGCGGGCTCCAGCATCAGGATCTTCGCCGCCTTGGCGTAGTGGCGGGAGTCCTGCTCGTTCTGGGAGGAATGCATGCCGGGGTCGTCCGCTACGGCGATCACAAGGCCGCCGTTGACGCCCGTATAGGCGGCGGTAAATACCGGGTCCGCCATCACGTTCAGGCCCACGTGCTTGCAGCAGGTCATGGCTCTGGCCCCCGCGATGGAAGCGCCGATGGCGGTCTCCGCCGCCACCTTTTCGTTGGGGGCCCACTCCACGTAGATCTCGTCGTATTTCACGGCTTCCTCCGTGATCTCCGTGCTGGGGGTGCCGGGGTAGGAGGAAATGACCCTCACGCCGGCTTCATATGCGCCGCGGGTGACGGCGGCGTTGCCTAACAGCAGTGATTTCATGTGCGTCTGCTCCTTATATTATTGGATCTCGTTCTGCATGGCCACCAGATTCTCGCTCTGATAGCGCTTGCGCAGCACCGGCTTTTCGATCTTGCCGGTGGGGTTGCGGGGCACGTCCGCAAAGATAATCTTATGGGGGCGCTTGTACCGGGGCAGGTCGAGGCAGAAGGTATTGACCTCGTCTTCGGTCAGCGTAAAGCCCTCCTTGACCTCGATGACCGCGGTGGCGATCTCGCCCAGCCGCTGGTCGGCAAGGCCGATCACGGCCACGTCCTTGATGGCGTCGTGCTTGCGCAAAAAGTCCTCGATCTGCACCGGGTAGATGTTCTCGCCGCCGGAGATGATCACGTCCTTCTTGCGGTCCACCAGGAAGATAAAGCCGTCCTCGTCCGCCATGGCCATGTCGCCGGTATAAAGCCAGCCGTCGTGCAGCACCTCGGCGGTGGCCTTTTCATCCTTATAATAGCACTGCATTACGCCGGGACCGTAAACCGCCAGCTCGCCCACGTCGCCCTGTCTGACTTCGTTGCCCTGCGGGTCGATGATCTTTACCTGCCAGCCGTAGCCCGCCTTGCCGATGGCGCCCACCTTGTGGATGTTCTCCACCCCCAGGTGCACGCACCCGGGGCCGGTGGATTCGCTCAGCCCGTAGTTGGTGTCGTATTCGTGGTTCGGGAAGACGCTCTTCCAGCGTTTGATGAGGCTGGGGGGCACGGGCTGCGCGCCGATGTGCATCAGTCTCCACCGGCTCAGGTCGTACTCGTTCAGGTCGATCTCGCCGGAGTCGATCTTATCCAGGATATCCTGCGCCCAGGGCACCAGCAGCCACACGATGGAGCACTGCTCCTCGCTGACGCATTTGAGGATCCACTCGGGTTTGACGCCCTTCAGGATCACGGATTTTGCGCCAACCAGCAATGAGCCGAACCAGTGCATCTTCGCGCCCGTATGATAGAGGGGCGGGATCAGCAGGAACACGTCGTCCTTCGTCTGCCCGTGGTGGTTCTGCTCTGTCATAGCCGCGTGCATCAGCGCCTTGTGCTTATGCAGAATCGCCTTCGGGAAGCCCGTGGTGCCGGAGGAATAGTAGATGGCCGCGTCGTCCTCGTCCGTCAGCTTGATCTGCGGGGATTTGGTGGAGCAGTAGGTCATCAGCGTGCGCAGGTCCTCGGCAAAGCTGGGGCACTCCACGCCGTCGTAGATCCACATTTTTACGTGGGGAACCTTGGAATAGATGTCCTCGATCCGCCCAACGAATTCCGGCCCGAACACGATATAATCCGCGTCGGCCTTGTCGATGCAATACTTGATCTCTTCGGCGGTGTACCGGTAGTTCAGCGGCACCACGATGGCGCCGGTTTTCAACACGCCGAAATAGACGGGCAGCCATTCGATGCTGTTCATCATCAGCACGGCGGCCTTGTCACCTTTTTTGATCCCCCGTGAGAGCAGGAGATTGGCGATGCGGTTGGCGTCCTTGTTGAATTGGCTCCAGGTCATCTCCCGGCGGTAGGATTCCGACGGGTCGGTGACGATCAGCGAATAGTCGCGCCAGGTCATCAGGGATTTCTGCTCCATCTTGGGGTTGATCTCCACCAGCGCAACGTCGTTGGGGTAAAAATCCGCGTTTTTCTGTAAAATTTCGGTAAGCGGCATGGCCATCCTTCCTTTCCTTGCCGAAGAGTTCGCAATATAAAATTTAATTTATCACTTTAAAGAATGTAAGTCAAGCCGTTTTGAATTTATATTTTTAATAGACACCTTAAAAATTGTCAATAAACGCCCTCCCTGCGGGAAAACGGGAAATTCCGCCGAGAAAAGATTGACAAAAGACGGCGAGTGTAATAAAATAGTTTTATTATGAAAATGAAGCAAGATGACGTTCGGAGGCTGAATGTCGCCGTTTCCGACGCGGGCGAGGATTTATACTGTGTGACCGGCGCGGTGCCGCTTTTCGCGGAGACCGCGGCCGCCTTCTCCTGCGACGGAGAAAGGCCCCTCTTGCTGCTGCCGGGCGGCTTTGTCCCTTCCTCCAAAGCGGGCGGAACGCGTCTTGCTTCCTTTTCGCCGCATTTGCCTTCCGGCGGTAATGCGTATGCCTTTCCGCAGGGCGTGCTGGCGGCGGATATCCGTCTGCTGGGCGAAACCCCGTTCCGCGCCTTCTGCCGCGACAGAGGCGTCGACCGCCTGATCGTGCCCTTTGCGGAGCTGGCGGACGAGACGGAATACGGCGGACGGAGCGCCTATGCGTGGATCGCGGAATGGCGGGCCGAGTTGCCGGATCCCCTGCGGGTGAGCGCCCTGTTTTCTTCCCCGATTGAGGATTACGGCCCCTTCCTGTCCCGTTTCGGTTCGCCCGGGTGTACCGTGGCGGTCGCCTCGGACAGGCCCGATTTTCGTTCGTATCAGCTCAAAGACGTGGCGGCAAAGTACGCCTATACCCTCGAGCTGGCGGAGCGTCGTGCGGGCAGTCGGACGGCGGTGCTGTTCACCGACCGGCGGGAAGCGGAGGAATTCCGCCGCTTTGCCGGGAGAAGAGGCCGCCGGGCGCTGCTCTTTACCGGCGGGCTGGACGACGCCGGGCAGCAGGCCGCGCTGAACGCATTTGCCGGAGGCGATGGCGTTCTGATCGCCACCAAGTCCGTTCTTCCGTCCTCCCTGTTTTTCCGCGCCGACGAAGTCGTGTTCTGCGGCGTGCCCTATTCGCTGTCTTTCCTTGCGCGCTGCGCATCCTTTTCCGCCAGCGGAGACCTGACCTGCTGCTTCTGCCCGGAGGATATCAAAACGGATATCAACATCCTGCGGCATTTCGCGGAGCGCCGTCCGGAAGGGGAGCGGGACGCTTATTTCACCGGGGCGCTGGCGCGCCTTCTCGAAGTCAAAAAACTGATCTGCGACGCAGATTGAATAACTGAGGTGACTCAAATGAAAGATACCATCAAGGTGGCGGTAATCGGCTGCGGCTGCATTGCGACCTCCGCCCACATTCCCGCCTATATGAAGAGCGAGCACGCGGAGATCAAGTATTTCTGCGATATCATCCCCGAAAAGGCGGACGCTGCCGTGGAAAAGAACGGCTGTGGCAAGGCTGTCTACGATTACCACGAGATTTTGGACGATCCGGAGCTGGACGCGGTGTCGGTGTGCACCCACAACGACATGCACTCCGTCATCGCCATCGACTTCATGCGCCACGGCAAGGACGTGCTCTGCGAAAAGCCCGCCGCCCGCATTTTGTCCGAGGCGCTGGAGATGGAAAAGGTCTCCTATGAAACCGGCCGCATCCTCTCCATCGGCGTGTGCAACCGCTACGCCAATTCGGTCAATTATATCAAAAAGTATATCGAAGAGGGAAAGCTGGGCGACGTGTACCACGTTTACGCCTCCTTCCGCGCCCACCGGTCCATTCCGGGCCTCGGCGGTGATTTTACCCGCCACGCGGCCTCCGGCGGCGGCGCGCTGATCGATTGGGGCGTCCACTATCTGGACCTCATCATGTACTGCCTCGGCGATCCCAAGGTGCTCACCGCCAGCGGCGAGGCCTTCTGCAAGCTGGGCAAAGACATGAAAAACTACGTCTACACCTCCATGTGGTCCGAAGATACCAGCGACCCCGAAAACGGCGTCTACGACGTGGACGACTCCGTGGTGGGCCTGGTCCGTACCGACGGGGCTGTCATCAGCTTCAACGGCGCGTGGGCGCAGAACATCGGCGTTCACGAGACCTTTATCGACTTCATGGGCGACAAGGGCGGCGTTCGCCTGCAATATTGCGGCAAGTTTACCTACTACACCGCCAGAGACGGCATGCTGATCGAGGAAACGCCCGATTACCGCATGAACGACATGCACGCGGACGAGGTGCTGGATTTCGTGGAATGCGTCCGCAAGGGCGAGCGTAACCGCAACGACATCAAATACGCGGTGGGCACCTCGAAGATCATGCAGGCGATCTACGATTCCTCCGAGGCGCACAGAGAGAAAGAAATCTGAAATTAAGCATCAAACATGTCAGAGGTGAAACCATGGCATCTGAAATATTGAACCGCATCGACGGGACCGAGCAGGCCTGTGATGAAAAGATCGCCGCCGCGCAGCAAGCCGCCGCGGAAGTGATCGCGCAGGCCAAAGAACGCGCTCAGGCGCACAGGGCGGAGCTCATCGCCAAGGCGAAGGAGCAGGCGGCGGAGATCGTCGCGCAGGCGGAAGCCGAAGCCGCGAAAACGCAGGAAGAAGCCGAAAAGCGTTCGCGTTCCCAGGTGGAAGCAATGCGCGCGGCGGCCAGAGGCAATACCGCCAAGGCGGTCAACGCCGTGGCCAAACGGCTCGTTGAGTGGAACTGACGGGAGGTCTGATCATTGGCAAAGCTGAAAATCCTATCCTTTGCGCTGATGGCCCCCGTTGACAGAAAAGAGGAAGTGACGGACTATCTCCAGCGCAAGGGCGTTGTGGAGCTCTCCGAACCGCAGGAGACGGACCGTATGAAAACGACGGACCTGTCCGACCGGTTCGCGGGCTTTGACGAGGCGCTCAGCGCGGTGAACGGCGCGCTGGCGGTGCTGCAAAAGCACTGCCCCCGCAAGCAGCCCCTGACCGCCATGCTGGAGCCCCGCAAGGAGCTGACGGCGGCCCAGTGGCGCGAAAACGGCGGAGAACTCGATTCCGTGCTGGAAAAGTGCCGCGCCCTGATCGCCGACGACAAGCAGATCGGCGACCTGCGGGCGGGCGTCGTCCGCAGAAATGTGACGATGGATGCGCTCCTGCCATGGCAGGACTGCGATATCCCCGTGACCTCCGGCTTTACGAAGCACACGGCCCGTCTGCTTGGCAGCTTCCGTTCCCGCAAGTCCCGGGAGGAGATCCTCACGCTCCTGGCGCAGGAGCTCCCGGAAAGGGATTGCGTGGAGGTGGAGGTCCTGTCGGAAAGCGACCTTGAAACGTGCCTTGCGGTCTTCTGCCTGAAGGACGACGTGGAGGAGATCGAAAACGCGCTCCGGGCGGAGGGCTTCATCCGCGCGCCGGAGTGCGCCGACGAAACGCCGCGCGAAAAGGTAGCCGCGCTGCAACAGCAGAACGCCGCGGACGAGGCGAAGATCTCCGCGCTCGAAACAACGCTTTCGCAGCAGACGGATTTCTACGAAAAGGCTGAATTCGCGCTGGACTATCTGACGGCGGAAAAGGAAAAGACCGCCGCCTTCGAGCGGATTCCACAGAGTACGCGGGTCTTTTATATCAAGGGCTATATCGCCAAACGCGACGCGCAGCGGGTGGCGGATTACTGTGAAGCGCATTTTGACGCGGCGGTGGAAATAACCGAACCGGCGGAGGACGAGGACGTGCCCGTCCTGCTCTCCAACGGGTTCTTCTCCGCCCCGCTGGAAAATATCACCGGAATGTACTCGATGCCCGCCAAGGGCGATATCGACCCCACCGGCGTCATGGCGTTTTTCTACTATTTCTTCTTCGGCATGATGCTCTCCGACGCGGGCTACGGGCTGATTATCAGCGGCGTCTGCGGCGGGCTGCTCCTGTTCAAAAAGAATCTGGAGCAAAAGTGGAAAAACACGCTGAAGATGTATCTCTTCTGCGGCCTTTCCACCGTGTTCTGGGGGGCCATGTACGGCAGCTGGTTCGGCGACGCCCCCGCGGTGATCTGCCGGGAGTTCCTGCATAAGGATTTCAACCCTCTGCCGCCCTTGTGGACGGACGCGGTGAAGGACACCATGAACGTGCTGATCATGTGCTTTATTTTAGGCTTGGCGCACCTGTTCTGGGGCGTTCTCATGAAGGGCTGGACGGATATCAAAAACGGCCATAAGCTGGACGCGGTTTTCGATACCATCCCCACCTTCCTCACCGTCATCGGCATCGCTCCCGTCTTCTTCGGGCTGTTCGTGCAGGACAGCATCCCCGACGACTATTCGCCGCTGGGCACGGTGCTGTATAACACCTTCATGAGCGTCCACAACTCGCTCAAGGGCGTTTCCACCTATATCCTGATCGCCGGCGTGGCGCTGGTGATCCTTACTGCGGGGCGGTCGTCGAAATCCATCGGCGGCAAGATCGGCGGAGGCCTTTACGGCGTTTATAACCTGTTCTCCGGGTACCTGGGCGACGTGCTCTCTTACGCCCGGCTGCTGGCGCTGGGCATGGCCACCGGCGTCATCGGGCAGGTCATGAACATGCTGGGCACCATGCCCAAAAATCCCGTGATCAAGGCCGTGGCCTTCGTGCTGGTGTTCTGCGCCGGCCACGCGGCCAACCTTGCCATCAATATCATCGGTGCATACGTGCATACCAACCGGCTCCAGTACGTGGAGTTCTTTTCCAAGTTCTACGAGGGCGGCGGCAGAGCGTTCGTCCCCTTCGCAGCGGATACCAAGTATTACAGGTTCAAGGAGGAACTTTGATATGTCCAATACTCTCGCAATTTTCTTCATCATCTTCGGCGCGGTCTTAGCCGCGGGTCTGCCCGGCATGGGTTCCGCCAGAGGCACCTCCCTTGTGGGACAGGCCGCCGCGGGCGTCGTTTCGGAAGACCCCTCCAAGTTCGGTAAAGTCCTGATCCTTCAGGTGCTTCCGGCTACGCAGGGCCTTTACGGTCTGCTGATCGCCATCCTGACCCTCAGCTTCACCAAGGTCATGGGCGGCGGCATGCCCGCCTACACGTGGCAGCAGGGCCTTGCCTTCTTCGCCGCGGATCTGCCCATGGCGGTGGTCGGTTATTTCTCCGCCATCCATCAGGCCAAGGCGGCCGCAGCCGGCGTCGGCCTCGTGGCGAAAAAGCCCAACGAGTCCGGTAAGGCCATCACCTTTGCCGCGCTGGTGGAGACCTACGCGATCCTGGCGCTGCTCACCTCCATTCTGGCGCTCAACGGTCTGACCAGCACCTTTGGCGTGTAATTGACGGAGGGACGCTTTATGTCCGGTTTGGATAAAATCATTGCCCGGCTGGAGGCCGACTGCGCCGATCAGTGTGATCAGATCGAGCTGCTGGCGCAGACGGACGCTGCGGGCATTTTGGAAGGCGCCGCCCGGGAGGGCAAGGCGGAGGCGGACCGCATCGTCGCGCAGGCGCGCCGTGAGGCGGAGCTGATCGCCAAAAAGGCGGAATCGGCCGCCGCCGTCACCGAGCGCCGCAGCCTGCTGGAGGCCAAGGTCGCCCTGATCGACGAGACGGTGGAGGCCGCCGTCAAAAAGCTCCGTTCGCTGGACGCGCCGTCCTATTTCGGCGTGCTGGAAAAGCTGGCGGAAAAATACCGCACCGGCGCAGCCGGAACGCTGTATCTGAGCGCGGCGGATCTGTCCAGAAAGCCGGAGGGGTTCATGGCGGCGTTCCCGGAGATCACCGTCTCCGATACGCCCGGCAGCCTGTCCGACGGCTTCCTGCTGAAATACGGCGACATTGAGATCAACTGCGCTTTCGAGGCGCTGATGAACGCCTCCCGCGACGACCTGAAGTCCATCGCCGCGGAACAGCTTTTCTCGTAACACGCATTCCCGGCAGGAACAGAATTGCAGCGCGGCCCAGTGAGCCGCCTGCAATGCGATTCCGATTTATAGAAAAATCAAAAGGTTGATGCAAGATGAAAGCAACCGAATATACCTATGCGGTGGCGTGTATCCGCAGCAACGAGGTCCGTCTCCTCACCTCGCAGGAGCTGAACGGGATCCTCGGCGCCGGTACGTTTGAAGAGGCGGCGCGCCGTCTCAACGACCGCGGCTATGAGATCGCTGGGCGGGATTACGCCCCCGCGCTGGAAAAGAAGCTGGAAGGCGCGTGGCAGCTGGTTTCGTCCCTGCTGCCGGACCGCTCTCAGTTCGACAGCATTCTGGTCGAAAACGACTTTCAGAATCTGAAGGCCGCCCTCAAGGCGTTTCTCTGCGACAAGGATCCTGGCGCTCTCGTGTTTTCACCCTCCGTCTGGGATCCCGCGCTGATCGCAGACGCCGTGGTGAAAAACGACAACGACAAGCTGCCGGAGCCCCTTCGCCACGCCCACCGCAGCGCCTACCGCATCCTGACCCAGACGCGCTTTGCCCAGCTGGCGGATTCGGTGGTGGACCGCGCCGCCATGGAGTGGTCCATCAAGCTGGCGGAAAAGGCGGATCATCCGGTCATGGAAGAGATCGCCCGGACCCGCGCCGCCTGCGCCGATATCAAGATATTGTACCGCTGCGTGAAAACCGGCAAGGCGAAAAGCTTTGTGGAGCGGTGCGTCTGCGATTGCGGCGCTTTTGATAAAGCGGAGACCATCCGCGCGGCGGGGGAGGGCATGGAAAGCCTTTTCACTTTCCTTGCCCATACCGATTACGCCGGCGCGGCCGAGGCCCTGAAGGAAAGCCCCGCCGCCTTCGAGAAGTGGTGCGACGACCGCCTGCTTTCGCTTCTGCGTAGCGCCAAAACGGATATCGACGGCATCGCGCCGCTGGCGGCCTACTGGTTCGCCGTGCAGAATGAAGTGAGAAACGTGCGGATCATTCTGTCCGCCAAGTGCAACGGTATGCCGGACGAGACCGTCCGGGGGAGAGTGAGGGAGCTGTATGTATAAGATCGGCGTCATGGGCGATAAGGACAGCATCTACGGCTTTTCCTCTGTCGGTCTGACGGTGATGCCCGTGGAAGAGCCGGCCGAGGGCGTAAAACTGCTGAAACGCGTCGCCGACGAGTTCGCGGTGATCTTCATCACCGAGCGGCTGGCCGAAGAAATGGACAGCGAAATTCAGAAATACAGGGAGCGTACCGTTCCCGCCATCATCCCGATCCCGGGGGTTACAGGCAACACTGGCATCGGCATGAAAAACGTCAGCAGATCCGTGGAACAGGCTGTCGGTTCCGACATTCTGGCGGACTGAGAAAGGGATGGATCGTTTGAGTACAGGCAGAATCGTAAAGGTCGCCGGCCCCCTGGTCATCGCCGAGGGCATGCGCGACGTGAATATGTTTGACGTGGTCAAGGTCTCCTCTCACCGGCTCACCGGCGAGATCATCGAAATGCACGGCGACCGCGCCTCCATTCAGGTCTATGAAGAGACCGCCGGCCTGGGCGCTGGCGAACCGGTGGAATCCACCGGCGCGCCCCTGAGCGTGGAGCTGGGCCCGGGCCTGATCAAGGGCATCTTCGACGGCATTCAGCGCCCGCTGGAGGCCATCATGAAGGTGGCGGGCAGCAACCTGACGAGGGGCATCGAGGTGCCCTCCCTTGACCGGGAAAAGAAATGGCATTTCATCCCCACCGCGAAAGCAGGGGACGAAGTCTCCGCGGGCGATATCGTCGGCTATGTGAACGAGACCGAGATCGTGAAGCATCAGATCATGGTCCCCTTCGGCGTCAGCGGCACGCTGTCCTTCGTCAACGAGGGCGATTACACCGTGGAACAGACCGTGGCCTCCGTGAAAACACAGAGCGGGGAAGTACCGGTCACGCTGATGCAGAAATGGCCCGTGCGCCGCGGCAGGCCTTATAAAACGAAATTATCCCCCGACGTGCCGCTGATCACCGGTCAGCGCAATATCGACACGCTGTTCCCCATCGCCAAAGGCGGCGTTGCGGCCATCCCCGGCCCCTTCGGCAGCGGCAAGACCGTCACCCAGCATCAGCTGGCCAAGTGGTCGGAGGCGGATATCGTCGTCTATATCGGCTGCGGTGAGCGCGGCAATGAGATGACCGACGTGCTGAACGAGTTCCCGGAGATCGTGGACCCCAAGACGGGTAAATCCCTGATGGAACGCACGGTGCTGATCGCCAACACCTCCGATATGCCCGTGGCGGCCCGCGAGGCCTCCATCTACACCGGCATCACCATTGCCGAATACTTCCGCGATATGGGCTATTCCGTTGCCCTCATGGCGGATTCCACCTCCCGCTGGGCCGAGGCCCTGCGTGAGATGAGCGGACGTCTGGAAGAAATGCCCGGCGAAGAGGGTTATCCCGCCTACCTCGGCTCTCGCCTTGCTCAGTTCTATGAGCGGGCGGGCCGGGTCAAGTGCCTGTGCTCCGGCGACCGGGAAGCCAGCCTTTCCGTCATCGGCGCCGTGTCGCCTCCCGGCGGCGATATCTCTGAACCCGTCTCTCAGGCGACGCTGCGCATCGTCAAGGTCTTCTGGGGATTGGATTCCGCCCTTGCCTACAAACGCCATTTCCCCGCCATCAACTGGCTGACCTCCTATTCGCTGTACGCGGAAAACCTCGGCAAGTGGTTCAACGCCAACGCCGGGGAGGACTGGACGGAGCTGCGGGGCCGCATCATGGCGTTGCTTTCCGAGGAGGCCTCTTTGGAGGAGATCGTCAAGCTGGTGGGTATGGACGCCCTTTCCGCCGGCGACCGCCTGAAAATGGAGGCGGCCCGGTCCATCCGCGAGGACTTCCTGCAGCAGGATTCCTTCGACGAGGAGGATACCTATTCCTCCCTCGCCAAGCAGCATAAAATGCTGCGTCTGGTGCTGGCCTATTACGACAAGGCGCTGGACGCGCTGCAGCTGGGCGCCGATATCAACAAGCTGGCCGCCGTGCCCATCCGCGAGGATATCGGCCGGTTCAAATATATCCCCGAAAAAGAGACGGGAGCCGAATACGACCGCATCATGGACGCGCTGGAAGAGCAGATCGCCCAGGTGCTGGCCGAAAAGGAGGACTGAGTGATGCCCAAAGAATACAGAACCTTACAGGAAGTCGCCGGCCCCCTGCTGCTGGTGCGGGACGTGGAAGGCGTCAAGTATGAGGAGCTGGGCGAGATCGAGCTGGCCAACGGCGAGACCCGCCGCTGCCGCACGCTGGAAATCGACGGCACCAACGCCCTTGTGCAGCTCTTCGACAACGCCCAGGGCATCAACCTCGCCACCTCCAAGGTCCGCTTTTTAGGCCGGCAGATGGAGCTGGCCGTCTCCCGCGATATGCTGGGCCGCGTGTTTGACGGTCTCGGCCGTCCCATTGACGGCGGTCCCGAGATCATCCCGGATAAGCGCATGGACGTGAACGGTTCCCCCATGAACCCCGCCGCCCGCGCCTATCCGCAGGAGTTCATCCAGACCGGTATTTCCGCCATTGACGGCCTGAATACGCTGGTGCGCGGGCAAAAGCTTCCCATCTTCTCCGCTTCCGGTCTGCCTCACGCGCAGCTGGCGGCGCAGATCGCCCGTCAGGCGAAGGTACGCGGCACCGACGAGGACTTCGCCGTGGTGTTCGCCGCCATGGGTATCACCTTTGAGGAATCCAACTTCTTCGTGGAATCCTTCCGTGAGACCGGCGCCATCGATCGCACGGTCATGTTCACGAACCTCGCCAACGACCCTGCCATCGAGCGTATCGCCACCCCGAAAATGGCCCTGACCGCCGCGGAGTACCTGGCCTTTGACCTTGGTATGCACGTGCTGGTCATTCTCACCGATATCACCAACTATGCGGACGCCCTCCGTGAGATCTCCGCCGCCCGGAAAGAGGTCCCCGGCCGCCGCGGCTATCCCGGTTATATGTACACGGACCTGGCCGGTATGTATGAGCGCGCGGGCCGCCAGAAGGGCAAGCCCGGCAGCATCACCATGATCCCGATCCTCTCCATGCCCGAGGACGACAAGACCCACCCCATCCCCGATCTGACGGGCTATATCACCGAAGGGCAGATCATTCTGTCCCGTGAGCTGTACCGCAAGGGCTGCAACCCGCCCATCGACGTGCTGCCGTCGCTTTCCCGTCTGAAAAACAAGGGCATCGGCGAGGGCCGTACCCGTAAGGACCACGCCAACACCATGAACCAGCTGTTCGCCGCCTATGCCAGAGGCAAGGACGCAAAGGAACTGATGGTGATCCTCGGCGAGGCCGCGCTGACCGATATCGACAAGCTCTACGCGAAATTTGCCGACGAGTTTGAAAAGCAGTATATCTCTCAGGGCAACTTCTCCGACAGAAGCATTGAGGAGACGCTGGACCTTGGCTGGAAGCTGCTGAAGATCTTCCCCAGAAGCGAACTGAAGCGGATCCACAACGATCTGCTGGACGAATATTACGACAAATTCTGATCCGTAGCACGGCGCCTTGCGCCGTTGATAGTGGGAAGTCATCAGTCGGAAGTCGGAAGTCGCGGCTGGAGAAGGCTCTCTGTATTATTTCTACAGATCTTCCTTTGGTTTCCCGTGAATATGAAGACCAAAGAATCTGTTTTCGGGGAAAGGACTTCCGACTGATGACTTCCGACTTCCGACTCGGTAGAAAGGCATCAGAAAAACATACAATGAAAGCGGGAAAGATTTATGGCCGTTATGCACGTCAACCCCACCCGGATGGAGCTGACCAACCTGAAACGCAAACTCAATACCGCCCGCCGCGGGCATAAGCTCCTCAAGGATAAGCGCGACGAGCTGATGCGCCGTTTTCTGGAACTGGTACGGGAGAACAAGGAACTGCGGAAAAAGGTCGAGGAAAAGATCAGGGACGCCAACGCCCACATGGCGGTGGCCCGCTCCGTCATGAGCGATACCGCCATCGAGGCGGCGCTGATGATGCCCATGCAGGAGATGAGCGTGGAGATCGGCGAAAAGAACGTGATGAGCGTGATGATCCCGCAGTACAAGACCGAGTTTCGAACGGCGGACGAC
>CADAMO010000068.1 GCA_902788995.1 Oscillospiraceae bacterium
AACCGCATCGCCAACGTCACGGGCGAAATGATGTCCCTCATCACGAACCTTTCCGGCGTATGGACCGGCAGCACCTCTGAATACTACATCAGCAAGTTCACGGCGCTGGACGACGACATCGGCAGAATGCTGGGCATGATCGCCGAGCACGTCAGCGACCTGGAAGAGATGGCACAGAACTACATCAGCGCAGAGGAATACGGCACGGATATGGCCGACGTCCTCAGCACCGACGTGATCATCTGATCGCCTGATAGCAATCGAGTAGGAGGCTGCCCATTAGTTGAGCAGCCGACCTCTCACACCACCGTGCGTACCGTTCGGTACACGGCGGTTCAATCATAAACAGTGCAGAGTTGTATGATCTTCGCAGGATCGGCTTTTTGAGCAGTCGCCTGCGTCGGATGTATGCGATCCGGCCGTTTGGCGGTACGGTTACAGGGGCTGCGCGAACAGAGGCGGCGGCTCCACGATCCATGACTGTTGGGGCACGTCGTGGATCTCGTCGTCCTCCCGGTAGCCGCCGATCAGAAACGGCGAGCGGGGATCGTGCAGCCGGCTTTGGGCCAGCACCGTTTCCGGCTCCGCGTTGGCGTAGCAGTAACGGCACAGGTGACGGCAGGTGTTGTACGCCCCGATATCGCAGGAGATGTAACAGGCGCAGGCCGCCCGGGCCCCCTTCTTTTTCGGCGCGTTCAGCGGTTTGCCGATGGCCTTTTCATAATCTTCGATCCGCATACAGCCGCCGCAGTCCGCGCCGAAGGCGGCCAGCTCGTCGCCCTCCGCGCAGGGCTTCAGCGTCATGCCGTGGGCGGCGGCGCTGTCGACGAAGGCCTTTCCCAGCCGCAGCCGCTGCTCCAAGGGGACTTCCCGCGCTTCGGGAAAATTCCTTCTGACCTTCGGGTAAAGGTCAATGAAGCTGATGACGGCGGTATGCGTGTACCCCTCCAGCGCGGCGGCCATGGTCTCAAAGGCGCGCAGGTGGTATTCCGCCGTATAGCGGTCCGACAGCAGCACCGGGTCATACCGCCAGCCGACGGAATCGACGCCGACCGTGTCGGACAGCCGCCGGAAATCCTCCAGCAGCCGGTGCTTATCCGGTACGTTGGGCTCCATGTCGCGGCCGTAGGGGGTAATAGTGACGAACCAGTACTGCCCGTAGGGCTCCAGCAGGTCCATATACCGGAACATGGGGGCCGGGTTCTTGGTGCAGAACCCGATGGCGTCCACAACGGCGGGGTCCAGCCGGTAACGGCTGACCTGCTGCGGATAATAGGGGTTGCGGACGCAGACGAAGCCTTCCCGCAGCCGGTTGGCGAACCAATCGGCGTAAAAGGCGGGGATGTCCGTCCGCTGCCCGGTGTTGATGATCATACTGATTTACTCTACCGTGACGGATTTGGCAAGGTTTTTCGGCTTGTCGATGTCGCAGCCCCGGTTCTTGGCGGTGTAGTAGCTCAGCAGCTGCATGGGCACCACCGCCAGCGACACGGCGAAGGGATCGGCGGTGTCGGGCACCGCGATCACCTTGTCAGCGGCGAATTCCCGGTTCAGGAATTTTTCCTCGGTGATCAGAATGGTATAAGCCCCCCGGGCCTTGACTTCGTAAAGGTTGGCCACGGTCTTGGTGAACACGTCCTCCTGGGTGGCAAGGGCGATCACGGGAGTGCCCTCCTCCACCAGCGAAATGGTTCCGTGCTTCAGCTCGCCAGCCGCGTAGGCCTGGGAGTTGATATAGCTGATCTCCTTCATTTTCAGGCTGCCCTCCATAGCGGCGGCGCTGTCCAGCAGGCGGCCGATGAAGAACATATCCTCTTTTTTCGCCAGCATGGCGGCCAGTTCCGTCACGGTCTCGCTGACCGTCTCGGTGGTCAGGCGGATCTTTTCGGGCAGCCGCAGCAGCTCCGCCGTGTAGGCGCCCTCCTGCTCCTCCGTCATGGTTCCCTTCTCCCGGGCAAGGTACAGCGTCAGGGCGTAGAGCTCCGCCAGCTGGGCGCTGTAGGCCTTGGTGGTGGCAACGGCGGTCTCGCGCCCCGCCCGGGTGAACACCACCGCGTCGCTTTCGGTGGCGATGGCGCTGCCTTCGATGTTGACGATGGCCAGCGTCTTTGCGCCCTTCTCTTTGGCAAGGCGCAGGGCCGCCAGCGTGTCGGCGGTCTCGCCGCTCTGGCTGATAAAGACCGTCAGGGTGTTTTCGTCGATGAGCGCCGCGGAATAGCGGAATTCCGACGCCACCTCCGCGCGGCAGTCAACGCCGCAGTACTGCTCGATCAGAGACGCCGCCACCAGGCCGGTGTGATAGGCCGAGCCGCAGGCGATGATGCGGATCTTGTTGAGGCGTTCCCGGACGAACTCTCTCTCCGGGAAGCCCTCATGGCGGATGATATGGCCGTCCTTGATCAGCGGCAGGATCGTATCCCGCACCGCGTCCGGCTGCTGCATGATCTCATACAGCATATAGTGCTCAAAGCCGCCCTTTTCCAGACTCAGCTTGCCCACCTGCACGCTGACCGTGTTTTTGACGATGGGCTTGCCGTCGGCGTCGAAAAATGCAATGTCGTCCTTCGTCAGCCGGGCGATCTCCCGGTTGGTCAGCTTATAGATCTCTTTGGCGTCTTCACCCACCGCGCCCATGTCGGAGGCGATGAACGTGCCGCTCTGTCCTTTGGCGGCAAACAGGGGGCTGGCGCAGGCCGCCGCGAACAGGGTCTCGGGGCAGTCGGAGCAGAGAATGCCCAGAGCAAAGGAGCCCTTCAGCGCGTTGACCGTCTTGGAGACGGCCTCGATCACGTCGCCCTGATAGTAGAACGCCAGCAAATGCGCCGCCACCTCGGTATCTGTCTCCGAAGCGTAGACCTCGTCCTCCGGCAGCACCGACTTTTTCAGTTCGGAGGCGTTCTCGATAATGCCGTTATGAACCACGGAAAATTTTCCGTCCGGGCTGAAATGGGGATGGGCGTTTCTGTCGGTGGGCGCGCCGTGGGTGGCCCAGCGGGTGTGACCGATGCCCGTGTCGCCGGGGGCGCAGCGGCAGGCGGTGACCGCCTCGCTGAGGGCGTCCACCTTGCCGGCGGTCTTCACGCTGCTGTAGCCGTTTTCGCCCAGCACCGCGATACCGGCGGAGTCATACCCCCGGTATTCCAGCTTTTTCAGCCCGTTGATAATATCCGGGATGACGTTTCCGTCTCCCGCTTTGCCGATGATTCCGCACATTGTCATCAAAACCTTTCTTTGTATATTGTAAACGGTTTATGGCCGATTTATGAAATATTATCACAGAAAGCTTTATGGTACTTTAAAAAATATTCCGGACTGGAAAAACAGTCCGGAAACGTATGTGATGGGTGGGGCAGCGGCGGTCGGCGTTACATCCGCGCCGCGATGGAGGTATCCGTCAGCAGGGTGTTGGCGTTATACAGCCACAACATATCCGTGACGGTCTCCCGTTCCATCAGCTGGTCGAAATTGCCCCGGTAGTAACGGGGATCCACCATGATGACCGTTTTGAAGTAGGGCAGCAGCATCGGCACCAGGCAGTTGGCGTAGGAGTCCTTCACGATCAGCAGCTCCCGTTCGGAGTCGGCGTCGGTTTCGATGCGGACCTGGGCGAAGTTGCCCCCGAAGAAGACCTCGTACCGGTTTTTCTGCGACAGCTTCGACAGGTCGAACACGGAGGGCCGTGTGATCTTTTCGTCGGTATAATTCACGGTGTATTTCAGCTCCGCGCCGGGCACGATCACACTGATGGTGTCCTGCGCCCGGAAGAACCCCGCCGAAGAGGCCAGCGTGCCCTGAAAGTCGCTGCACACGGGGTAGGAGATATAGCTGCTCCCCCGGGTGTCCAGCCCCATAATCTCCGCGATCTTCCGAAAGGCCAGCTCCGCGCCGGCCGTGGTCCAGTGGTGGTCCGTGCGGTAATACAGCCTGTCCCGGTGGCCCGCGTCCTTGAAAGCGGCGCACAGGTCCACGGAGGTGATCTCCGGCAGCGACTCATAGATTTTTTGGATCTGCGCGGTCTGGTCCTGCCGCGGCGCGTTGTGCGGCAGCAGCTCCGGCAGAATCTCGCTGGCGTTGGGCGCGACGGCGATAAAGGACCTTACGTCCGGATACCGCCGGGATACGCCGTCTATGGCGCCGAGGGTGGCGTTCATCCGCTCCTCCTCGTAGGCGGCGGGTTTTTCAAACAGAAAATGCTTTTTGCCGATATAGACGTCGTTGCGTTCCGACTGGCCGCAGAAGATGGCAATGTAGGTTCTGGCGCGGACGAGCCTGTCCCGCAGCGGGAACTGGTCGGAGAAATACGTCTCCGCGTCCTTCATGAATTTGCCGTCGGCCAGCGAAGAAAACGTCAGACGGGGCTTGCCCGCCAGCCAGCGGTTCTCGTTTTCGCTGTAGGCTTTATCCTGCCCCGTCAGCGAGAAAACGCAGCCCAGCAGCAACACCAGCGTAATGACCAGCGCGGCGGCGGTCACGCAAACACGGTCCGTCGCCTTCTGCTGACGGCGTCGGCGCGCGGCGCGGTCCGACGCTGTTTCGTTGGGTTGTCTTTTGTCTTCGTTCATCGTTAAAACCTGAAATACAGAAACGGGTTATAGGTTTCGCTGATCATAAAGATCACGCACAGAATCAGCAGCAGCGGCAGCGCCACGATCTTCGCGCGGCTGACAACGCGGGGAGAGAGCCTTGACAGGGGCTTTTTCCACAACGTCGTGGCGGCCAGCGCGCCGCAGAGCATTACGGGCAGATTGGTGGTGAACAGATACCTTGCGCTGGCGTCAAGCAGGCCGTGGAAGCCGCACATGGAACCGAGGTAGGAGACCGCCTCGGTGAGGGTCGGCGCGGAAAACAGCACCCAGCCGACGGCCACCGCCAGCAGCGTCAGCGCGTGGGCGGCGGGGCGGGGCAGCTTTTTCAGCGCGTTGCCCAGCAGGTATTTTTCCGCCGTCAGCAGCACGCCGTAGTAAACGCCCCACAGGATGAAGTTCCACGCGGCGCCGTGCCACAGGCCCGTCAGCAGCCACACCACCATCAGGTTGCGCACGTTCATCAGCTTGCTGCAGCGGTTGCCGCCCAGGGGGATATACACGTATTCCTTGAACCAGGTGGAAAGGGAGATGTGCCATCTGCGCCAGAAATCGGTGACGTTCTGCGCCATATAGGGATAGTTGAAGTTTTCGTTGAACCGGAAGCCGAACATGCCGCCGAGGCCGATGGCCATGTCGGAATAGCCGCTGAAGTCGAAGTAGATCTGCAGGGTGTAGCAGACGATGCCCGTCCACGCCCCCAGCAGGCCGGTGGCGGCGGCGCCCTGCGCCTGAACCGTGCTGTAGACCGCCCCCAGCGTATTGGCCAGCAGCAGCTTTTTGGCAAGGCCCACGGTAAACCGCGTCAGCCCGCGGGAATAGCGGTAGAGGCTTTCCTTCCGGTGGGCCAGTTGCTCCGCCACGTCCCGGTATTTGACGATAGGCCCGGCGATCAGCTGGGGGAAAAGGGTCACGTACAGGGCAAAGGACAGCAGATCCTTCTGCACCCGGATCCGGTCGTGATAGAGGTCGATGACGTAGGAGAGGATCTGGAAGGTGTAAAAGGAGATGCCGATGGGCAGCGGCAGCGGGAAGCGGCGGAGATTCAGGTGGAACCAGGCGTTGAGGTTCTCCGTCAGGAAGCCGAAATATTTGAAAAAGCCCAGCAGGGCAAGGTTGAAGACGATGGCGAAGATGAAGGCGGTTTTTGCCCGTCGGGCGTTCCCCTCCTGTCTGGCAAGGTCGATATCCCTTCCGATAAAGTAGTTGAACAGAATGCTGATCGCCATCAGCACGATATAGACGGGCTCGCCCCAGGCATAAAAAACCAGGCTGGCCGCCAGCAGGATCCCGTTCTTGACGGTCATGCGTCGCGTCAGCGCGTGCCCGATCACGTAATAGGCCGCCGTGACCGCGGGCAAAAAGATGAAGAGGAAAACGGTTGAACTGAAGACCATGCGTGTGATGACCCCGGAAAAGTGTTACAGGTTGTGTTTGAAGATTTCGTACAGCTCGTCGGCGTTTTCCGCGGTGCAGTAGAAGACCGCGTTGCCGCTGACGGCGATGATGCTGTTTGACAGCAGCGCGTATTGCTTCGGCGCGTATTTCTGGTACAGCGTCCGCTGCTCTTCCACCCGTTTTTCAATGGCCTCGCGGAATTCCGCCCCGTCGTTTTCGTCCACCAGCTTGACGATCAGCAGCTCTGAAACGTCCATGACGCTTTCATTGGCATAGAAAACAACACCCTCCGTTTTGTCGGGGGGGAGGTTGAAGAGCTCCAGCGCGGATTGTTCCGACTCCTTGGTCATAAAATCCGGCGTGATAACAGAAGAAAAAGGCGCGCCGAGCTCGGCGGCCGTTTTTTGCGTGCCGCCGATATGCGCGCCGATCAGTACGATGATAAAGACGATCAGCACCGCGACGCAAACAAGCTCCGCGGTCCGGTATTTTTTTGCCGCCGTCATTTTTTGTTCACTTCCGAAATGAGATAGGGGAGATACTGCTCCGTATAGAAGGACTTGGTGGGATGGATCCCGTCCCCGTCGTAGTAATCCTTGTCAAAGGTCTGCCACAGGGCGGTAAAGTCAAGGTAGGTCACGCCCAGGTCCGTTGCCATCTGCCGCAGTTTTTCATTGTAAAAAGAGACGTACCGCAGATAGGGCTCCGATTCGCAGGCGAAATCCTCCACCGGGAAGATGCTGTCCACGAAAATCACCGTCTGGGGCAGCCGCTGCTGCAGTGTGCGGACAGCTTCCGCGTACCGGGCGATGAAACCGTCCGCGTTTTCCGGCACGTCCAGCTCGTTTTCGCCGTAATGCAGGATCAGATAGGCGGGGGCCTGCGCCACGATGGCGTCGAGGGTGTCGTAGAGATAGCCGACGCCTGCGCCGATCTCGGCGATCACCTGGTCCGCGTCCAGAATGTTATACTCCCAAATGGCCTTCACCAGGCTGTCCCCGGCGATGACGATATCGCCGAAGGCCTTGCGGAAATTGCCGTCCTCGATCACGTGGTGGGGCTGGGTCGGCGCTTGCGTCAGGTCAGACGTTCCCTGTTCGGTGGGCAGGGCGGTCTGCGGGGCTTCGCTCTGCCGTTCGGCCACGGCAGCCTCCCGGGAAGAGAGGTCCTCCGCCTCCAATGACGTCAGGTACGCGAGCCCCTGTTCCGGGTCGATCGGCTTTGCTTTTTGCGGAATAAATAAAATAAAAAAGCGAACGGATAAAAATACGATCGCCGCGATAGCTACCAGCAAAATGCCGATTTTTATTTTCTTCCCCATGAAAACGTCCCCATCCAAGCAGTCACAGAACAAAAAAACGGCCGCCGAAACTGCCCGCGGCGCGGTTTTTATCCTTCTGCTACAATTATACACCTTGCGACAAAAAAAACAAGATGGTTCACGCAATTTCATGAAAAAAAATTTTTGTGTCAGAAAAGAAAAAAGCGGCGTTTCCATTCCCGCCGTTGGATCGGACGGGGAGGACGGTTTTTCCGCAGGTTCCGTGATACGTTCTTTCCCTTGAACGCGTTTTTGTTCTGTTTTATAATCAAACTGCAGCAGAGGGGGTGGCGCAGTTTGAAGACCGGTCAGGCGATCGCAGCGCTTCGGATAAAAGCGAATATGACGCAGGAACAGCTGGCCGCGCGGCTGTTCGTCTCCCGGGATCTCGTGTCCAAATGGGAGACGGGCAAAAGCCCGCCGAACTACCGGATGATCCTGCAGCTGGCGGAGCTGTTCTCCGTCGGAGTCGACGCGCTGTTCGACAAGGATCAGATATTGACGGAGGAACTGGCGCCGTGCCTTCCCTTCGGCTATACGGTCAGCGCGGAGGACCTGAGGGATGCGGTCAACACCTTTTTATCGTATCTTTCGGCGCGGGACAGGGCGGTGTTCGTCCGCAGATACTATTTCTTTGAGGACGCCGCCGAGATCGGCGAGGCCTACGGGATCGGCGAGGCCTACGTCCGGACGATCCTGATGCGGACCAGAAAGAAACTGAAAAAATACCTGAAAGGAGCCTTTTCATGAACAGCAGGGTTTTGTTGTGCGCCATCGCGGGGATCGACGACGCTTACCTGCGGGAATCGGAACAGTTTTCCGTGATCGCCGCCGGGATCGCGGCTGACAGAAAGCGAATACGTCAGAAACTGGCCATGATCGGCATGATCGCCGCGGTCTGCCTCGCGGTGTTCGGCACGGTGCGGTTGGCGCCGTCTGTTTTCCGTCTGTCCCCGCCGTCGGATATTATCGGCGGGCAGACGCCGGAGGACCCCGCCGGTGCGGAATCCACCGTATCCTCCGTGGTCCGCGGCGAGACCACGGAAAAAGAAACCGGGGGGACGACCGTGAACCCGTCCGCCCTCGCTGATGATAAAACGGAAAGCAAGATCACCCCGGCCGGCAGCGACCCGTCGGCGCCGACGAGCCGCCCCGAACGACCGGCGCCGGGCGCGGAGCAGCCACCGGGGGAAACGCCTGCCACCACGAAAGCCGCCGAGCCGACGACGGCCAACCTGACGCCGCCGCATACCGAACCGCCCACGGAGCAGCCCTCCGGCGGCGAGCCCGGCGGTGCGCCCGGAGCCGTGTTTACCAGACGGAGCGTCAGCTACGCGGAAGCGAGGGAGTTGTTCGCGCACCCGATCGTGCCCTGTTACGACGATGATTTCGCGGGCTATGAGGTCGGCGTGGTCAGCCGGAACGGCGATATCCACGAAAGCGGCGCGTTCTGCCTGTCTGTGGATTACCTGTTTGCGGGCGGAGTGATCAATTTGAAGGACCAGGACCGGCTGGCAGGCTCTTCCGCCTCGACGCTGGGCGAAGCGTATGACTACCGCGGGCGGACGTTTTACGTGCAGTCTCCCGGCGACTACGGGGAATCGTGTTACCGGGTCGGGTATTATCCGACGTGGGACAGCGGCGTCGCCTATGAAGCGGTCTTCGACGGGGACGCGGACGTGTATGCGATCATGGATCGGATCATCAGCGTCGAGATCTGAAAAAAGCCGGAAAGAACGGGAGACATACAGTTGTAAGTCGTAAGAGGCGGCGCACTTTCAACGGCGCAAGGCGCCGTGCTACGGGGTTCCGACAAACCGCCAATTTGTGTCAATACATCAAGCGGGAAGTTGATCGACTGGCGACTGGATTTGTCATCACAACGGCAAGCCCCCGGACGCGGGATGCGTCCGGGGGCCGGTTTGTGTGATAACGGTCACGGTCACGTGGTCTCTTCGGAGATGCTGGTGATCAGCTCCTCCAGCGCCTCGTTGGTCTTGTCCTCTTTGGCCAGCAGCGCGCGGCGCTCGTTCAGGGCGATGTACATCTTTTCTCTCTTTTCTCCCACCAGATCGTAGAAGAAATAGGGGATAATGTTGACGAAGGTGGAGATGGTGCCGAGGCCTCTGTACAGGAAGAACACCTTCTGATAGATGATCTTGCTGCCCTGGGCCCAGGGGCGCTGGGGCAGGGTGGTGTCGTAGCCGCTCCACTTGATCATGGCCAGGCCGAAGGCGGTGCGGATGGGCCGGATCAGCTCGCCCAGCAGCTGGGCGAAAATGCCGATGGTGCCGTCGGGGCGCTCGCCGGTCATATACTCCGTGTAGTCGTTGATCTCTCTGCCCACCTCCGCTTCAAACACGCTGGCGGGGCCGTTGTTGGCGGCGTCCACCGTCAGGCAGATGAAGGAGACGATGCAGATGAACAGGCGCTTATCCACAAAGGGGATGGTCAGCACGCACATGACCACCTTTGTCAGCAGGTCCCACAGCCGCAGGGTGATGATGGCGGAACGGTTGTTTTTGAACAGCTTCTGGAATTTGGGGATGAACGTCAGGCTGAGGGGGTTGACGATGTTCTGCCCCAGCTCCACGAAGAAGTTGGCGATGGAGCCGGGCACCTTGTCGCTGCCGAAGATCTCGAGATGCGTGGTCACGTCCCAGGAATAGCCGCCGCTGTTGATCCACATGGTGGAATAGTTGGCGATGGTGTTGCGCAGCAGGTACTTGTTCTTGAGCATATAGAACAGGGACTTGGTGAGGGGGGCGGGCTTGGGCTGCAGCATGATGCGCTCCTTGCAGTGGATGGCCATGCTCATGTTGCCGATGACGCCCACGGACCCGGCGAAGATGGCCACCACGGCGTACATCATGGACATGGAGACGTTGATATAGCCGTGCTCCGTAAAGTCGATGATGGGGGCGAAGAACATATAGATGATGCCCGCGCCGGTGCCGCCGATGTACTGCTGTAAAAGACCCACGGCGATACGGTCGCTTGGGTTCACCGTCTGCATGGAGAGCATGTGCATCCGGGGGATGCCGTAGATGGTGGAGAAGGTCTCCTGGATGAACAGCATCAGAAAGACGAAGGCGATCTTTTTCGGGTCGTTGGCGTTGGCGGTGCCGAAGAACAGGCCGCCGCAATACAGGATGACGGTGGAAAGATAGAAGGGGGCGGCGCCCAGCAGGATGTAGGGGCGGGCCTTGCCCCAGCGGGTACGGGTGCGGTCATACAGCGCGCCCATCAGCGGGTCGTTCAGGGTGTTGTAGATGCTGATGAGCATGTCGATGATGACGATGTAGGTCAGGTCGATCTTCAGCACCTTCACAAAATACAGCATCCGGTAGTTGTCCAGCGCCGACATCAGCTTGGTGGCAAGGTCTGAGATGGCGGGGAAGGCCATCTCTTTGGGACTCAGCACGCCGGTGTGGAACATCCGGGTGGCGAGGCTGCTGTATTTGTTCAGCTTTTGCTCGGAGATATTCGCCGCGGAGTTGTCCTCCGCCGAAAACACGCCTTCCACAAAAGACTTGTTGTTTTTCTCTTCAGCCATTCTCTGTCAACCTCCTTACTCTACCGTTACTTCGCAGGACGAACGGTAATACCCGTCGTCCGACAGGGCGTACACCGTGGCCGTGCCGGGGGCGACGGCGGTGACCGTGCCGTTTTCGTCAACAGTTGCCACACTCTCGTCCGTGGTGTACCAGGTCACGGTCTGCACCGTGGGCTTTTTCAGGGCAAAGCCCTTGTTGTCGCTGGCCACCCTCGCGGTCAGCGTCTCCGTGCCGCCGGTGGACAGCTTCAGCTTGTGCTTATTGATCTGCATGTATTCCACGGAGACCTTCACGGTCACGTCGCAGGAATCGGAATAGGTCTTGCCGTTGAAGGTGAAGCTGGCGGTGACGGTGGCTTTGCCCGGCTCGCTGCCGGTCAGCTTGCCGGCCTTCACATAGCCCTTTTGGTCCACGGTGACCACGTTATCGTCTGAGGAGGTCCAGGTGATCTCATATTGCAGCGGATCGTCGCAGATACGCTCCGCGGTGATCTGGTCCTTTTTGCCGGGGGCCAGCGTCAGCTCGTGCTTGTTCAGCTCCATGGCGGGCCAGGAGAAGGAGAACACGGTCTCTTCCGTAAAATCGGCGGAGCAGGTGGCCTGTGTGAATCCGCCGGGGCCGGACAACTCGTTCAGCGTCGCCGCGGCGGAGGCGCTCACGTCCTTGTGATACACCAGCTCCTTCAGTTCGTCCGTCGCCCGGTTGACCCGGAAGCGGACCGTCAGCCCGGTGACGTCGGCGGTCACGTCCGACAGGGCAGCGAATGGGTCGATTTCCGGCTGCACCGTTTTCAGGATCTCATCCGTGCCGGGGGTGAAGAGCCGGGCGGCCAGCCCCGCGTCGTTTTTCAGCGTCACGGTAAAGCTGTAATCGTCCCGGTAGTGCATCTGGTAGGGGAAGTCCGAGCCGCAGACCTCGCAGGCCTCCACCGGCTCGGCGCTCTCCTCGCCGCAGGATTTGCACTTGTAATAGATATAATGGCAGGTGAAGCTCTCGATATCGGCGGCGGTAAAGGCGGGCTTCCAAAGGAAGTCGCTCACGTCCTCGCCGTAGGCGGTGTCGATCTTTTCAACGCTGTCGGAGACGGCGTCCTCCGCCGGGTCGGCGAGGAACCGCAGCGTATCCTTCAGCGCGTCGGGACCGTCCGTTTCAATGGAATCGTCGTCCACACGGAATTTCCATTCCCGGTGCAGGGCGGGCTTTTTGGCGACGGTGTTGTCCACCACGCCGTTCAGGTAGGCGATCAGTTCTTCGCTGCTTTCCGGGACAGCCGTTTTTCCCTCCGTCAGCACTGCGGGCGGGAAGGTTCCCTCCAGATTCAGCAGCAGCGTGATGCCGTAGATGAAGCCCACGGCGAAGATCAGGATCAGCACGGAGATGACGATGGGGTACATCAGCTTGTTCTTTTTTTCCAGCTTTTCTTCCTGTTGTTGCAGCGCCGCTTTGTCGGGCATCGTTACGTTGACGTCGGCCATCTCACTTCGCCTCCTTTTCATGGGCTTTGCGGTAGTCTTCCTGCTCCTGGGCGATCTCCTCGTCGATCTTGCGGGTCTCGGCGGTTGCCACGATGGGCTGGGGCAGCTTGTCAAGGTCCAGCTTGCCGGCCTTCAGCTCCTTATAGAGCTTCGCCCGCTCTTCCATTCCCTCGGCGTAGACCACCGGCACGCCCTTTTTGTCAAGGAGCAGGTTCACGGCGGCCACCGCGGCGAAGGCCACGACGGAAACCAGCAGGCCGAAGCCCTTATGCACGGCGAACACCGGATCGTTCGCGTTGGGGATCAGGATCAGCGCGGCAACGGAAACCACCGCCCCCGCGCAGGAGAGCCCCGCGATGATCTTCTGCATATTCTTCACGCTTAAAAAGCACAGGATCGTCGCCAGCAGCACGATCACGGCGAAGGCGGCCGCCGCCAGATAGGCGAACAGGCCCCGCCGCAGCGCGTCCAGCACCGCCCCGGACAGGTCGCCGGAGACGCCGGTCAGGTAGCCGAAATCTTTCCCGGTGAACAGGCCGATCAGCCCCATCAGGCTCAGGTCGGTCTTGCTCTCGTAAAAGGGCAGCAGGATCGAAACGAATCCGCTGGGGACCAGCAGCGAAAGCGCCGGCAGGAGCGAAACGACAAGGCGTACGATGGTCAGCTTCGACCCGATGAACGCCGCCTTGAAGCGGGCGAATTTCACCTTCACGTTGGCCTGCGACAGCTCTGCGTATTTGGCCTCGCGGTAAAAGGTTTCCTCAAACCCCACGAACCGCATGTTCACCCCGCAGGCAGGGCAGAACTGGCTCAGGTCGGTCAGTTTCAGCTTGTGTCCGCATTTCGGACAGTTGGCCATAGAGATCCCTCCCAGATCAGTTTTGATAATAATACGTGATTATTTCTATGCCGGAAGAGCGACGATCCGATGACTTTTCAGCGACGGTTTCGTCACTTTTCATAATAATAGAATAATTATACCAATTAAATTATCAATTTGCAATATTTTTGTATGGATTCCTCAAAAAAAAACAGGTATTCCCGGACCCGGAATCGGTGGGAAGGCCTGTAACTGCGGAGGGGCCAGCGCCGCGGAGAAACGGTGAAGGCAAAGAACGCCGCCTGTTGAGCCGCCCGCAACGCGGCCGGCTCCGCCGTGGGAAGGGTCCCGGGGGACGCAGGAGAATATGAAAGGGAAGTCCGCAGTACGGCTGCGTTTCATTTCACCGGACAAAGAAAAACCTGCCGTTCGTCGGGCAAAACGTGCCGTTCATCCCGGATTTCACTTTTTTCGGACCGTTTGTGGTAAGCTTCAATTGTCAACGGGAGAGAGCCCGGGATGAAAAAAGAAAATGACAAAAAACGGAGGAAAAACTCATGTGCACTTGCAATCTCTA
>CADAMO010000069.1 GCA_902788995.1 Oscillospiraceae bacterium
TGCTACTTTCTCCATGTGTTCCCATTTGAAGTCCATCTCCTTTTTCTTGATTATACCATTACGAACTTCAAATGTACATTTTTATTATACAGGTTCACCGCATTCCTCATTCCGCATTTCGCATTCTCCCTCTTCCCTCCCCCGCAAGACGCCGAAATGACGCGCCCGCTCTTGACAAGCATGGCGGGATTTGCTAAAATGAGATTTTGAAACCAAGAAAACCCGGAGGTGTTTTTTTATGATAAACACGGAAAAAACCATGGAAAAAATCGTTGCGCTGTGTAAGGGCCGCGGCTTTGTCTACGCGGGCAGCGAGATCTACGGCGGCCTTGCCAACACGTGGGATTACGGCCCCCTGGGCGTGGAGCTGAAAACCAACATCAAAAGCGCGTGGCGCAAGAAATTCATTCAGGAGAACCCCTACAACGTGGGGCTGGACAGCGCCATTCTCATGAACCCCCAGACGTGGGTGGCCTCCGGGCATCTGGGCGGCTTCTCCGACCCCCTGATGGACTGCCGCGCCTGCAAGACCCGTCACAGAGCGGACAACCTCATTGAGGATTTCGACGGCACCAACGTGGCGGGCTGGTCCAACGAGCAGATGACCGCCTACATCAAAGAGCACAACATCCCCTGCCCCGAGTGCGGCGCCACGGATTTCACCGATATCCGCCAGTTCAACCTGATGTTCAAGACCTTCCAGGGCGTCACCGAGGACACCAAGAACGAGCTGTACCTGCGCCCCGAAACGGCCCAGGGCATCTTCGTCAACTTCGCCAACATTCAGCGCACTACCCGCAAGAAGATCCCCTTCGGCGTGGCGCAGATCGGTAAGTCCTTCCGCAACGAGATCACCCCCGGCAACTTCATCTTCCGCGTGCGTGAGTTCGAGCAGATGGAGCTGGAATTCTTCTGCAAGCCCGGCACCGACCTGGAATGGTTCGACTACTGGCGTTCCTTCTGCCGCGACTGGCTCTACAGCCTCGGCATTAAAGAAGAGAACCTGCGGCTGCGCGACCACGACAAGGAGGAGCTTTGCTTCTACTCCAAGGCCACCACGGACTTCGAGTACCTCTTCCCCTTCGGCTGGGGCGAGCTGTGGGGCGTGGCGGACAGAACCGACTACGACCTGACCCAGCACATCAACACCTCCGGCAAGAGCCTTGACTACTTCGACCCCACCACCAACGAGCGGTATATCCCCTACGTCATCGAGCCGTCGCTTGGCGTGGAGCGTCTCTTCCTTGCCATCATGACCGAGGCCTATGACGAAGAAGTGGTGGACGCGGAAAAGAACGACGTGCGCGTGGTGCTGCACCTGCACCCGGCGCTGGCCCCCTTCAAGTGCGCGGTGCTGCCCCTCTCCAAGAAGCTGGGCCCGAAGGCCGAAGAGATCTACGCGGAGCTTTCCAAGTTCTTCTCCGTGGATTACGACGACGCCGGTTCCATCGGCAAGCGCTATCGCCGTCAGGACGAGATCGGCACCCCGCTGTGCGTGACCGTGGACTTCCAGACCGTGGGCGACGAGAATACCCCTGCCGACAACTGCGTCACCGTCCGCGACCGCGACACCATGGAACAGGTCCGCATCCCCATCGCCGAGCTGAACGATTACATCGCCAAAAAGATCGCGTTCTGATTCCCCGGCAAACAAGCAAATAAAATATATACAACCATAAAAATCAAGGCTCTCTGAACCGTTCAGGGAGCCTTGTCGTTTTCAGAAAACGGCGTTGCCGGAGGGAATGCGTCAATGCGGAATGATGAATGCGGAATGCGGAATTTTGCAGTTTGACGCAGGTTATTGCGAAATAGGGATCTGCGAGCGAGAATTTGGCAAGCTCCCGTAGCACGCAGCCTCAGCTGCGTTTTCTTCGCAAATGTTGCTTCACGTAGCACGCAGCCTCAGCTGCGTTTTTGTGCCGATATTACTTCCGTAGCGCGGCACCTCAGTGCCGCTTCCGGCGCAAATGTTGCATACCGTAGCACGGCGCATTGCGCCGTCTGTTGTCACCCCACGGCAATCGGTTTTCCCTGCGCGATCACACAGACGCCGAACGCGTTTTTTTCCTGCGGAAGGTCCTTCCTTCCCCTTCTGTCAGACGGCGCAATGCGCCGTGCTACACATCACTGCATTCATCGAAAAAATGCGGCTGATACAGCGCGCTGCAACACCTATACATAAACCACGGGCAGCCGGAGAAGTTCTTCGGCTGCCCTGCTTTATAATGCTGTTTAACTTTCCGTCTTTCGGCTTACGCTTTCTTCCCGAATTTGCTTGCATCCTCCAGCCCCACGCTGGCGCGGAGGATCAGCCGCGCGTCGGCGGAGGAAACCTTGCCGTCGCCGTCCGCGTCCGCCGCCAGATACGCGTCGCTGCCCGCCGTGATATCCGGTTCCAGTCCCACGGAAGCCCGCAGCGCCAACCGCGCGTCTGCGGAGGTCAGCTTGCCGTCTCCATCCACGTCGCCGACGTTTCGTTCCGGCTCCGCCTTCGGGATAGATTCGGTTTTCGTCGCACCACAGACAGTACAAGTAAAGGTCTTTACGCCCTCTTTTGTCTGCGTGGGTTCGGTAGTTATTTTGCCATCATCCCACGCGTGGTTTTCTTTTTCCACATGAGTGTTATCATTTGCGCAGACGCGTTGGTGCTGGGTATCATCCAGTTGCTCCCATGCGCCGTAGTTGTGTCCGGTAGCTGGTTGTTCTATCGTATTGCGTGATAGTTCCTTTCCACACAAGGTACAATAAATTTGCTCGACATAACTACCCGCTGCTGTGCAGGTGGCTGCTTTTATCGTGACTTTCTCTGCTTCTCCGGGGACATGTGCAAAGTGGTTATAATGGATTGTCGCATATCGGGAAAGAGGCAGATTATGTTTTTCAATTGTGATCGCTTTCCATTGCTCTTCTGTCCCATCATAATAGACGTCGGTAAGATTATCACATTCTTCAAAAGCATAGCTACCGACCGATTTAAGGCTGTCAGGTATGGTTACAGAAGTAAGATTTCCGCAGAAATAAAATGCACGATCGCTGATTTCCGTAACACCCTGCGGAAGGGATACTTCGTTTAAGGAATAGCAACCATGGAACGCGTTTTCCCCAATCAATCCCAAACCATCGGGCAAAATAACTTTTTCTATCCACTCCTGCCAGCGGAACGCGTCACCGCCTATTCCTTTTGTCCCTTCTGGAATAATCAGCGTATTGTCTCGCGGAGGGTTACCTTTATACCCGATGACAACCTTTCCGGCAAGCACAACACCATCCGGTTGGTTATATAACCAAAGAGTATCGTCAAACGCGTTGCTTCCTATGCGCGTTACGCTGTCAGGAATTGTCAACTCCGCAAGGTTTTCACAGTTTGAAAAAGCAGAATCCCCAATACAAGTCAAACTGTCTGGAAATGTTACTTCTGTTAAACTTATAAAATCAGAAAAGCAATTACTTCCGATTTTTGTCACTCCTTCAGTGATTACAACCGCCTTGAGAAAATCTTTTAAGTCTATTAACGCATAACATGACTCATTTTCAATGATTTTTCCAATGGTAAGTTTTTCGATATTTGTACAGCCGGAAAAAGCGTCATATCCTATACTTGTCACGCTGTTTGGAACTGTTACGCTAATTAGATTTGTACAACCGGAAAAAGCATCAGATTCAATAGTTGTCACGCCATCTGGGATTGTTATTTCGGTAAGGCCAGTACAACCGTAAAATGCGCAATAACCAATGCTTGTCACGCTGTTTGGAATTGTTATTTCGGTAAGGCCAGTGCAACCGTAAAACGCGGAATTGCCAATGCTTGTCACGCTGTTTGGAATCGTTATTTCGGTAAGGCCAGTACAACCATAGAACGCGGAATCGCCAATGATAGTCACGCCATCTGGGATTGTTATTTCGGTAAGACTAGTACAACCGTAAAATGCGGAATAGCCAATGCTTGTCACACCATCCGGGATTGTTATTTCGGTCAATTTTGAACAACCATAAAAGGTACCATCACCAATAGCTGTTACGCTGTTCGGAATTATCACATTCAATAGGTTTTCGCAGCAACCAAACGCAAATTCCCCAATGCTCGTCACTCCGTTTTGTATTACAACATTTTTTATTATATCATCTTCAAAGAAAGCCAAATCGTCAACAGCCCCTGTTCCGCTGATTATCAGCGTTCCGGCATCGTCCAGTGTCCACGTGAGGTTACTGCCGTTGCCCTCCGCGCCACAGGTGCCGGAATCCACGATTTTCGCATGGGCGGCGAGGGTAAAGGCAAACATCGCCGTCAGCAGACAGACGAAAACAAACAGCCATTTGAGCTTTTTTGCATTTTTCATTAAAAATACCTCTTTCCTTTTTTCTTTTTTCTTTTCAAAAGCACATGTTAACAAAAAATGCGCCCCGCAAGCGAGACGCACGAAAAATGCAATCTCGTTGCCGCGACGCAAATTGAATTATTCTTCTCCGAGAAAACAATATCCAATCGAGAAAGCACTTTTACCGAAAAGTGTTTCCCCGAAGAAGAAAAAAATATTCAATTTGCGTCGCAAGAATACTTTACCATAAACGAGAAAAAGATGCAAGAGGAAAATGGTTCTCTTGCATCGGGATGAAACTGATTATATGATTCATTTAACGGCGCAATGCGCCGTGCTACCAATCCGTTCAGGGAGCCTTGTCGTTTTTTACAATTCCGCATTCCGAATTAAAGTGTTATTCCGCGCAGACCTTTTTGATGGTCTCGGCGGCGGTTTTCAGCGCCTCCATGGGGATGTTCAGCGCCGGCAGCAGGCGGACCTTGTCCTTGGCCGTCAGGCAAAGGATCCCGTTGTCAAGCAATTCGCTGACCACCTGCGCGGCGGGCTTGGTGGTCTTCAAGCCCAGCATCAGGCCCATGCCGGTGACTTCCTCGATGCCCGGGGCGTCCTTGAAGGCCTCCATCAGATACTCGCTCTTGGCGTTGACGGCGGCCAGCAAGCCGTCGTCGATGCGGTCCAGGATGCTGACCGCGCCGGCGCAGCACACCGGATTGCCGCCGAAGGTGGAGCCGTGGTCCCCGTGTCCGAAGACGTTCTGCACCTTTTCGCCCAGCAGCGTCGCGCCAAGGGGCAGGCCACCGCCCAGGCCCTTGGCGGTGGTGACGATATCCGGCTGGATGCCGTAATTCATGTAGGAATAGAGCTTGCCGGTGCGGCCGTTGCCGGTCTGCACCTCGTCCACGATCAGGATAATGTCGTTGCGCTCGGCGTACTCCGCCACCTCGTTGACGAAGGACTTTTTCAGCGGCACCACGCCGCCTTCGCCCTGAATGCATTCCAGCATAATGGCGGCGATCTTGTGCTTTGCGCCCAAAACCTCCAGCTCGAAGATGTTGTTGGTATCCACGCTGACGAAGCCCGGCGTCAGGGGGTTATACAGCTCGTGGTAGTGCTCCTGCCCGGTGGCGGCAAGGGTGGTGAGGGTGCGGCCGTGGAAGCTGTTCTTCATGGTGACCACGGTGAAGCAGTCCGCGCCCTTTTTCTCGGCGGCGTATTTGCGGGCCGCCTTGATGGCGCACTCGTTGGCCTCCGCGCCGGAGTTGGAGAAGAAGACCTTCTTCATGCCGGTTTTGTCGCAGAGCTTTTCCGCCAGCACCGCGCAGGGCTCGGTGTAGTAGAGGTTGCTGGTGTGCTGCAGCTTTGCCGCCTGGGCGGCCACCGCCTCCTGCCACTTGTCGTCGGCATAGCCGAAGCTGGTCACGCCGATGCCCGAGCCCATGTCGATATATTCTTTCCCCTTTTCGTCTGTCACGTAGCTGCCCTTGCCGGCGGAGAGCACCACCGGGAACCGGGCGTAGGTGTCGGCGATATACGCCGCGTCTTTTTCTTTGATGCTCATATCCTTCTTCCCCGTAAACATCGTGCCCGCGCCCTCGTCGGTGAGGAGCTCCATCAGCACGGAATGGTTGACGCAGCCGTTCATGATGATGACGTTCTTCACGCCCTTTTTGATGGCCTCAATGCAGCAGTTGACCTTGGGGATCATCCCCTCGGAGATCACGCCGTCTTTATAGAGCTGTTCCGCCTCGCTGATGCTGATCTCCGGGATCAGGGTGGCGGGGTCGTTTTTATCCCGCAGGATGCCCGCGATATCGGTCATCAGCAGCATGCGTTCGGCGTGCAGCGCCCCTGCGATATACGCCGCGGCGGTGTCGCCGTTGATGTTGTAGGTGTTGCCCTGCTCGTCGCAGCCGATGGTGGAGATCACCGGGATATAGCCCTTTTCCAGCAGGTCGGTGACGGGGGCGATGTTGATCTTTTTGATCTCGCCCACAAAGCCCAGCTTTTCGTCCTTCACCGCCGCCTCGATCAGCCGCCCGTCAAGGCCGGACAGGCCGATGGCCTTGCCGCCGTGCATTTCCAGCAGGTTGACCAGCGTCTTGTTCACCTTGCCCGCCAGCACCATCTGCACGATATCCACGGTCTCCTTATCCGTGACCCGCAGGCCGTCGATGAATTCCGGCGTTTTGCCCAGCTTGCCCATCAGCTCGGTGATCTCCGGCCCGCCGCCGTGGACCAGCACCACCTTGACCCCGATGAGCCACAGCAGCACGATATCCTCCATCACCTGCTGTTTCAGCTCCTCGCTGACCATGGCGTTGCCGCCGTATTTGACGACCACCGTTTTGCCCGTATAGCGCTTGATATACGGCAGCGCCTGGGTCAATACCTCCGCCCGTTCGGCGTTGGAGAGTTCGTTTAGCATATGCAGTATCCTCCGTTTCTTGGTCACAATTCACATTGATATTATCAAAGTCGTAAGTCGTGAGTCGTAAGTCGTAAGTAAGATTAGTCTTTAATAAGAAAAACAGATTTCAAAAAAATGAAAACAGGTCGTTTTGGTATATACAGAAACGCCCGAAGGGCTTCTTACGACTCACGACTTACGACTTACGACTAAAAGGCGCGGTCCGCGCCTCACGTCCTGTAATCCCCGTTGATTTTCACGTAATCATACGTCAGGTCGCAGCCCCAGGCGGTGGCGGCGGCTTCGCCGCTGTTGAGGCCGATGAGGATTTCAATTTCCTCTTCGGTGAGAATTGCTTTCGCTTTTTCCTCGCTGAAATCCACGCCCGCGCCGTCTTGACAGACAAGGATTTCTCCCGCTTTTGACGCAAACGATACGTCGATTTTATTCACGTCCACGTCCGCGCCGCTGTAACCGATGGCGCACAGCACCCTGCCCCAGTTGGCGTCCGCGCCGAACATGGCCGCCTTCAGCAGGCTGGAACAGATCACGCTTTTCGCCACGGTCTTGGCGGTGGCGATATCCGCCGCGCCGGTCACCTTGCACTCCAGCAGCTTGGTGGCGCCCTCGCCGTCCCCGGCGATCTTCCGGCACAGGTACACGGTCACGGTGTTCAGCGCCTGCATGAAGGCGGTGAAATCCGCCCCCTCGGCGTTAACCGTCTCATTCCCGGCCATGCCGTTGGCCAGCACCGTCACCATGTCGTTGGTGGAGGTGTCGCCGTCCACACTGACCATGTTGAAGGTGTCCGCGATATCCGTGGAGAGCGCCTTTTGCAGCATGACGGGTGAAATGGCCGCGTCCGTGGTGATGAACACCAGCATGGTGGCCATATTGGGGTGGATCATGCCGCTGCCCTTGGCGATGCCGCCGATATGGCAGGTCTTGCCGCCCAGTTCAAACTCCACCGCGATCTCCTTGAGGACCGTATCGGTGGTCATGATGCCCTCCGCCGCGTCGGCGCTGCCGTTTTCGGAAAGGCTGTTTTTCAGCGCGTCCATGCCGGAGGCGATGGGGTCGATGGTCATGGGCTGGCCGATGACGCCGGTGGAGGCCACCACCACGTCGGAAGGACTGATCCCCAGCGCCTGTGCGGTCAGGTCGCTCATCTGCTCCGCGATCTCAATGCCGTTGGCGTTGCAGGTGTTGGCGTTGCCGCTGTTGCAGATCACCGCCTGCGCCACGCCGTCGGAAAGGTGCTGTTTTGTCACCACCAGCGGCGCGCCCTTGACGAGATTGGTGGTATAGACCGCCGCCGCGGCCGCCGGGACCTGACTGAAAATCAGCGCAAGGTCCTTTTTGCTCCTGTTTTTGCGGATGCCGCAGTGAACGCCCCCTGCGGTAAAGCCCTTTGCGGCGCACACGCCGCCGGATACGATTTTCATGTATGTATTTCTCCTGTTGTGATATCGGTAGCGCGGCACCTCAGTGCCGCTAAAGGCGGATGTAACATTATGAGATGCTTTCGATTGCCGCCTGTTTTTTCTGGCAACAAAAGCGTTATTTGACAAACAAACCAATAAAATAGGTTGTTTGCGTCAACAGCGGCACTGAGGAAGATTCCCCCGCAGTGCGGGGGAAATGTCGCAAAGCGACAAAGGGGGACGGGTCCGTCAGACCGCGCTACAGGATGAGCCCTGCCGTCTCTTCAAACCCCAGCGCCAGATTCATATTCTGAATCGCCGCGCCGGAAGCGCCTTTGCCGAGGTTGTCGAACCGGGACACCAGCAGGATGCGGTCCTCATTGCCGAAGACGGAAACGGTCAGACCGTCGTTCCCGGCGAAAACTCCGGCAGATAAGAAGCCGTTCTCGTCGGTATCGGCGTAATTCACCGCGCCGCCGTTATAATAAGATCGATACAGCGCTTTGATCTCTTCCGCGGTACCTTTCACGTCCGCCCGGAACAGCGGCACCGTCACCTGCATGCCCGCGTAATAGGAGGACACCACCGGGCAGAAGATGGGGGCGTTATCCAGCCCGCAGACCTTCTGCATCTCCGGCAGGTGCTTGTGCGTCTGCCCCAGCCCGTACATCCGGGGGGCCAGCAGCGCCTCCCCGTTCTCCGGCGCCTCATAGTCGGCGATCATCTTTTTGCCGCCGCCGGAATAGCCCGTCAGGGAAAAGCAGGAAAGGCGGGCGGTCTCCTTCAGCAGGCCGGTTTCCTTCAATGGCCGCACCAGCGCGATGAAGCCGGTGGCGTGGCAGCCGGGGTTGGCGATGCGCTTGGCCGTCCGTATCTTCTCCCGCTGCCCCGTCAGCTCCGGAAAGCCGTAGACGAAGGCGTCGTTGGTGCGGTGGGCGGTGGAGGTGTCGATCACCACGGTATCGGGAGAGGTCACCAGACTGACAGCCTCCCGCGCCGCGTCGTCCGGCAGGCACAGAAACGCCGCGTCCGCCGCGTTCAGGTACTCGCTTCTGACCGCGGGGTCCTTGCGCTGCGCCTCCGGGATCTCCAGCAGTTCGATATCCCCCCGGGCGCTCAATCGCTCATGAATGCGCAGCCCCGTGGTGCCCGCGCTGCCGTCGATGAATACTTTTTTCATATTTTTGCCTCAATATGCGATTTAATTGAATGAATATACGGGAATTATACGTCTTTGATGTATAAATGTCAAGAGAAAATTAAAAAATATTCATTTTCCCCTCACAATTGACAAAAACGGGGAAAACATTATAATACAAGTAGGTAAAGGGGGATTTGTCGGGGCGACGCTTTGCGTCGCAGGTGTGAGGTGATAGGTGTGAGGTGTGAGAAAAAGCCGGTTTTCGATAAGGGAAAAAGTCAGTTTGAAAAATCTCAAACCTCAAACCTGACACCTCAAACCTGTCGCGCCATGAGCGCGACAAATTCCCAATTTACCGTTATCCACACAGAACAATCAGGGGTGATTACAATGAGCGAGACGCTTACCGTCCGCGTGACGGACGCGCCGTTCCATGCGGCGGGCGACGGCAAAACCAACGACCGGGCGGCCTTTCAGGCGGCCATCGACCACGTTTATCACAGCGGCGGCGGTACCGTTATTTTAAATGGAAACACCACGTTTCTGACCTCCGGGCTGGTGCTCAAAACCGGCGTGGAGCTGCACTTTGAGGACGGCGCGGTTCTGTTGCAGAGCGGCGACGCCGCGTCTTACGTCAGGCCCGTGGGCGACGGCTACGAGCCCTACGAGCTGATGTTCGGTCACAACTGGTCCAAGACCATTAAGTGGAGCCACACATGGTATAAAAATTATCCGTTTTTGTTCGCACCGGAGGGCTCTCACGATTTCAAGATCACCGGCAACGGCGTGATCCGCATGGACGAGTGCACCGACCCCGACAGGGTGATCCGCACCTGCCCCATCGGCTTTTTCCGCTGCCATCACTTCGTGATCGAGGGCGTGACCATCAACAACTACCACGGCTACGCCATGATGCCCTTCACCTGCCGCCACGGCCTCATTCAGAACGTGAAGATCTTTGAATGGTGCTTCGGCAACGGGGACGGCATCTGTATGATGAACTGTCAGGATATGCGGATCACCGGCTGCAAGATGTTCACCGGGGACGACTCCCTCTACATTTTTTCCAGCTACCGGGACCCCCGCCGCAGCGAGTGGTGGAACTCCGACGAGCCCCAACCCTCCGTCAACATCGAAGTGGACCACAACGATCTGGAAAGCCACGGGTGCAAGGCCTTCGGCATGATCCTGTGGGGTATCGACTGCCCGGATCAGGAGCAAATGGAAGTGCGGAACGTCTACGTCCACGACAACCGGTTCAAGACGCTGGGCGTGTGGCTGTATAACCCCTACACCACCAACCCCGCCCAGCAGGCCGTGACGGACGTGCGCTTTGAGAACAACCGGATCGAAGCGATAGAAACCAATTTCTTCGAGACCCAGGTCAGCGGCATGAGGGGCTTCCGTTCCACAAAAACGCTGCACAACGGCGATTTCAAAGACGGCCGCTGCTGGTGGATGACAAAGACCACGGGCAGCGCGGCGGTGGAGTTCGTCCGGGGCGAGAATCACATGGCAAGGCTCCATTACCCCAACGGCTGCGAGGTTTCACTGTATCAGGGGCTGTACCTGAAAGCGGACGAGCTGTGCGCCCTGTTCGTGCGGGGCAAAACCGACGGGCACAAATTCCGCCTGTTTGTGCGGGACGCGGAGACGGGCGCCCTTGTTGCCGGGCTGCTCTTTGACAACACGGAGGAGACGCGCCACGAGCTGGATTTCAAAGTTCCCGCCGACGGCAACTATGAGCTGGGCGTGGAAAGCGCCGATTTCATCGGAGAAGCCGAGATCAAGGAAATCGAATTCGCCGGCAACACCGACACCGGCACGGATTACGCCCGCGTGACCAAAGAGGGAGGGAAAATATTATATTATTATGATGGTTCCGCTGAGTGAGGATTTAAAAAAGTTAAAAGTTAAGAGTTAAAAGTTAAAATGCGGAAGGGCGTCGCCCTTGCTTTGTACCGTCAAAACTGTATATTTCAACTTTCAACTTTTAACTTTCAACTTTCATTCCACTGTCCTTCCACCGGCTTACCCATCAATACCAAAAAGAAAAGGAGAGAAATTCATGTCCCAACTCAAAATGTACTTCCTTCCCGGCACGCCCATCAAGGAATATCCGCTGCCGGAGGGCTATTCCTTTTCCGGCTTTGATCCCGCCAAAGATATTCAGGCGTGGGCCGAGTGCATTCAGCCAGGGCTTTGCGACGGGCTGACCGCCGAGGCGGCCTACAAGCAGGAGATCATCAATTTCAAGGATATCGTCCCGGAACAGGATATCCACTTCCTCGATTACAACGGGCAGCACGTGGGCACCGTCACCACCTTCGTTTTCAGCGAAAGCGGCTTCGGCGATATGCACATGGTGGGCATCCGCAAGGATTTCCGCGGCAAGGGTCTTGCCAAGTATCTGAGCTATATCGCGCTGAAAAGCCTGGAGCCACGGAACGTGACCATCTCGCTGACCACCGGCGAAGGCCGCGTGGCGGCGGTAAAGAGCTATCTTTCCGCAGGGTTCTTGCCGGTGGAATACGCCGAGGGCATGGTGGACCGCTGGGAGAAGGTGCTGGCCACCTATGACATCGACCACATTCAGATGCTGAACGAAGACGGCACGCCCTACCGGATCATTTATAAAAAGGCTGATTAAGCCCCCATTAACAGACCAACGCCCCGGAACGATCCCTCCGGGGCGTTAGATTTTTAAACCGGCAGATTCTTACGACTCACGACTTGCGACCGGCAGGCGCCATTCACCCCCTGCCGCGCGGCGCATACAATGTAGCAAATCCATTTGTTGACGGAGTGACTATTTATGTATACAACCATCGCGGCCGCGATCCTGATCCCGTTTTTCGGCACGTCGCTGGGGGCGGGAACGGCGCTGCTGCTGAAAAACCGCCTGCCGGAACGGATGAACCGGCTGTGCGGAGGCTTCGCCGCGGGGGTGATGACGGCGGCCTCCGTCTGGAGCCTGCTGATCCCCGCCATAGAGCAATCGCTGAAGGGGGCGAAGATCGCTTTTCTCGCGGTGCCCGCCGGGTTTGTCTGCGGCATACTGACCATGATCGGGACGGAAAGGGCGGTGGATACGCTGTACCGCCGCAGGAAAAACGGCAAAGGAGGCCTTTCCGGCGCCGCCTTCATGATGCTGGCGGTGACGCTGCACAACGTACCGGAGGGGCTGGCGGTGGGCGTGGCCTGCGCGGGACTGACCGGCGCGGCCAGAGCGCTCTCCCCCGCCGGTGTGGCGGCGCTGGCCATGGGCGTTGCCCTGCAGAATATTCCCGAGGGCGCGATCATCTCCCTCCCCCTGCTGACAGCGGGAAAGCCGCGGGGCAGGGCCTTTTGGGCGGGGGTGCTCTCCGGCGCGGTGGAACCCGTCGCCGCCCTCTGCGCCCTGCTGGCCGCCGCCCCGGTGATCCGCCTGATGCCCTTCTTTCTCAGCTTCGCCGCCGGGGCCATGCTTTACGTGACGGTACAGGAGCTGATCCCGGAGGCCGTCGACGACCGCTCCCACGAGGGCAGCGTATCCTTTTGCGTCGGCTTCGCGCTGATGATGGTGATGGACGTGCTGCTGTGAACCGACGAAAAAAAAGCCCGGCAGGAGGGAAAGGAACTCGGCAAATTGGGGTTTGTCGCGCTCATGGTGCGACAGGTTTGAGGTGTTAGGTTTGAGGTTTGAGATCTTTCAAACTAACGTTTTTTCCTTATCGGAAACACCTCACACCTGCGACGCTCCGCGTCGCCCCGACAAATCCCCCTTTATCAAAAAACCGGACCCCTGAACGTCGTCCGTCCGGGGATCCGTTAATCATTTATTGTCCGTCAGCAAACCGTATTGAACAGCGCTTTCAACCGCAGGATCAGCTGATGGAAGAAGGCGATGATCTTGCCGAACGCGCCGGTGTGGGCTTTGCCGCACAGGGGGCAGAGGTCGCCTTCCTGCGCCGGGTCGTCCTGCGCGGGATTTTCCGGGCTGGGATCGGTACCGGGCACGGTGAGCTTCAGCTCCACGGTCTGCCGGGACAGGCCCGCCAGCGCCTCGTGATCGGGGTACATCTCCGCGTAGCGGGCAAGGCGCGCGTCGGACAGGCAGACGGTCAGCGTCACCTCCGCGTTCTCCTTGGCGGGGGTCACGAACAGCGTCTCGTGGGAGATCACCTTCGGGTCGGAGGAGCGGAACTTATCCCACTGCTCGGAGGGGTGGGTGGGGTCAATGCTGACAGCCACAACACCGGTATCGGTGGTCTCACTGTAAGCGCGGACCCAACGGACGCCGCCCTCGCCGTCCGGCACCGCCTCCATGAAGGAGGACAGATTTTCCGTGACGGCCTCCGGGCCCTCGTTGGCGCCGTTATTGACGCCCTCAAAGAGGCTGGCCTTCACCTGCTCCATAAAGGCGGCGCGGTCGGCGATCTCCTCCTCCGTGAGGGGCTCGATGGTGAGAGCGATCTCCTTGGACACGCTGAAATCGTATTGCCGGTGCTTCATGGTGACGGTGAGGGTCACAGCCTCCGGCGCTTCGCCGGGCAGGGGGCGGTACACGTTGAGGCGGGCGACGTTCACCTGCGCGGCCTCGTTATCCGAAACCACGGTAAAGGTGTAATCCCCGCTGTTCTCAATGCCGCTGGTACGGGGCAGCAACAGCTGCACGTCGTAGGTCACGTGGTCGGGATCCACAGGCTCCTTCGTGCCGATGTAGGTGAGCTTTTCGGCCAGATAGTTGTCGTCCAGCTGGCGCTGCATTTCGGCGACGATCTCATCGCCCATGCCCTTGACGGTCACGTCGAAGGTCTTGGTATAGGTAATGGGGGCTTCGTCGTAGGAGGTGCGCTGGAAGCTGAAGGTGGCGGTCAGGGTCACCTGCTTGTCCTCCACGGCGCGCCTGACGACGCCCTGATAGGGGGCGAACAGCGTATCGGCGGAGCCCTGCGCGGAAGCGTCGATGGCGATGGTATCCGGGTCGGAGCTCTCCCAGGAGATCAGGGACCAGAGGATATCGTCCCCCGCCGCGTCCTTGACGGCCTTATAGAGCGTCAACGTATCCGTCACGGCGGAGAGGGATTCGTTTTCGCCCTTGATGGTCTCTTCGGTCACTTTGGAGGCCACCTGCTCCGCGATGGCCTGCCGGGCTTTCTCTCCGTCCCATTTGACCACGGCGTTTTTCTCATAGGAAACGTCCGCGTCCTCCAGCGTCAGGGTGAAGGTCACGGGGATGGAGGCAAACCACATAAAGCGGCTGCCGGAGGGATCGGAATAGAAATAGGAGATATCGCCGTTGTCCGCAATGGCGGCGGTGCCGTCCGCGGGGTTGTCGACGGAGGCCACCGTCACCGCGATATCCTCATAGCCGAGGTTGACAAGCTCGTCGGAGAGCATGTCGCAGACGTTGGTATCCCGACCGTAGACGGGGTCCAGCCGGAAGAAGGCGTCCTTCAGAGACTGGACCGCGTTGTCCAGCGTGGCGGCGGCCGCGGCGGATTTCTTCGCCGTGATTTCATGGCAGACGGTGCAGCGCTTCACCAGCAGCGCTTCGCCGTCAACGGTCTCGGCGGTCCACTCGCCGGGGGTGTGCACGCCGGTGGCGGGAATGGGCTCGGTCTTGGTGTGGCCCTCCGTGCCCGCGTCACAGGTGGTACAGGTATAGGTCATTTCGCCCGCCTCCACGCAGGTGGGGTCCTTCGTCTGCACGCCCTCGCCGTAGGTGTGCTCATGAGCGGGCACGCCGGCTTCAATGGTCAGGGTGGAGTTGTCGGGGTTGTTGTTCTTGGCCACGAATTCGTCCGTGCCGCCGCCGGCGGAGAGGGTCCCCGTGGAGGAGCAGCCCTTGACCGTAATGGATGGCATTGACTGATAGGTGGCATAGCTGGAGGCGATGTTGATCTGCCCGATCACGCCGCCCGCAAAGCCGTAATCGCCGCTGCCGCCGGTCACGTCGCCGGCGTTGACACAGTTTTCGATCAGGTTCACGTCGGCAGAAGAAGCCGCGCCGATCGCGGCCACAATACCGCCCGCGTAGCCCGCAACGTTGGTGGCGGTGATGGCGCCGTTGTTGGTGCAGTTAAGGACCTGGCCGCCCAGGTTCTGGGCCACGATGCCGCCCGCGTAGTTGCGCACGGTGATCGCCGCGTTGTTCACGCAGTTATCGACAGTGCCATAGTTCTTCGCCGTGATACCGGCGGCGTACTGGCAGTTTTTCGTGCCGGTGTGGGTGATGGTCATCTCGTTGACGCAATCCCGGATAACGCCGTGGTTCTCATAGACGAAGGGGGCGTTGAAGGTTCTGGCGGCGGTGAAGGTCATGGCGCCTTTGACCGTCAGGTTTTTGATCTCACCGCCCTCGTTCAGGATCTTGAACAGGGAGTGGAAGTTCCCGGTGGGGTTGGTCTTGGTGTAGGTGACGCTGTGGCCGTTGCCGTCGAAGGTACCGGAGTAGCCGTCGGTAAAGGCGGTGGTCCACTCGCCCAGGTCGATATCCGCGTCCAGCACCGCGTCGGCGGAGGCGTCGCCGCCGACAAACGCGAGGAACGCGTCCGCGTCGGCGATATGCACCGGGTCAGCCGCAAAGGCCAAAGGCAACGGCAGGCAGGCGGCGAGCAGCAAAAGCGTCAGCAGCAGCGCGATACTCTTTCTGAGATTTGTTTTCATACAATCCTTTCCTTTCTGTGTGATGATGTGTCGGTGGAACAATCGTAATAAACCGGATCTCCGCGCCGCCCACGCCCGGCAGCGCACGCGCTTTTCCTCTCAACTCCTTCGCCTCCTTCCGCGGAAAAAGCAGGGTCCGCGTCCCCTTCCGGCAAAAGCTTCTTATTTCATGGGGAACGGGCAGTTGCCGATGAAATAAAAAAAGCGCAGTCAGCGCCGCCCGAAGCGGCTGCCGGCTGCACTCTCCTCGCCAAAAGGTAACAGTGACCGATATTGAAAATACGGCAGGGTCTGACTAATGCGGACGGAGGCCCCGGCAGACCGCCGCGCAAAGCGGCAATCACGGGCAGCCCCGTCGGCAAATACAGGAATGGCGGTTGCTCCGGATTCGAACCGGATCTCCTTTTCATTTACTCAGCTGACAACTTTTCAATCCGTATTTTCGTTTTTTATATGTTAGCACAGGCTGACTGTTTTTTCAAGCCCTTTTTTTAGGTTCATCACGGAAAATTGTGGGATACAGCAATTAGAATTTGCCGAAGCAATGAAATTCCCCGGTAGCGCGGCACCTCAGTGCCGCTATTTACCAAAGCTACATTCAGCAACATGAAAAATCCGTTGATCCGTTTTTTCAGACAATACCTTCTTTTCCGGTTGATAAAAAAAGATTGTTTATGTCATGAGCGGCACTGAGGTGCCGCGCTACCGAAAATCACATAACCGCACACT